>JBLHLB010000016.1:0-30646 GCA_047618505.1 Planctomycetota bacterium
GGGGGACGTGCTTCCTCCCACGGATATCGGTCTCCCCCACGGACGCGGCCAAATACGGCGAAGTGCATCGGCGTCCGGAATGGGCCGTCACCGGAGACCCCCGGGCGAGCACGGAAGGGTAGGATGCGCGGCGCGCCCATGCGCCCACCCCATGAAATCCGGTTTGCCCCCTGGAATGACCCTCACCGCTGCCAATTCGGTGGCTGATGCGTCCCTCGAAGTCCACGACGAGACCCGCGGCGGCGTGCGTTTTGTGACCTTCGGATGCAAAGCCAATCAGTACGACACCCAGGTCCTACGGGAAGCTCTGACCCGGCGTGGATGGCAGGAAAAAGGGCCACGGGAGTCGGCCGGACTCGTGGTGGTGAATACCTGCACAGTGACCGCAGAGGCCGGACGCAAGGCGCGCCAACTCGTTCGCCGCCTGCACCGGGAGAACCCCGATGTACGCATCGCCATGACCGGGTGCCTGGCGGAAAGTGAGCCCGCAATCCTGCGTGCTTTGCCCGGCGTTGAGTGGGTTCTCGGTAATGGAGAAGCCAAGCGCCCGGCCAATTTCCTACGCCACCTGGGCCTGGAATCCGATCCAGAGGAAATGGGGGTTCCGGCAGGCATTACGGCATTTGCGGGCCATACACGGGCTTTCCTGAAGATCCAGGATGGCTGCGATATGGCCTGTGCCTTCTGCATCATCCCCAAGGTTCGCGGGGCCAGTCAGTCGCGGCCCGTGGATGAACTTGTAGCCGAAGTGCGCGGCCTCGTCGGGAGTGGACACCGGGAGATCGTCCTGTGTGGAATTCACATTGGGCACTGGGGCCGGGACCTTGGGAGCAACCTCGGCGTGCTGCTCGAAGCCCTGGCGGCGGTCGAGGTTCCGGGACACGACGGCCTCCCGCAGGAGTGGCGCCTACGGCTCTCCTCCATCGAAGCCACGGAGGTCACCGGTTCCGTGCTCGATGCCATGGTCCGCCACCCCCGCCGGATCGCGCCGCACCTGCACATGCCCATGCAATCGGGGGACGACGGGACCCTCAAGCGCATGAATCGCTGGTACTCGGCCGAGGAATATGTGGATTGTTGCCGGGAGATTCGAAGCCGACTCGATCGCCCCGCCTTTACCGCCGACATCCTGGTGGGATTTCCCGGCGAGGACGATGCAGCCTTTGAGATGACCCTGAAAACCGCCCGCCAGGCTGGTTTCTGCCGTATTCACGTCTTCCCATTCTCTCCGCGGCCGGGCACTGCGGCAGAGAACCCGGCTCTCCTTGGGGGAGCAGTGGCCCCGGAGGTCGTGCGTGAACGCCGTGCGCGCCTGGGCGAAGTGGCCCAGGAGTTGGGGAACGACTTCCGGCGTTGCCTGGTTGGCGCCCGCGAGACCATCGTGCTCGAGGGCGGAGCAGGCCTCTCTGGCCGCTACCAACGGGTCAGAATCCCCCTGGAGAGCTTCCAAGGGCCCATTCCTCCCGTCGTTGAGGTCGAGCTAGAATTGGACACGCCTGGACAGGACTCCGACGGAGACCCCCTGGTACGACTCCTGGGTAGGCCACTTCTGGAGCAGACACAATGAGTCAAGATTCCGCAGCTGACGCCCCGGCCCCCGGAACCGAGCGTGAGGAGCTGGCTCGTCTGGCCCGTGCCCTGACCCACAGCGCGCGTAGGGCCGAATGGCGCGGGCAGAGGCGCACAGAGAAGCCAGGAGGCTCTCCCCTGGTCGCGCGGGGGGCACCCAGCCCGGGACAAACGCATGCTCAAACCCCGAAGCCCCCTGAAAAGGCGTCCCCGCCGAGTAGCACGGACACCCTGGCTGCCTTGGAAAAACTCCGGACAACAGTAGCCGACTGCCGCACCTGTCACCTCCACGAGACCCGCCAGCAGACAGTCTTCATGGACGGCTCAGCCCAGGCTCGCATCCTCTTTATCGGCGAAGCCCCCGGCGCCGACGAGGACACCCAAGGTATCCCCTTCGTAGGCGCAGCTGGACGCCTACTTACCGACATCATCGAAAAGGGCATGGGGCTCAAGCGCAGCGAAATCGCCATCGTAAACGTCCTTAAGTGTCGTCCGCCGGGGAATCGAGACCCGGAACCTGAGGAGAAGGCGGCCTGCACGCCCTACCTGGACCAGCAAATCGAGCTCATCGACCCTGAGGTCCTGATCCCCCTGGGGCGCCATGCGGCACAGCACATTCTCCAGAGCTCTCTCTCGATTAGCAGTTTGAGGGGCCGGATCCATGACTTGAAGGGCCGCAAGGTCATTCCCACGGTGCATCCGGCGTATCTCCTACGCAATCCAGAGAAGAAGGGGGAGTGCTGGGCGGACATCCAAATTGCCATGGGAGTACTGGGTCTCCCGCGGACCTAGTGAACTCGTCCCCCGAACTTTCGGATGCTCCGTAGCCGGTCACCTGTCGCACAGGTAACCGGTGGCGAGTTGACCCTCCGCTAGGGCCCGGCTATCCTCCCGCCCCGGTCGGCGGCCTTTTTGGGCCCGTCTCCGATCGGAAACAGAGGACTGGTCCTGCCACCTTCGACCCCCCGCGGGGTTGTTACGGGCCTCCCCCCCTGCCTTAGCTCTCAGGTCTGGGATCCCTTACCGGCTCCCACAATTCGATTCTGGCTCGACGCCTTAGCGCGTTAGGGCCACCTCCGGTTCAGCGCCCTTTGGCGTTGAGACCAACAGAGCTCAAACTCTCTGCCGTCCTCTCCTGCTCCCCGCCGACACACTGGCCCCCATCCAACTGGCCAACGCCTTTCGAGGCGTTGGGAGGATCATGCACATTCGCCGTCTCCTGCTCCCCAGCCTCCTGATCGCCGTAGCCGGGTCCTGTCAAACCTCCGACCGCACCAATGCGGACGAAGCGATGAACAAGGACCTCGGTAGCAACAACAACGCTGCCACCGACCCGGCCCTCGAACAGCCCAAGGAAATCTCGCCCACCGAGGCGATCGCCACGTCTGCACAAGACAGCGACCCCCAAGGTGGCGGCATGCAAGGCGCTCAAGAGCGCATGCAACGGGAAATGTCCCGTCGCCAAGTTCTCTCCGCCGCCTCGATCGAAATGGGCGACACGCTCAAGGACATCGCCGATTTCCAGGGTGCCTTGGCGGAATACGCCGCGGCCCTTGAGATCGACCCCTCCAACGAAACGGCACGCGCACGACTGCGTGAGATCCAAACGCTGATGGGCGGCGAGTACGCCACTGCCGCGCAGTACTTCGATGACGAAGTGCAGCAGCAGAGTGTGCGCCGTGCACAGGCTCAACTGGAAGCCGCCAAGCAGGCCGGTGACGGAGACGACTACCGTCGCCTCGGTCAGTTCGACATGGCGCTCGAGTCTTATCGCAAGGCAGAGTCGATCCTGCGCTTCCACCCCCTGGTGGGCACGGACACCCTCGACGAGCGCGTCGTGCGTGAGAAAATCCGCTCCACCCTCTCGGAGGCTAACGAAGCCGGCATGCGCGCCGAGCTCGCCTCCGTCGAAGCCGCTCGCAAGGAGCAGCAGATGCAGGACCAAGAGCGGTCTGACTACCGCGCCCGCAAGTTGCGCACCCTTTATGGCCAGGCCAACGACGCGTTCCTCAACGAGCGCTACTCCCTAGCGGAGACCCTGTCCGGTCAGATCCTGATCTACGATCCGGGCAACGAGACCGCCATTGAACTGCGCGACCTGGCCCAGGAAGCACGTCACCAAAGCACGCGCCAGGACACATACCGTCGCTACCGCGAGGAATGGGTCCGCACGATGGAAGACATCGAGTACCTGGGCACGCCCCAGACCGACGTCGTGGTCTTCGACGACATGCGCCGCTGGGGCGAAGTCAGCCAACGCACCTCGGTCTCGTTCTCCATCGCTGATCCGGAAGCCGAAGCCAACCAAGAAGCGATCCTCGCCCGTCTCCAGGAGACCCGCGTGCCGGTCAACTTTGGGGAGGATGGCGAAGGCGCCCCCCTCGAAGAAGTGGCCCGCTTCCTGCAAAGCGTTTCCGGCGTCAACTTCATCGTCTCCCCGACCGTCCTTGACGAGTTGGACCCGGACGACACCGCTGTTCTCCTGACCCTTCCAGACCGCAGTGTTCGCAAGCTGCTCGACCTGATCATCGAGACCAAGGAAGAGCTGCGTTGGAAGATCCAGGACGGCGTCGTCAAGTTCGTCACCGCCGATGAGCTCACCGGTGGTCAGGTCCTACGCATGTACGAAGTGCGCGACTTGATTCGCCCCGTGCGCGACTTCCCCGGCCGCGACATCAACGTGCAGCCCTCGGGCGGCCTTGATCCGGTCGACGAAGACTTCGAAGAGCGCGAGGCCCTGGTCATCACCGCGGACGTCCTCGAGAGCACCATCCAGGACAACATCGCCGTTGACTCCTGGGAAGAGGGCACCGCCCTGCGTATCTCCAACGGAACGTTGGTTGTTTACCAAACGCCCGAGGTTCACGAACAGATCGCCCAGCTCCTGGACGATCTGCGTGAGGCCACCGGCATCATGGTCGACATTCAGTCGCGCTTCTTGAAAGTCGAGGACAACTTCCTCGAGGACATCGGCGTGGACTTCCGCGGTCTGGGTCAGCCCGGTCGTGGTACCAACCAGTTCTTCGACGACTTTGGCAACGGCTCCGCTCAACAGACGATCGGCAACGAGATCGGAACCAACACCCGCCCCGGTGCCTTCTTTGACGATGGCAATGACGGCAGCATCCTGGCCCGTACGGAGAACCTCTTCGACTCGAGCCTCGGTGACGAAGACGTTCTGCAATCCACCGGCGGCCTGGCCTTCCAGTGGACGTACCTCAACGACCTGCAACTGCAGCTGATTCTCCAGGCCGTTTCCAAGTCGGAACGCGTCGAGGTCGTCACGGCCCCGAACGTGCTCGTGTTCAACACGGCGCGCTCGAACCTGACCGTGATGAACCAGCTCGCCTACCTGCAGGACTTCGACGTTGAGATCGCCCAGGCGGCCTCAATCGCCGACCCGATCATCGGTGTTGTGCAGGACGGCGTCGTCCTGGACGTGCGCCCGGTCGTCTCCGCGGACCGCCGCTTCATCACCCTGGAGCTGCGTCCCACGGTCGCCACACTGAAGCGCCCGATCCGCACCTTTACGACCAGCCTCGGTGTTTCCGGTAACACGGTCACGATCCAGCTCCCGGAGCTTGAGATCAGCCGCGTGCGCACCTCGGTGCCCATGCCCGACGGCGGAACCGTCCTCCTCGGCGGCTTCAAAGTGCACGAAGAGCAGGACCTGCGTTCGGGTGTTCCGATCCTGAACAAGATCCCGATCGTGTCGTTCCTCTTTGAGGAGAAGGGGCACTACGTTTCCAACCGGAAGCTCCTGATTCTCCTGAAGGCGCAGATCGTCATCCTGCAGGAGCAGGAGCCGACCGACGCTGAAATGGGGTTGGACGAGACGCTTAAGCAGAGTTAGGTGATTGGGACTTGAACGGGAGAGGGGGGCGGTCGCCGGTGGCGACTGGCCCCCCTCTCCCGTTGATGAGGGTGGGGAGTTGGGGGCGGGCGGGCGTCTCGGCCTGCCCCATTTTGGGCGTCGGGCGGCTCCTGCTCCTGCAGGATGACGATCTGCGCCTTCAGGAGAATCAGTCGCCATGCCTTTGGCACATCTGCTGACGCGGATGGGGCTGGACTACCGAATTGAGAGTCCGAATTGAGAGTCCGAATTGAGAGCCCGAATTGAGAGCCCAGGGCGAGGGGGTTGAATCTTGGGGTTGAATCTTGGGGTTGAATCTTGGGGTGGAATCTTGGGGTGGGGACTTTTGGCGGGTGGATTTTTTGGGGGGCTCGTGTTGAGGGGGGAGGGGAAAAAATTGGGAAGATGGGTGGGGTCTCGGGGGGCGGGCTTTGCGGGCTGGGGGATTGCGGTTAACGTATTTGTCCCCCATCCCCCCCGTGGCAGCGCGACTGCTTCGGAGTGGTGTTTACGAAACCTAGTCAACCTTTGCGGGTAGCTTGGGAAGACCGCTCTCCGCGCGCCGGAGTGTCCGGTCCACTCCCCTGCTCTTCTTCTGTGGCTTACCTCTGCTTGAGGTGTGCCCAAGGCGTTGGATTGGTCCGGAACGTGATGGGTCTTGCCTCTTGTTTCCCCACTGGATGAGCCCGGATAGCCCTGGGGATCTCCACCTGGCGCTCCTGCGCCCCACCGACCTTTCCACGCAGTTCCTATGTTGGACCGCCCTCTGAACGCCGCACCGCTCCTAGTCCTTGGCATGCTCGGATGCCTGGTCACCGGTATCGACGCCCAAAAGCGTTCGGACGAGCAAATGGAGGCGGACATCGAGTATGCGCGTGGCCTGGCCCAGCGTTATCGGTTTGTCGACCTAGCTGAAGAGCTGATTGTGGAGCTTGAGTCGGGGCGCACCTCTGCGCCGATGGCGATCAAGCTGGGCCTCGCCAAATGCGACATTTATGCAGAGGGTGCGCGGCGCGAGTCGGATCCCCCCCTGCGGCGCGAGCTCTACGACAAGGCCCTCGCTGCCTACGCGGAGTTCCTGGACTCCAACGAATTCGCCGACGAACGGCCCCAGGCGGAGCGCAGCTTCGTCGACCTGTCCAACGCCTACTCCCTCGTGATCGAGCGCGACCTCGAGAGCGCCGTGGGTGAAGATGCGGAAGCCCTGCGCGTGCGCATGGGCGAGGTGCTTGACGAAGGCGTCAAGCGTACCGGCACCCTCCTCGACGCTTTCGCGGACTCAAGCGAACTGAACAGCTCCGAGAAGGAAGAAAAGTGGCGCCTGATGCTGAACATGGCGCAGCTGCGCATCACCCAGGGAAATCTCTCCTCCACGGGCACATTCCTCTTCAATGAAGCGGAAACGATCCTTGAGGAACTCGCGGTGGACGCTGGCGAAACTTCAGGCTGGGGCCTGAACGCCTACCTTCTGACGTCCAAGTCCATGCTGGCCCATGGTGCCTATGAGGACGCCGCTGCCTATGCCGAATTTGTGGTGGACCTGCTTATTCCGGCAAGCAAAGAGATACGTGATGATCAGGGTTGGGACCAGATTCCCCAGGAGCTCAAGCAAGCCCGCTGGGAAATCGTCGAGCGCGGAACGCCGACGCTGATCGAAGCCTACAACCTTGCCGGCGACCGGAAGACCGCCGTGCACTGGGGCCTCTCGGCCTACAACAACTGGAAGGAGTACGGCTTTGACCTGACGCCGCGTGGTTCCCTCGCGATCTTGGCCCTGGGCGACACCCTGGTGGATCTCGGCGGATGGGTTGGCGGTTCCACGACCCAGGGAAACCTGGCTTGGTTCGAAGGCGAGACGGAGATGAACGACGCTGGTTTCACCAACCGGCGTGAGACGCGGCGGGGTGTCGACCTGGCCCTTTCGATTGCCCAGGAAGTCAATCAAACCAACAAGGGCAACATCCTTCAGGTTTATGCCCAGGCCCTGATCAAGCGAGTGCGCGACGTGCCCGGCGTGCAGCTCGACCCGAGCATTCTCTATGAAGCTGCCGAAGGCACCTTCTACGAGAAGGATTACCCCGCGGCAATCGAAGCCCTGCACGGTGTAATGCTCAGCCTGCAGAGCCGGGACGATGCGACGCGCACGGAGTTCATGCCGAAGGTCCACAGCTTCCTAGGTCGGTCCTACGCTGGGCTTGATCGCGATTTGGAAGCGGCGCTTACGCACCGCGAGGGCGTTCTGAGTTGGAACGGTGACGCTGAGTTCGACTCGCGCAACGCCCAGCTCTACTACACCGCCATCGGTCGAGTGCTGAATGCCTCCGGCGGAGACGAACAAATCCAGGCCATGCGGCTCGAAGCCGAGACACTTGTACAGAAGTTCTCGAAAGACGAGGGCGAAATCACCTGGCGCCAGGCCGAACGGGCCTACGGGGAAAAGGACTACGCCGGCGCCCGCGAGAAGTATCTGGCGGTTGAGCCCACCTCGGACAACTACGACAAGGCCCTCGCGAAGGCAGCCCTGTGCCTCTACAAGACCGGCGACTTTGTGCGCGCGGCAGAAGAGTTCGCCAAGTTTGTGGACGAGTACGCGGTCAACCCCGCCAATGCTCCCACCACCGGAGGGGGCAGTGCCTCACGGGCCCAGGCCTTGACCCAGTCGGTCTTCTACCTCGGTCGCATCGCCTTCGAGGCCCAGGACTGGGCCACGACGATCACTCGCCTGGACAACTTCAATGTGGAGCATCCGGGTCAGGACAGCTACTCGGTCAACGCGCTCTACATGGTTGTGCTCGCACACCTGCGCTCCACGCCGCCGAACTTCGAAGCCGCCCGCTCCGTGCACACGGTCATGGTCGAGGAGTTCCGCGACAACGTAGCCACGGGCCGTGCCGCCCTGCAGATCTACGGCGTCTTGAGCGAGAACTACACGGCCGCCGAAGCCGCTGGCACCGTCGATGCCCTGCCCAAACTGCGCCGTGATATGGCGGAGATGATCAGCCTCTCCAACAGCCTTCAGTCCACGCCGGCCTGGGACAACATGCGCCGCGAGACCAGCCTGTGGTCAGAGCTCGAGGAATGGGAGCTGGCCGAGGCCATCGCGCGCCGCACGGCCGAAGTCCACGCCGACCGCGACGAGGACTTGCGCAGGCACGTAATCCCCGACCTGGGTCATGCCCTTCTTAGGCAGAAGCGTGTCGCCGAGGCCTTCGAGGCTCTCGATCCGATCGTCCCCGATCCCGACAGCGAGACGAAAGGCGCCCCTGGCCCCGTCCTAGACTGGTGCCTCGCGGTAACCGGCTGGGTCGAAGGCACGAGCACTCAGATGGCAGAGGTCCCCGGGATCGGTAACGCGGAAAACTTCCTGAAGGCCTCCAAGCACTTACTCTCCCTTGAGCAGCGCGCCATCGCCAGATCCGACAAGTGGTCTTGCGAGTACCTCGCTGCGCGCCTTGACCGGGCCTACTGCTACTACCGCTGGGGCCAAATCGATTCAGCCCACCTGGCGGTTGCCAAGAGTCAGATCGAGTTCCTCCAGGGTGAACTCGGCCCCCGTATTGACGCTGGGCTCGAAAAACGCTGCAACGGCGACGACACGGTCCAGAAGCGCTTGCTCTGGCTCTACAGCAAGGTTCGCTAGGCCAGCAGGGTCCCCAAAGCCAGACAGGATCCCCGCTACCGACTCCTCATCCTCCTTATTCGACACCCCGTTCTTTGGGCTCACCGGCAGTTCCCGGTTGTGAGCCTCATCCCCACGGCTAGAATGCCCGCCCTTTCCGCCAGCTCCATGCCTGTTAGCGCCCCCACCTCGATGCCCAGCACGACGTCCACCCCCCGCCGTCCCCTTGTCCAAGGATCCGTGGTGCGTGAGTTGGCCCAAAAGTTGGCCCAGAAGTTGGTACTGGGATCCTTGGTCCTAGGCTCCCTCTACGTGGGATCCACCCAGTTGGCTGCTGCCCCTATCCAGGGCAAGCCCGACCAAGTCTTCTACATCAACCCCCGCGGCGAGGTGCGCACGGACAACGGCCTGGTCGAGTCGAACACCTTGACCGAAACGGTCATTACGAATCTCGACGGCGACGAGAAGAAACGCAAGAGCGCAAGTGTGGTTCGCGTGGTCTTCGGACGCGTTCCAGCAGCCTACAGCGATGGCTTGTCTTACATGCAGCGCGGCGATTTTGAGAACGCCGCCGCAAAGTTCCGCCTGGCGGCTGGCGATGGCGAGACGCGCCCCGCGGTCCAGGCCCAGGCGCGCCTCGAAGCCGCCCGTGCCCTTGTGGAGCAAGCCAAGGTTGACCAAACGGTCTTTGGCGAAGCGAAATCCGAGCTCGAGACCTTCTTGGCGGATCACGCCACGAACCGCGAAGTCCCCGCCGCCCGCATGTTGCACGGACGCACGACGCTCCTGAGCGGCGACAGCGTAGGGGCCCTAGCGAGCTACCGCGGCCTCTTCGGCGAAGGCGAGTCGGGTACTCCCACCCCCGGCTACTCCTTAGCCCTTTGCTACGAGGCGGGAATCGCCGCGGTCGACACAGCCCTGATGCTTGGTAATGCCGATGCGGCCCGCGAGATCCTGAGCTCGATCGAGACCAGCCTGCCGGGTGTCCTGGCGGGACTCGAGGAAGAGGATCCCAACCGAATGCGCCTACTGGCGGTCCAGGCCAGCGCCCGCCTCGGCGAAGGTTGGGTTCTTTTGGCCTCAGAACAGACCAGTCAAGCGGTGACCTTCTTCCGCACGCAGGTACAGAATGCCCAGGCCGATGAGGCCGAGTTACGCTTCGGCGCCCAACTTGGCTTCGGCATGGCTCTGCTCGCCTCCGGAAAGGCCCGCGAAGCTCAGCTCGAACTCGCTAAGGTCTCCGCACTCGACTTCTCCAGTCGAGACCGCGCTGCGAAGGCCCTCATCGGCCTGGCCAATTGCGCCCTTTCACTTCCCGACTCCAACGCCCGTAGCCAAGCCAAGGCCTGGGTGACGACAGTTCTGGAACGCTACGCGGATACCCCCGCCGTCTTGGACGCGCGGGATCTATCCAAAAAGTTGTAGGACGGCCTAGCCGACCCCTCAGCTGTGCTCCCTGCTTCGGCGCCAACTGGCATCGATAATGGAAGCAACCACCAATCAACGTCAGTGCTCTTTGCGCTGACGCTGCCCCTTGGGCTAGCGCTATTTGGCGTTAGCCATCGATCCCCCTGCTCCGGCATGGGCGACGGCGGCCCCACTCCCGCCTCACCCCGCGCCTGCACCCACAGCCTCTCCCCAAGGAGCCCACGAGGATGGACTCGATCTCCAGTAAGCCGCGACTGCTCTCTACCCTAGGCAAGTCGCTCCCCTTAATTTTCACCGCCCTTCTGCTTCTGACTGCAACCTCCTATGGAATGCAGGAGGGTGCCGCAAAGGCCGCCCCCGAGGGCCCCACCTTCGGCAAGATCATCAAGGATGCTGGTCCCTTTGGATGGGCGATTATCGTCCTCTCCATTGTCGGCCTCGCCGTAGCCATTGAGAACTTCGTCTCGCTCAAGCGTGAGAAGCTCGCACCGCCGGAGCTAATCGACGAGATCCAAGCCCTCTTTGACGAAGGTCAATTCCAGGAGGCCATGGAGCTCTGCGAGAACGAGCAATCGTTCCTCACGCGCACCTGCGCCGCCGGCATCGCCAAGATCGGGCACCCCTTCGACGTGATCGAGAAATCGATCTCCGAGATGGGCGACGAAGAAGCCGTGAAGTTGCACCAGAAGGTGGGTTGGCTTTCCCTCATCGCCAACGTCGCCCCAATGCTTGGTCTGCTTGGAACTGTGGCGGGAATGGTGAGCGCGTTCAACGCGATCGCTAGCACCGGCGGTAACGCCGACCCGGCCCAGCTGGCTTCCGGTATTTCCCAGGCGCTCCTGACGACCCTCTTCGGTCTGCTGGTCGCCATCCCGGTGACCGCCGTCTTCGCCTTCCTGCGCAACAACCTTGTGCGTTCGGTGATTGAGACTGGTGCCATCATCGAAGACCTCTTCGAGCGCTTCCGTCCGGACGTCGACTGAGATCGACCGGATAGAGGTCCATCTGGATCTCTCGGTAGGATCTTCCCTAGCCCTGGTTCCGTGACCCGGAACCGCACGGCGGGTAGGTTCCCTGTAGCTGCACTGGTAGATCGATACCGGGCCTCCCTGGTGCCACGAGGTGCCTCGGGGGGCCTTGGTGCAGAACCCAACCCCAACTTTGAACACCCCCGGGATGCGATTCCGGGCACGCAGCATCAGGACCGTCAGGACCAGCAAATGAACCTGAATTCAAGCGACGCAGATGTAGAGATGGAAATGGACATGACGCCGATGATCGACGTCACCTTCCTGCTCATCATCTTCTTCATGATCATCACCGACCTGTCGCAGCAGGATCTGGAAGATCTCCAGTTGCCGGTGGCGCGCACCGCCAAGCCGGACAAGCCCAACCCGGATGAGTGGCGTCCGGTGATCAACATCCCCCAGAGCGGGAACATGATCATCAAGCGTAAGGACTACTACGTTGCCGAGAACGATGACCCGGCCCAAATGATGGGTTGGCTCGTGGACACGGCGGAGCGCATGGAGCCGGATGAAGATGACCCCAGCCTCCCCGGTGAATCGCTCCTGATCCGCGCCGACGAATGGACAGAGTTCAAATACATCCAGCGCGTCATGCAGTGGTGCGGCGATAAGGACATCCAGATTTGGAAGATCCAGCTCGCAGCCGGGGAAGACCCCGAAGCCAAGGCAGAACGGGAAGCGGCGGGCAACTAACCCCGTATTTCTCCCTTCTGGTCCCCACCTTCTGGTCCACCTGACACCTCTGCAATCGCACCCGCCCACCTCGTGATCTGAATCGGTCACCGACGACCTCCCCACGGAGACTCCCATGAGCGTCCTAGAAGACATCGCTAGCGAAGAAAGCAACCTGGAAATGACGCCGATGATCGACGTCACCTTCCTGCTCTTGATCTTCTTCATTCTGACCCTGAAGTTCAAAATCCTGGAAGGCAAGCTTTCCGCTTACCTGCCGAAGGACGTCGGCGTCAATGAATCCGACGCCGAGCCCAAGGAGAAGATTGAGATCACCATCCAGGTGGTTAAGGCAGGCAACAAGATCTTTGCCACGGGCACTGATAAGGGTCAGCCCTGGGGTGGTGAGCCCGAGCGCCGCTTTACAATCGAGCCCGGTACACGCGTCCTGCAGTACCAAATTCTCTCGCGCAAGTACGACGCGGTGGAGGATGTCCGCAGCCGCATGGTTGAGCTCTTCGACAAGGATCCCGAGCGCCCCTCGACGGTGGATGCCCGCAAGGGGACGTTCTACGCAGACGTTGTTCCCATCCTCGACGCCGTGATTGAAGCGGGCTACACCGACATCACCTTCGTCGGCGAGTACAAGTAGATCACCGCGATCAAGCGGTTTAGAAAGGGGCGCTAAGGGCGCCCCTTTCTCGTTAAGAGACCTCGCGGTCCGGTGCCCAGCACTGCCGGCCCACTGCGATTCATGGCCCCCCGGCCCGGGCGACCCCGGGCGACCCCGGGCGACACCGGCCAATGCCCCCCCCATTGGGGCGCCTAGATGCGCCCTTTACGCCTCCCCTAGGGCCTTTGGGACGCCAAGTCGGGCAACCCGGCAGCCACCTTCCCCGTTGGCCTTGGCTGGGTGGGGCCGGGGTCGAACCGCGGGCCAAGGCAGTGGTCTATCGCCCAGGATGAGTTTCCAGGTTGAGCTGACCTGGCAGATGCTTTTAGGGCCGAGATTGGGGGTCAGATCTTTGCCCTTGAGGGGCTGGTTTTGGGGTCGATCCGTGGACGGCACCCCCGCTTGCCGCTAGCATCTGCGACGTCGTGCATAGTACGTGGGGGCCGGATTCTGGTCCCAACGTGGCAACGCGTCACAGGACCCTGAATTGGGGTTCCAAAGGGTGATTTCACCTCTCTGGAACACCTTGATAGGTCCCCCGCTCTTTGGAGCAGGCTCCTCACCGGTGCCCCGCTCCTTCGAAACCAATCAGTCCTTTGGCATGGCCTTGGTAGTCGCCGCGTGCGACCGCGATAACCCCTGTGGAAAACCCACGGGGGCCAAGGCAGCGGCCAGGGGACCCGAGTGTTTCTACCCGAGTGTTTCCACCCTGGATCTTCCCGGGAACCGCCTCCTATTCGAGGCAGTCTCCAGTTGGATCCCCACCGAGTTTCTGGATCCCAAACCCGTCTACGTGTGCCCCCCCTTTTTGTCCCGGCGAACTGCCGAGTCGATCAGGATTGCACGTGGCCGAGTGAAAGGACGCCGCCTAAGTCCTCCCCTGCGCCCCAAGGGCGCACCGGACCCCCCAACCGTACACGCCCCTGTGAGTGAGCCCAAGATGAGGAAAGTCGCCACCGCGCTCTGCCTCTCCACTGTTTTTGTGAGCGCCTGTGCAACGCGCTCATCGAATGATGGAGAAAGCGATCCGATGCAGTCCACCGCCGACGGAGGTGCCATTGATGCAGCCTCCGCGGACACGGATGACGGCATGTCCGAGCAAGTCTCGGACCAGTTTGGTCGCCTCGCTCTCCAGGATCAGCGCAAGCAGTTCCTGGTTGATCAGCGCATCGCCAACGCCCAGGCCCTGATGGACCAGCAGCGGCTGGACGAAGCGCAGCAGGAGCTGGCCCAAGCTTTGTCACTTGATTCCGACAACCTCGAGGTCAAGCAACTGATGCGCACCGTTGGCGCCCTGATGGGTAACACCTACGCCAACGATTCGGAGATCTCCGACGCCCTGCAGCAGCAGTACGAGCTTCAGCTCCAGCAGCTCCGGGCCCAGGTCGAGACGAACATCCGCAACGCGAAGGTTCACTTCGCCCGCGAGGACTTCGACTCCGCCCTGACGGAGCTGTCCCTGGGTGGCGATGCCATTCGCTGGAACCCCTACAACATCTCTTGGGACGATCTCACCAGTGAGATCGAGAGCCTGGAGACGGACATCCGTGGTCGCCGCGACACAGCAATGGCCCAGGCCCAGGCCCAAGCCGAGTCTGAGACCCTGACCCTCCTGCGCGCCCAAGAGGATGCCGAAGCGGGTCGCCGCACCGGCGTCGTCAACGAGCTGATCGAAGCGGCAGTGACGTCCTTCCGCAACCGGGAGTACGGTGATGCCATCGACTATTCCGAGCGGGCCCTGCGCCTAGATCCGCGCAACGAGCGCGCCAAGGACATCCGCGACACCTCCTTCCGCCAGGAGCGCAACTTCGTCCGCGAGGAGGCCTTGGCCGCCAAGCGCGAGCAGTACAAGCGCTGGGAAGAGGAGATCGAAATCTTGCGCGTCCCGACCACGGCCGTCTTCGAGACGCCCAGTCGCGAAGATTGGCTGGCCCTGACCGAGCTGCGCGCCCGTCGCCCCGGCCTCGACCTGGGTGCCACCACTGACCCCGGATCCGTGGAGCTTCGCCGCCGCCTGGCGGAGACCACCATCCAAAGCCTTCGCATCGAAGAAGTCGAGAGCCTCAAAGAGGTCATCGAGAGCCTGCGCATCATCACCGACCTGCCCTTCGTGGTGCACCCGGCCGCCGAGGATGCGGCCCTGGATGAAAGCGTCGTCTACAACTACTCCTTCACCAACCCCCTCTCCGTCGAGAGGATCCTGAACATCATCACCGCGGAATCCGGCGAGACCGTCACCTGGACCATCCGTCACGATGCAATCATGGTTACGACGGTGGAGAAGGCCCGCGGTGAGCTGGTCATCAAGAACCATGACGTCCAAGACCTGATCTTCGGGTTGACGGACTTCCTGGCCCCCCGCATCAACGATCTCCGTCTCCTGGACGATATCGAGGACGACGATGGTGGAGGCCTCTTCGGCAGCGTCGGCGAGCGCCCGGTCATCACCGAGCCCGACGAGTTGACCACCCTTGTGACCGACAACGTTGAGACGGGATCCTGGGACGAAGACGGCATCCAGATCAACATCGAGGGCGGCAACATGATCGTTGTCCACACCCCCGAGGTGCAGTTGAAGGTGAAACGGTTCCTAGAGGACCTGCGCAGGTTCAGCTCCTCCCTGGTCACCATCGAGTCCAAGTTCCTGACGATTACGGACGCCTTCATCCAAGAGGTCGGTGTTGAGTTCCGCGGTCTTGATAACCCGGGCTCGCCCTTCACCGACTTCGACGACCTCGGTAGCGAATCCACCCTGGGCCTCGACAACAACGGTACCGGAAGCGCGGTGACCCCGCCCTCCTCCGGCTTCTTCTACGACGATGGCGAGGACGGCGACTTCAAGGGCCGCTCCGAGTTCCTCTTCGGTTCCGACCTCGGCAGCGTGCTGTCGAACATCGGTGGTCTGACGGCCCAGTGGACTTTCCTGAACGACCTTCAGGTTTCCGCTGTCCTGCACCTGGTGGAGAAGAGCCAAAACATCGAGCTCGTCAACGACCAAGTCCTCAGCGTCCACAACACGCAGCGGGCCTATGTCAGCGCCATCAACCAGCAGGCCTACGTCCAGGACTTCGACGTTGAGGTCGCCCAGTTCCAGGCCGTTGCCGACCCGGTCATCAACGTTCTGAACGAAGGCATCGTCCTCGACGTTCGCCCGACGATCAACCACAACCGTCGCTACATCACCCTCGAGGTGCAGCCGACCGTGGCCCGCGTCGTCAATCTGACGGACTTCACCACGACACTCGCTGGTCAAACGGCCGGCGTCACCTTCCAGCTCCCGGAGCTCGAAGTGCAAAGTGTCTTCACCACCGTGATCGTCCCCGACGGCGGCTCGATCCTGATGGGTGGCCTGACGCGCATCCGCAACTCGGAACGCCGGGCGGAAGTACCGTGGCTTGCCAACATCCCGCTCTTCGGCTTCTTCTTCAAAGAGGAAGGCTTCAGCGACGAGAAGGAGAGCCTCATGATCATGATCCGCGCTTGGATTACGGATGTGAAAGAAGAGCTAGCGGCCTTGGAACGCTAGAGCTTTGCTCTAGCGCGGCGGCTTGGGCCGCCGAAGCAGCCGGGGAGAGATCGCTTTGCGATCTCTCCCCGGCTGCTTTTCCAAGGCCGATGTTTTTGGCACGGCCGCTGACGCGGCCGTGGCGGGGAAGACCAGGACTTTGGATTAAGGTGGAGTGGATTGAGGTGGCTTGGACTAGGTGGACTAGGTGGACTAGGGGGGGTAAGGGGAGGGGCGGGGTGGGATGTGGGGTGGTTGGGGTTGGGATTGGGTATGCTGGGGGGACAGTTCGGGAGGACGGGGATAGGTAACTCGATGACTCAATTGCGCGCGGTTCTGTTTGATCTGGATGACACGCTGTTTTCGACGACGGCCTTCGCAAAGAAGGCGCGATTGAACGCGGTGCGCGGGATGATTCGTGCGGGATTGGATTTGCCGGAAGAGGAGGTTTTGCGGGAGTTGTCCGAGGTGATCTCGGAGTTCACTTCGAACTACGATCGGCACTTGGATCAGCTGTTACGCAGGCTGCGCCCGAAGGCTCTGCAGAGGGTCAATCCTGCGGTGCTCGTGGCCTCGGGGGTTGCTGCCTACCACGACACGAAGTTTCGTGAGCTGGCCCCCTTCGAGGATGTGAAGCCTTTTCTTGAGGACCTGCGGAAGGCGGGCATGCGCCGGGGAATCATTACCCACGGGCGGACGACAAAGCAGGCGGAGAAGTTGATCCGGTTGGGTCTGCTTCCCCACCTCGACGCGGATGCGATCTTCATCTCGGAGCAGATCGGGATTTCGAAGCCGAACCCCAAGCTCTACGCCACTGCCCTGCGGGACCTGGGCTTGGATCCCTTGGAAGCCATGTATGTCGGCGACAACCCCGCCCACGACATCGCGCCCCCCCACTCCCTCGGCATGGTTACGGTCTGGGCCAAGCGCTCCGCCCGCAGGCTCTTGACCGACAAAGATGTTCAACCGGATCACATCATCGCCGACTTCAGCGAGTTGCGAACGATCCTACGGGAACGCTACGGGGTAGCGATCCCCGTGAGCTTGTCCGTCTAGGTAACAAACAAGACGACGTACCCAAGAACGGGCACCATGAAGAAGAAAAAGAGCGCTCTTCTCACCGGCATCGGCATCGGCATCTGGGCTTCGGGAATGCCCGTGGGCGCCAACGTGGTTGATCTGTTTTCCATTGCAGCACCTTCCTGGCATCCGCAGTGCGGCTTGCGGTTGACTTAGTGATCGGACTCGTGAGCCTGTCTAGTCTGTACAGGGCGGATCACCCCTCGACTGCTCAGTAAGTTACTGGTCTTTCCGTTCGTTGGATGAGTCCATGATCTCCGCCATCTAACCAGCCACTGCAAACCGACTCCCCCTTCGTCTCGGCTGTTGGGCGAAGGGTCCCTTGGTAGACGAATCATCGACGGCAGGCACCATCCGTCGGAATTGAACGACCACGTGGGGCTGAATGAATAGGCTCCATGCAGCGACCTCACACTGCAGCGACCTCACACTGCAACGGGGAAGCACTTCACCGGGCCCGCCGATCCCCGAAGTTCAAGACCTTCAAGTGGGTGACACTAGTGCGCGGATCGCTGATCGCGAGGCAACCCCAGGCGCGTTGACTTTCTCGGCCAAGGACGTCCTCCTTGACCATGAGACACTCGGCAACGGCTTGCGCAGGAGTGCCCCCCATGGCGGCGGCTGATCGACGTTCAACTACACCGCGTAGCAAGCAATCTCATGACCGTCCCCGCGTTGCTCCAGCGGCGGCATGGCCACGTGGCAGCGATCTTCGACGTGGGCGCAACGGCCGGCGAAGGGGCAGCCGGGGGGCGGGTCGTAGGGGCTTGGGACGTCGCCCTCAAGGACCGCCAAGGGTCGGCGCTCGTTCGGGTCGTTGATCGGGTTGGCTCCCAACAGGGCGCGCGTGTAGGGGTGCTTGGCCTGGTTGTGGAGGTCCTCGCAGGAAAGCTGCTCCACCACGTGGCCGAGGTACATCACGACGACGCGGTCGCAGAAGTGCTCGATCACCTTAAGGTCGTGGCTGATGAAGAGCAGCGTCAGGCCGAACTCGTCCTTGAGGTCCATCATCAGATTCAGCACCTGGGCTTGGACCGAGACGTCGAGGGCGGAAACGGGTTCGTCGGCAACGATGAACTCGGGTTTGACCGCCAGGACGCGGGCGATGCCGATGCGCTGGCGCTGGCCGCCGGAGAACTCATGGGGGAACTTGTCCGCGGAGTCCGGGCGCAGGCCGACCTTGACGATCAACTCGGTGATGTAGTCGTCCACCTGGGCTGCGGGCACGACCTTGTGGAAGCGCACGACTTCGCGCAGGAGCGCGCGCACGGTCAGGCGCGGGTTCAGGGATGAGTAGGGATCCTGGAAGATGATCTGCGCGCGACGGCGAAAGGGCATCAGCTCCCTGTGACTCCGGCCGGTGATTTCCTGGCCGTCAAAGACCACCTTACCGCCGGTCGGCTCATAGAGGCGCACGAGGCACTTGCCCAGGGTCGACTTGCCGCAGCCCGACTCCCCTACGACGCCCAGGGTCTCGCCCTTTTGGATCGTCAGGCTGACATCGCTGACGGCGTGCACTCGACTGACCACGCGGTTGAGAAATCCGCCGCGCACGGGGAAGTGCATCTGCAGGTCGGTGACTTCAAGCAAAGGCTCAAGCAAAGACATCGTTAGGAATCCTCTCCGGAGGCGGGCGTCGCGGGCCCAGCTGTGGTGGTGGTGGCGGCGACACCAAGGGGCAGGTGGCAACGGTGACGGCGGCCGTCTGTCGTCGATTCCAGGGCGGGCTCTTCGCGCACGCAACGGTCTTCGGCAATCGAACAGCGATCGGCGAAGCGGCAACCGGCGGGCATGTCAAAGAGACTCGGGACGATGCCAGGGATGGTCGCCAGGCGCTTGCCGCGTTCGCGTGTACCTGCCTTCGGAATCGAATCGAGCAGGGCGCGTGTATAGGGATGGCGCGGGTTGTGGAACAGCTCGCCCACCTCCGCCTCTTCGATGGCGCGCCCGGCGTACATGACCAGGACGCGATCGCAGACCTGGGCCACGACTCCGAGGTCGTGGGTGATCAAGACGATGGCGGTGTCGAGCTTGTCCTTGAGGTTGCCCATCAGACGCAGGATCTGCGCTTGGATCGTCACGTCCAGGGCCGTGGTCGGCTCGTCGGCGATGAGCACGTCGGGCTCACAGGCCAGTGCCATGGCGATCATCACGCGCTGGCGCATACCACCGGAAAGCTGGTGCGGGTATTCGCGCACGCGCTTCTCGGGGTTCGGGATCTCGACGACCTCTAGCATCTCAATCGTGCGGTCCAAGCGCCCGGCCTTGTCGAGGTCGGTGTGATACTTGAGCACTTCCTCCAGCTGCCAACCGACCGTGAAGACCGGATTCAGGGAGGTCATTGGCTCCTGGAAGATCATGGCCACCTTGTCGCCACGCATACGGCGCATTTGCTTCTCGTCGGCGTGGATCAGATCCACCCCGTCGAGCATGGCACGACTCTGATCACCGTAGATCGTCAGATGTTCGGGCAGGAGCCGCATGATCGACTTGCTGGTCACGGTCTTGCCGCAACCGGACTCCCCCACGATGCCGAGGGTTTCACCCGCGTGCACATCGAAGGAGACATCGTCGATGGCCGTGGCGATACCGCGGTCCGTGCGGAATGAAGTCGTCAGGTGGCGAACCTGCAGGACAGTCTTCTTTTGTTCGGAGTTCGACATATCAGCCCACGTGCTTGGGGTCGAAGGCATCCTGCAGCGCATCACTGACCAGGTTGAAGGCCAGGACGAGAACGAACATGAAGACGGTGGCGACACCCACTTCCCAGAAGTAGAAGCTGGTCACTCCGTCGCGTCCGAAGTTGATCATGATGCCCCAACTCGACTGGCCCTTCACGCCCAGGCCGAGGAAGGAGAGGATCACTTCACTCTTGATCGCGCCGATGAACAGCAGCGAGAAGTTAATGAAGAGCAAGTGCGACGTGTTCGGAATCACGTGGCGCACCAGGATGTAGAAGCGCGAGAAGCCGACGGCGGTGGCGGCCTGCACGTACTCCAACTCCTTGATCTTCAACACTTCGCCGCGCACAACGCGGCAGGTTCCGATCCAAAAAACGGAGCAGAAGGCCACGTAGACTGGGATAAGCGCCTTGCCTGGACTCTCTGGGTCGTCAAACCTCGATCCAGTAAAGGCGTAGGCGACAACCGTCAGCAGGACCAGGTAGGGAATCGACGAGAGGGTTGAGACAAGCCACATGATAATGGCGTCCGCCCAGCCCCCGAAGAACCCGGCGGCAGCACCGAGCAGACTGCCGACGAAGACCGACACGATCGCCGTGACGAGCCCGATCAAGAAGGCGATTTTGATGCTGTAGACCGCCTGGGCCATGATGGACGAACCCTTGGAGTCACTCCCAAGACAGGTGCGCCATTTGTACTTCAACCCGGCAAAGCCCGGCGGGATTGGCTGCAACGCCTCGAACTTGCCAAGGGCCACACCCAGGGCGGCTCGACTCTCGCCGTCTAGGCGTGCGAGATCCACTTCGAACTCGGCCTTCGTAGTACGCATGGCATCGTCCATGCCACCCTCACGCTTGGCGGCAATCAGCCCGATGGCAACGATCTCATCCGCGGTTTCCTCACGCAGGACCCAGGTCGTGCGCAGGGCATCCCAGGCTTCCTGCGCCTCAACTGCCAGGGCGAGGACTTCCTGTACCGGCAAGTCGACCAGGGTGCGTTCCGCCAGGTCGAGCTCTTCGGCGGCAATCCGCCGTAGCTCCTCCTGGGAGGTCAAGAGGTGGGCGCGTTCGACCAACACCGGCTCGAAGTGGTCACGCCACCACCAACGGGCAAAACCGAAGTGCTTCTCCATCGTAGGCTCCTCGAGGAAGCCCGGATAGCGATTCGGCATCACCCTCTCCTTGGTGTCATTCACCGAGACCAGCCCAAAGAGGCCCACCCCGACGGCGATCAAGAAGTAACCAAAGATCACAACCGAGCCGGCAACGGCCATGCGATCGCGACGAAACTTGCGCATTCCGCGCGACTGAAAGAAGCGACGGAGCATTAGCTGAGGCGGACCCGGGGGTCGACGAGGGCGTAGAGGATGTCAGTCAAAATGATGGAGAGGATGAACATCCCCGCGATCACGGCCACGAAGGCCTGGATGATCGGGAAGTCCTTACTTTGCAGCGCCGTGATCAGCTGCTTCCCCATACCGGGGATATTGAAGTACATCTCGAGCAGAATCGAGCCCGTGATGAGGAACGGCAGCGTTGACATGATCCGCGTAATGATCGGGATCATGGCGTTCTTGAGCATGTGCACGAACATCACCTTGCGCTTGCTCGCGCCCTTTGCGAGGGCCGTCACGATGTAGTCACGTCCGGACTCTTCGACCATCACGGCGCGGTAGAAGCGGGTGTCGTAGCCCATGGCCACGATCACACCGATCAGCACCGGCAAGAGACAGTAGGTCACCCAGGTGCCAAGCACGTTGGGCGTGCCGAAGGGGTTTTCGTAGCCCTGGATTGCGAAGGGCTGAATCGCCCAGTCCGCGTAGTTCGGCCAGAAGGCGCCCAAGAATTGGCCGAAGACCACATAGACCAGATAGCTGATGCTCATGCCGATCACGGCAAAGAACACCAGCACCTTGTCTGGTAGTCGGCCCCGGTAGTAAGAGGAGATCAGCGCGATCACCACGCCGATCATGGCCGATAGGAACAGAGTCGGCACTGTCACGACCAAACTCGGGGGGATCGATGTCTTGAGGATGTCCCCGACCGATTTGCCAGGCTGGCTCCAGCTTTGCGCGCTGTAGTCGAAGCGAACTACCTTCCCGACAAAGTCCGCGTACTGGACGATGAAGGGCCTATCGAGGTCCATGTTCTTGCGCAGAGCCTCTTCCTGTTCAACGGAAGAGCTCTTGCCCAGGTAAGCCTTGACCGGATCCTGCACGCGCAGGGCCAACATCATGAAGAGCAAAATGCCCAGGTAGACGGGGATGTTGTAAACAAGCCGCCGGAAGACGTAAGCCCACATGTCAGGTTACCGAGGAGGTTGCGCGATGAAGCTGGGGTACAGGAACGGCAGGAGTCTAGAGAGGTCCCGGCGCACCCACAGTCAACTGTGCCGCCGGGCCTCCCCATGGAACCGAGCTATTCGGGGCGTTCCGAATCGTTGACGTCGATGTCCCAGTACTTCATGAAGTTGTAGAAGGTCTCCGAAGGCTTGTAGTTCCGCAGCCACGGATAGATCAGGTAGCGCCGGGTGCGTGCCAGGGAGCCGGCATAGGGCGCGTCCTCGATCAACATGTCGCGCATCGTCTCATAGATCTCCGTGCGCTCCGGCCCGGGCGCCATGCCGCGGATTTGCTCGTACATCTTGTCGAACTCGGGACGACTGTAGTTGAAGTGGTTCGAGCCCGGGGAGACGTTGGGCGAATAGAACATGGCCAGGTTGTTCTCCGCATCGGGGTAGTCAGAACCCCAGGCGAAGCTGAACATCGTGGCCTTCTTGTTGTTGACCGCAGTGATCAGCTCGGAGAAATCAACGTAGTGCGGGTTGAGCTTGATGCCGACCTTCTCGAGGTTCCGCATCGTCAACTCCGTCATCTTCTCGGAGGTGGCGCCACGCGAGGTGTAGTACTCAATCACCGGCAGGTCCGTCACCTTGCCGTCTTCGCCAATGGTGTAGCCCGCCTCCACAAGCTTGGCCCGGGACTCCGCCAGCCGCGGTCCGCGATAGCTCACCGGCGCCGTGCCCCCTTCGGGGAAACCATCTAGGCCCGGGGGAATGGGCCCGTCATAGACAATGTTTTCGCCGTTGTAGTGGGCCTCGTTCATCTCATCGAGGTCCAGGGCGAGGCAGATGGCCTGGCGCAGGGCGCGGTTCTTGGCTTCGTAGCCGCCGACCAACTCGTCTTCCATGTTGAAGGCGCGGAAGATGAAGTCCAAAAGGGGCAATTCGAAGGAGCTGATCCCGCGCGCCGCCCAGGAGCTCTTGAGCGACTTGTCGCTGAGCTTGTAGGCCTCCGCAAAGCCAAACTCAGGCACGGTCGAGAAGTCCATGTTGTTCGCCCTGAACTCAAGCCACTGAGCCTGGGACTCCACGAAGAAGGTGATCTCAATGCCATCGATCATCGGCAGGCGTTGACCGGTGTAGCGGTCCATGCCAGCGTTGAGATCAAAGTCGTCCCAGGCCTCGGGGAAGGTCTCCTCCATGTAGTTGGGGTTCTTCACGAGGCGCAGGCTTGTGCCGCGTCGCCAGTCCGCTTCGTCCTCCATCATGAAGGGCCCGCTGCCGACGGGGTGCCCGCTGAAGTTGTCGCCGTAGCGCTCGACCGCTTCGCGCGGAACGACGGCCAGTTGGAACATGGCGATCTTCCAGGAGAACTGCTGGTTCACCTCCTTCAAGGTGAGCACCAGAGTGTGATCATCAACAACCTTGATGCCCTCAACAGGTGCTGAGTAGTCGAACTCTGCGCCGCCATCAACCAGTGCGGCTTGCGCGTCCTTGTAGGCATCAAACCCAACGATCAGGTTCTCCAGCAACCACCAGTTCTTGTAGGAGTTGGCGGGGTCCACCATGCGCTTCCAGGAGTACTCCACATCGGAGGCGACGAGCTTGCGACCCTTGCCCCCTTCGAAGCAGGCGTCGTCGTGGAAGTAAACGTCTTCGCGCAGGTGGAAGGTCCACGTGAGACCGTCCGCACTGATCGTCGGCATATCCTTCGCAAGCAACGGCTCAAGCTCAAGCGGCCGCTTCAGGTAGGAATACTGCAACAGTGTTTGGTAGACGAGCGAGCAACAACGGTTGTCGTACATCGTCGAGCCAAGCATCGGATCGAGCGACTTGGGCCCGTCTGTGGTCATCGGAACGCGCGCGATCTTCAACCCACCCTGCACGGGGATGTTGGCGTCCGCTGTGCTTCC
Organism: Planctomycetota bacterium; assembly: GCA_047618505.1. GTDB lineage: Bacteria > Planctomycetota > UBA1135 > UBA1135 > JBLHLB01. The sequence goes on from JBLHLB010000016.1 coordinate 24,302, forward strand.
GGCACTTGTATCCCCCACTCCCTCGTCGCTTGTCGCGTCGGTGGATTCCGTCGCGCCACCCGAATCGGGAGTCTCCGTCGCTCCGCCGGAGTCATCCGCAGGGACTTCGTCGCCTCCGCAGTTGACGAATAGGAACGTGGAGAGGGCCGCGGCCAGGGCGACCGTGATTGCATTGGAGCGGAACGCTTTGAGCTTCATGAGTGCTGTCTCAATCCTTCGCGATGGACTGTCCGAACGCCCGCGGGCGTCGAGCCAGAATTACATGTGACGTCCGGCCGGGGGGGCGCCGTCACTGGTGGCGCATAGGATCCCTTGGAAGACCCCTGAACGACAGGACAACGCGCTCGAAATGATGCCCCGGGGAAGATCCGTGGGGTATCCGGACTCCGCGGAACCGAATATGCCCAGGCAGACCTCCCGAGGGCCCTACTGGGGTCAGGCTCGAAACCGGAATTCAGCCCCCTCTGCCGGCCCCTACATCGGCCCCTACATCGGCCCCGACATCGGCCTCAATAGCGGCCCAGAATCCGGGCTTCATGAATGGTGGCAGGCCCAGACATGGCTCCCCGATTCATGGCCCGAATCGGCCCCTGTGGAGTCCAGGGGCGGTTTTTTAACCCGACAAAGCTCATCCTCCAGCTCGCACCGGGTCCGAAAACGACAGCCGGAGGGCCAGGCCGTGGCCGCTGGGACCAACCCGGGAATCGTCGGAAGGCGCCGACCACGCTCGACCAGGCCCGGACGCGAGGCCAGAAGGCCGCGTGTGTAGGGGTGGCGGGGATCCCGGAAGAGCTGCCGAACCTCTGCCTCCTCAGCTACCTCACCACCGTAGAGAACCAGGACTCGGTCAGCGCTCTGGGCCACAAGCCCAAGATCGTGGGTGATCAAGAGCACGCCTAGGTCGTGGCGCTCCTTGAGCTCCTCCAGGAGTGCGAGGATCTGCGCTTGAACCGTTACGTCCAGGGCGGTGGTCGGCTCATCGGCGATCAAGAGGGCGGGTTCGCAACTAATCGCCATGGCGATCAAGACACGTTGGCGCTGCCCACCTGAGAGCTGGTGTGGATAGGAGCGGTAGAGCCGCTCCGGATCGGATAGTCCGACCTCCCCAAGGACATCGATCGAGCGCGCACGGGCGGCGGATTGATTCGCACCGAGGTGCAATCGCACGACCTCTGCGATCTGCTCGCCTACACAAAGTACTGGGTTCAAGGCCGTCATGGGCTCTTGAAAAACTATAGAGAGCGCGTTACCACGCAGACGACACAGTTTCTCCGGCGTGGCACGCAGGAGGTTGTCTCCCTGGAACACAACAGAACCGCTAACCTGGGCGTTCGTCGGCAAGAGTCCCATCACGGCCAGTGCGGTCACGCTCTTCCCGCACCCCGATTCCCCCACCACGGCCAGGGTCTCGCGTCGACGCACCTCGAATCCAACGCCGTCCACCGCACGGGCGATCCCCTCCGGCGTGTTGAACTGCACACACAGGTCGCGCACCGCCAGGAGAGGTCTTGTCTCCAAAGACCTCTGGTCCAAAGACCTCTGGTCCAAAGATTCGTCTGCTAAATTATCCATACCTCAGTGCCCCCGCCGCGCCAGGGAGGTGCGCGGGTCCAGCGCATCGCGCACGCCTTCCCCCACAAGGTTGTAGGAAAGCACCGTCGCAAAGATTGCGAGACCGGGAAAGACCTGGATCCACCAATGCTCCGCTGCGCGGCTTTCGGAAAGCAGAGATCCCCAAGAGGGAATCGGTTCCTGCACGCCAAAGCCAAGGAAGGAGATCGCCGACTCCGTCAGGATGCCGGAAGCAGCTGCGAAGGCGATCGCCACCAGCACCGGCCCCATGGCGTTCGGCAATACATGCCCCAGCGCAACACGTAGGGGAGAAAAGCCCGTCGCCCGGGCCGCGAGCACAAACTCCTGTTCTCGCAGGCGCAGGAACTCGGCTCGAACCAGACGCGCGATTCCTGTCCAGCGCACGACCCCGATGAAGATCACGATCGCGAAAATCGGATGCAGCGTCTTCGCCGGCACAATCGCGCTAGCCGCCAGAATTAGAAAGAACGCCGGAACGCTTTGGACAACTTCAATGAAGCGTGAGAGCAACATGTCCGTGCGTCCCCCGGCGAAACCCGCCAGTGTTCCGATCAGGACACCGAGGAAGGCCAGAATCAAGGTGGAAAGCACACCCACGGCAAGACTGATGCGCGCCCCAAAGAGCATGCGCACGAAGAGATCTCGCCCGGTCTCGTCGGTGCCAAAGATATGCCGCGTGCCCGCGTTGCGGCCGGGCTCCCCGAAGCGCACCTGCACCGGCGTCGCCGCGGGCATCTCCCCGGTGACCAGATCCGGCTCCGGCACCCGAGCTCCGTGCACGTAGTAGCCGCGATCGTCAATCTCACTGGCCTGTAGCCAGGTCGGCGGACGGTAGGGCTCCTCTACATGGGTCTCGGCGAAACCGATCGCCAATGGTGGAAAGACGACGCGGGTCGCGATGATCTTGCCATCGGTCAAGCCGGGCTTGTGTCCAGAGACATCGAAGGTGGAGCCGCCACCCACGAGGCTGAGCCAAAGCAGTGCCGCAACAAGGGCGAGCAGGGCGACGGCGCCGCATTTGATGCGACGCGCACGCCTACGCAACTTCTCGGACCCGCCCAGAATCACCGCGTTCACGAAACGGTTCCAGAGAGGCCAGCACGCCACTAGGAGCCACAACACCATGAAGAAGACCTCCAGGGCGTTGAGGGACTTGAAGAGAGGGTAGGAGCGGTTGCCCACGAGCTCGACACCTACATCGGGGTCGCGACCCTGGCCTAGGATTTCGAAGCTCCGTCGCAGTTCGAGGGCTTCCTCCCGCAGGCGCTCCGCTTTGGCGCCAGATGCCTCCGGGTTACGCTCGCGAAGCACTTCTTCAACCAGCGCCGTCGATCGCTCCTCAAACCTCAGGAGGAGCGGCTGATCCTCAACGCGCAGGTAGGTGCGCATGGTTTCCAGGCGCAGGCCCAGGGCCCCCAGCTCAAGCTTCACGGCCTCGGCAAAGGGCGGTGCCTCCGGAAGATCCGCACGGGATTCGGCATAGCCCTCTGACCCTTCCCGCGCGAGGTCGCGCAGGCTGGATGTGACCCCCACCAAACCGCGCCGCGCGCTGTCGTAGGCTTTCTGGTCTACCGCCTCGAGCAGGTAGGGACGATCACTTGCGAGCAGCGGGGCAAAGATCGCGAGGCCGTGCACAAGCATCAAGAAGATCAAAGCCAAGCGCACCAGCCAGCGCCCCGAGAGCTCCCCGAAGACGTCATCCCACAGATCGCGGCCGGCGCTTGCCCCATGGACAGAAGCCCCGCCTCGAATGGATGCATTGCTATAGGGCGACTCAGGCATAGCGAATGCGCGGGTCCACCAGGGCATAGGCCAGATCGGAAAGAAGGATTCCGAACACCGTCATAAGGGCCGAGAAAAGCGTCGTGGCCATGATCACGTCGTACTCCCGCAGGGTCAGCGCCTCATAGGCCAGCTTGCCCATCCCAGGAATGTCGAAGACCACCTCCACAATGATCGAACCACCGATCAGCACAGGCAGGATCGACGCCAGCAAGGTCAGAATCGGAAGGAGCGAATTGCGCAGGGCATGCCTGAGGACGACCGCGCGTTCGCTCAACCCCTTGGCCCTCGCCGTGCGAATGTAGTCCTGTTCAATCGACTCCAACATCCCCACGCGCATCTGACGGGAGAGGTAGGCGAAGCTCGCGTAGCTATAGCAAATCACCGGCAGAATCAGGTGCTTCAGGAGGTCCCATATATAGGCGCCACGACTCAGCTCCGCCGCATCCCGTCCGTGCAATCCAATCACCGGCAAGAAGTCGAACCCCACCTTCCCGCAGAGCAGCTGAAGCATCAAGCCCGCCCAGAAAGTCGGAATTGCGTAGAGCACAAACAGCAACACCGTCGCCCCCGCATCCAGTGTCGTTCCACGCCGCAGGGCCGAGAAGATTCCGAGGGGAACAGCGATCAGGTAGGAGAGAAGAATCGACAATCCCGCCAGGGGAACCGTGACCTTGAGGCGTTCCCAAAGCTCAGGCGCCACGCGATCTGGTCGACTGAAGTATGTCCCCAAATCGCCAGACAAGAGTCCATTCCAGGGATCCTCGCCGTTTCCTCCGAAGAAGGCATGCCCCTCATCCCCCAGGTGAAAGGGCCCGACATAGTGCAGGTACTGTTTCCAGAGCGGTTGATCCAAGAGGTAGCGCGCGCGGAACTTCTCGAGGGCCGCCAGCTGGTTGTCTCCGGCCGTGGCCTGACCCGATTGCATACCGCTATCGAGGAATGAGCTGGGGTCCCCCGGCGCCAGGTGAATCAACCCAAAGGTCAGAAGACTGACTCCGATCAGGGTCGGAATCATCCACAGGAGCCGTCGCAGAATGTAGGTCAGCACGGGATTCGCCTGGCGCGAGCCTCAGCGGCCTTCGCTCTCCTCGTCTAGGAGAAACCAATCGCGGATGGAGTAGCCCGGATTCAATCCATAGACCTTCAGGTTGCGCACGCTCTGGGACACGGCGAAGCGCACCGGCGGAATGATCGCGAACATATAGGGCTGATCTTCATAAATCATGCGCTGCAGTTCGTGGTGCAGTAGTGCGCGTGCAGCGGGGTCTACCTCGCCTTGAATGCGCTTGATCAAGGCATCGCTCGCCGCTGTGCCCCAGCCTGGGTAGTTCGCGCTGGGATCCCTCGAGGGGTCGCCGCCCCAGCTCTGCCAAAGTTGCTCCGGATCGTTCTCGACGTCCAGAACCCAGGAGAGGCTGAAGGCGTCAAACTCCTTTGCGCGCACGCTGGCGATCACCGCCGCGTAGTCCTTGGTGACCGTCTTCAGTTCGACACCAATGCGGGCGAGGTTTTCCTGAAGAGTACGCACGATCGCCTGGGTCGTGGAATTCCCCGGCTGCAGCAGGAAGTCAAAGGAGAGTGCCAGTCCATCCTTGTCACGGATGCCATCTCCGTCGCGGTCATACCAGCCAGCGTCGTCGAGTATTTCCTCCGCCAAGTCCAAGTCAAAGGGCAGCGGAGCAAGCTCACGGTCGTAGTTCGCGTGCAACAAGTACTGAGAGGAAGTCACGCGCGCACCGAGCCCGTGTCCCTGGGTCACGATAAATTCTTCCCAATCAAAGGCATGCCCCAGCGCGCGGCGCACGTCCGCATCACGGAATATAGGCCGGCGCATGTTCCAGGCGATGTACTGCATACGCGGCAGATAGACATAGCCCTTGTAGAAGTCTTCCACAAAGGTCGCCTGACGCGTAAAGGGCCCAAAGAAGTCCTCGGGTGAGAGACGGGCCATGTAGTCCAGTTCGTCATTCACCAGGGCCGTCTTAGCCGCGTCGTCCACCGGGATGTGCCGCCAACGAATCGCATCCACCCAACCGGCGCGACCGGCCTTCGGGTCACCGTCGAAGTAGTCCTCGAAACGCACGGCATCGACGAATTGGTCGTCTACCTGGGTGATGCGATAGGGCCCAAGCCCGACCCACATGCGGTTGTTCGGGTGATTGTTAAGATAGCTCCCCTGCTCGGGTCCCAGGGGGTCGACGTCTCCTCGGAAGTCGGCATTGTCCGGGTCCGAAAGGTCATAGAGGTGCCGCGGCGTCAGACACAGGTCGTAGAAATTCTGCTGCAGATTGAAGTACTGGCGATCGCAGACGAAGCGCACCGTGTGCTCGTCAATAACTTCGCAGCTCCTTGCCATCTGCTGCTTGTCGCGCGCGCTCTCGCAGTCAACCGTTGGGTTGAAGTACATGCGCCAAGAGAACTCCACGTCCGCCGCACTGAAGGGATGCCCGTCGTGCCACAGGACATCATCGCGCAGATTAAATGTATAGACGGTTCCGCGCAGGACACTGTCCACTTCGGCGGCGGCATAGGAGCGCGCTTCCCTGAGAGGATTCGACGCAGACGCAGGCTGGATACGCCAACGATCCTCCACCTGGCTGACCTCCCCGAACAGCCGCTCCCCGGACTGCAGAATCAAGAGGTCCTCCACATCGACGCTGTCTGAGAGGTGCGATTCCCACTCCCAGGTTTCCCAGTCGCGCTGCAGCAGTGACTCGTGCACTTCGTTGTAGATCCAGCGTGACACGGCCGAGTTCTCGGTCATGTGATTCAAGTGTCGCGGCATCGTGGCCAGGTGCACGACCACACGACCACCGCGGCGCGGCTCTACGGCCGACTTCGATGGATGAAAGACATCCGCCCGCACCTGTCCAGGACCGCCGGGGATGTCGGCGCTGGTCGCCACGGCGCCCGCTTCTCTTTTCTCTCCTTGAGCCAGCGGCAAGCCAGAGACCTGCGCCGATCCAA
>JBLHLB010000017.1:0-29863 GCA_047618505.1 Planctomycetota bacterium
CCTGGAGCGAACTGGATCACTTCCGCCGCGCACCCCGGGGCTCGATGGAAAGCGCCCGGAGCCACACCTGGTTGGAGTGGATGCTGGGGTTGCCTTGGCACCAGACAAGGCGCCGAGGTACTGATAAAGAACGCTTCAGACGCGTGATCGAGGCCCTGCGCCAAAGCCACGTCGGCCTCGAAGATGTCAAACAACGAATCGCGGAATACCTAGCGGTGCGAGTGCTCGGTGGAGGTCGCGTGGGAGGCACTGTGCTGTGCTTCGTTGGCCCGCCGGGTTCCGGCAAGTCCTCCATGGGCGAGGCCATTGCGCGCGCTTTGGGACGCCCCTGCGTAACCCTACCCGTGGGCGCCTTCACGGAGGAGGGCGAGCTCGCCGGCCGCCCCCACCGCACCGATTCTGGTTCGCCGGGCGCGATCTTGGCTGGTTTGCACCGCACCGGCGTAGACGACCCCGTCGTGCTCCTGGACGAGGTCGACAAACTGCGTCTAGGCGGAGAGGGGACCTCAGCGGGAGCGCTGCTGCAACTGCTGGACCCCGAGAAGAACGCGCGCTTCATGGATCGCTATTTGGGGACGGCTTTTGATCTGTCGCGCTGTCTCTTCTTGGCCACGGCGAACGATGCCCTGGACCTTCCCGAGGCACTCCTGGATCGTATGGAGACGATCGAATTTCCCGGCTATTGCGAAGCCGAGAAGCTGGTCATCGCGAGACGCCACCTGATTCCGCGCGCACGGAAACACGCGGCTGTGAGTGCGAAACAGTTCAAGATCACCCCGGCAGCCCTAGAGAGCTTGATCCGCGGCTACACGGAGGAAGCTGGGGTGCGCGATCTCTCGCGTCGCCTAACAGCCCTGGCGCGCAAGGCGGCGCTGTCCGTTGTCGAAGGCGGTCCTGGGCTGGGTGTTAAGAAGATCGACTTGATGCCGCTCCTGGGTCCCCGCACTGCGGATGAGCAACTACGACTGCGACGACCGGTCGTCGGTGTTGCCATGGGGTTGGCCTGGACCAATGTAGGAGGCGCACTCTTGCCCGTGGAGAGCATCGCCGTACCCGGAAGCGGTCGATTGATCCTGACAGGTCAATTGGGCGAGGTCCTTCGGGAGTCGGCCCAGACTGCCTTGACCCTGGTGCGTTCTAGACTCCAGGACCTGGAACTCGATCCGGGCTCCCTGGACAATCTCGATCTACACCTGCACTTCCCCGGTGCCTCGACGCCTAAGGATGGACCCTCCGCCGGTGTAGCCATCGTAGCTGCCCTATGCTCGCTCCTGAGTCAGATCCCTGTGCGTCACGACTTGGCTATGACCGGAGAAGTCTCACTGCTCGGACAGGTGCTACCTGTGGGAGGTGTGCGCGAGAAGTTGCTAGCCGCTGTGCGCTCGGGAATCCCCGAGGTCGCGGTACCGCGGTCAAATGCGGAGGACACCATGCGCCTGCCGGCGGACACACGCCGCCAACTCACGATCCACTTGGTCAGTGACATCTACGAGCTGCTAGACCTCGCCCTGTGCAGAGATCCCGATCGGGCCAAGATCGGCGCCTCAACATCCCGTCGTAATTCTTCAGCCGCACGCGCTCGGCGCAGGTAGCGCACCCGTGGCCATGGCTTGCATTCTGCAAGCCCCTTCCCCTGACCGCTAGTAGGTGATCGTGAAGGCGTCCGTCGAGCTGAGCCGCGCGGCGCTGCCGGGCGGATTCACGACGATGATCTGCATGTACTTGGTCGCCCCCGAACTGGGCGGCACGGTCAGGCTGAACGCGGTGTGTCCAAACTCGTCGACGGGAAGACTTAGGCTGACCTCCAAGGCACTCAAGTCCACAAGCAGCTTGGCTCCTTCTAGCGGTATTCCCGGAGGGGGAGTACTGGCAGCGCTGAGCAACAGGATTGCCGTAGCACCGGGGGGAGCGTTGAAGAGGCTGATTCGGCTGACGGCACCGCCCACTGGCGCAGCGTCAATGACAATGGGCATGAAGTCAGCTGACTGTGCGCGGGCAGAGCGTCCGTAGCGTTTGACGCCCACGGGCAATCCCTTGGCATAGTCCCGGCGCGAGAGGAAGGACGAGCGCGCGCTCGCAACATACTGGCGCACCTCTGCCAGGGAATCCCCCACGATGTCGTCAGCTACTCCGGCAGCGACAGCGAGGTCGAGGTTCCAGTCGAGGTAGCTCGTGTACATCAGCATGTAGTTGGCTGCCTCGAGGTTCACGATCGGTTGCCCGGAGACTTCGACGAAGATCGCAGCAGTGTGGGTCGAGCTGCTTTGGGTGCGTGCGGCGACCCAACAGCTGCGTTGTATTGGGAGGTCGATATTGGCCTCGAAGGAGCCGCCGCCGGGTTGAATGGCAACTGTAGAGCTAACAACTTCCCCGTCGACAAGGATCTCCACGACGTCGTTGAGGTCCACTCCATCAGCAACCATGTACTCAAAATGCAAGCTGACGATAGCCGGGATCCCCAGCAAGATCTCACTCCCGGGGGGCAAGCCATTGACATCCATCAGCAAGAGTTCTTGGTCGCCCATGGCTAGGCTCACGTAACCGTCCGCGAGGCGACTAGACCAACTCTCAAAATTCAGTGCCTCTTCGCCCATCCATACGTAGGTCCGCGCCGGCAGGGTCGACGAGGTCGATGCGCAGTTGACGTCATTCCCTCCACCAATCGAGGGTCGCAGTCCAAGGCTGAGCAACTTGTAATAGAGCCCGTACCAAACATTCGAGTCAGAAAATCCGATGGCACCGACGTCATAGGTCAGGTCAATGGCCTCCAAGTAGTCGACCCGTTTGGTGGCCACATCAAGGGGCAAGAAGACCGGAAACAGGTTTGCAAACGTAAAGGTCGGGAAGGCCATCCCCTCGTTCACCAAGTCGCAGACCGAGGTATCGATGAAGGAGTAGTTCGGCGGATTGATGAATCCGGATCCAGCACCGCCATCCAGTTCAGAACACAGCGTTGCCGGGAACAATTGGTGCGGCGCGCCGACGACAACCCCCGGCTGCTGCTTGAACCAATCGATCAGCTGAAAGGGGATATCGAGTTCCGGATCGAAGTAGGGATCCGTGATGTTCAGGAAGCTCACGTGCCCAAGCGAAGCCACGGGGAAGCCAGAGGACTCAAGGCCCACTTTGATGAAGTAGTCGGGATCAAGTGAGGTGGCAAGATCCTCCACCCCCGTAACCAGGGGACCGTAATTATCAAGAGTAGCATTCACCCCCACACCGTTGTTCCAGATCATGACGTTGGCGACCTGCAAACCGGTGGTCAACATGGCGTTGAAGACATCCGTTGTGGTCTGATCGAAGTCATAGTGACTTCGATCATCGGGATTATCCGGATAGGTCTCCGGGCACCACTGGAGGTGCTCGTGCGTCTCGCCCTTGACCCAATCATCGGGCCCCTGCACCGTCCCCCCCTGCGCAGAAAGTGCAAGCCCAGGGGCGACCAGGCCAGTCCCCCCAAGAATGAGAGCTATAAGCCTAAGTCGTCTGCCCACCTGAGCACTTATCGATAGGGCCATTGGAGCGAAGTACATCAAAGGGGCGAAGTCAGTCGTAGTGCAAAAAATGAAGAGGGAGGAATGGTCCGCAGATCACCGGTTGGAAATCTTTACACGGTGCGGCACTTCTCCTATCGAGCCTATGCGTCAACCTCGATTTCGTCGATGGGCTGCCGCCTCGATATCTAGGAAAGAACCGCTAGGTCCTCCAGGCGAGGTCCACCGTCCGGATCTGCGACCGCGAACTTCCCCCCGCCCCGCAAACTTACCCCGGCCCAGCGACCGTCGAGGCCAAGGATGTAGAACTTCAGACCGAAGGCAGGGAGGCCCTTGTCATCCAGCAGAGCCGGCTGCCATGCCGCCTGGCGTTGGACCTGGCGGCGAATACGCGTCAGGACCTCAAGGCCAGCGTCCAGGGGAGCAGCGCCTTGGCGCATCAGTTCGACAATGGCGAAGCTTCCATTAGCCAGAATGGCCGCTTCCCCGCGCCCCGTGGCGCCCGCGCTCCCCGCTTCCTGATCGCAGTAGAGCCCGGCACCGATGATGGGCGAGTCCCCAACGCGACCGGGAATCTTGAAAGACAGGCCGGATGTCGTAGTCGTACAGGCGATCTCCCCCGCCGTGGAGAGAGCCGAGCAGTGGATTGTGCCGTGTCGTTCCCAACGCGTAGGAACATCGTCGACGGAAGCCACCTTCGGTGCATCACCGGGACGCTCAAGGGCACCGCTCTTTTGGGATCCACTCTCCGATACTCCCTCGGCCGGCGGGAGGTAATCGTCCTGATCGCTGAGCCCCTCCTTCCAACGCAACCATGTCCGACGCGAACTCTCCGTCAATAAGTCCTGGTGCGGATGGCCGTGCATGCGAGCGAAGCGGTAAGCGCCCTCGCCCACGAGCAGGCAGTGGTCCGTGCGCTCCATCACGAGACGCGCGACCTCGCAAGGGTGCAGGATGTTCTCGATGTGCGCAACTGCACCCGAGTTGTGTGTCGGCCCATGCATACAGGCAGAGTCCAAGGTGACCTTGCCGTCCTCGTTCGGTAGACCGCCGAGTCCGACACTCCTATCCGTGGGGTCTGCCTCGACGACCTTCACGGTCTCAAGCGCGGCGTCTAAGGGCTCGCCTCCTGCCACAAAGCCTGCCCAAGTCTTGCGCATGCCTGCCAGTGCATTGGCGCTACCAACGAGCACAGGACGCACTTCGCGAGTGCGCCGGGAACCCCTAGCGATGAGGGGGAAAGTCGCGCCAGCGGCAGCGCCTCCGACAAGTGAGCGTCGGGAAATGGTGCGCTTCTTAGGGGGTTGACTAGACATGTGTGGGTCGTGAATTGTCGTGCTTAGAGAGGGGGTGAAGTGTATGAACTTGGGACGATCAATCGTCGGAAGACGCGGGGGCGACTTCCGCCTGGCGGCGAGGCTCCGGGAGCTCTTCATCGATCCCGAGGCAGAGGTTGCGCAGCCATTGCCGGGCGCCGTGGCCCCAATCCTTCCACATTTGGGCTAGCTCGGGATCGTTTTCGGATTCCGCCGTCGAAACGCGCAGGTCGATCTCCTTGTCGAGGCTGCGTAGGTAGCGCCCCAGGTCAGTCGGATTCGCATCCGCCGCGCCCAGGGCCGCCCCCAGTATGGCGCACTGCATGCGACGCAGTTCGCTGCTATCGATGAACTCGAGACGATCCAATGACGTGTGGTAGGTGAAGTCGGTGAAGTGCCACAGCAATACCGCCGGGACTCCATTCTCATTGAAGATGTCGTGGTCGCTGCCGCCTTCCCAAGGGTGGTCGGCCGTCTGCCAACCACCTCCATCACGCAGTCCAACGTCAATCATGGCATTGCGCGCGATGATGGCGAAGCCGTTGGGCTGCAGATCCTCGGGCGCCACCTCATTCGCTCCCCAGGGTGTGTGCGCATCGGGGGGCAGCACGCGCACGGCGCCGGGGTCAGGGGTACGCTCAAGAAGGGCGATTGCCCCTGTGGAGCGCGATTGCCCCGTCATGTCCGAGGAGATAGCCGCCACAGCTCGCGTCGTACTCGTGCGCAACCAGGTGCGGCTCTGGGAGAATTCATCCCCCCAGGAAAAGGACAGGGTACGACTGGGGGTCTCGATAGCGCCGGAACGCAGGAGATGCACGAGGCTGACTACGCTTTCGAGAAGACCAGCCACGCCGCTGGCATTATCGCAGGCCCCAGGTTCCTGAATGTGGCTCACGACAACAACAGACTCCTCAGCACGATCAGTACCTCGAATGGTCGCGATGACGGTGCGCAGGGGACGCTCGTCCCAACGAACAGTTGCCTGCATGCGAAGGTCAACGTCCCTATCGCGCAGAACCGCTTGTTCGATGTCTCGGTACACACGCGGGGAGATCTGCATCACCGGAAGCCCCGGAGCTTCCTTGAGACGCCGGTATTGAATCGCTTCTAGGTGACGATCCGCCCCGCTGGGATCGATGTTGAAGCTGTAGAGCGAAGCGGAGACAACACCCGCGGCACCACGACTCTTTGCGCGCTTGAGCACCTGCTTCAGGTTGGCCTTAGTCACGAGGATCTCACCCTCGTCCAATTCCTCCAGGCTCATGGCAACCCCCCCGGTGACATCCGCGCTCGGAGCGTTGATCGGAAGCAAGGTTCGCTCAGTGTCGCCGGCACTGTGGAATTCGTGCAGGCTGCTACTCACTCCGTCAGAGGTCTCAACGCTCAGCTGTGCCGACAGGGGAGTCCAGGCCGGCATATCCATCGGCTCCGAAATAACCTCCAGGCGCAACCTCGCATCGGGATTGCCCTGCCGGAAACCTGCGAGTTCCAGAGACTCAATCAGTTGGTCGACGACCGCCTCGTAGCCGTCGTTGCCCGGCGCTCGGTAGTAACCGTCAACGAAGCGCAGCGTCTCCATGGCTCGCTTGGTAGAGAAGCCCTCCAGGAGCGCATCGACAAAGCGCGCTGTCCCCGTCCCATCGATCGCAACATCCGGCCCCACGTGCCAGGACTGACTGGCCTGAGCGTAACCGCTAGCCTCAGCTGTCCCCCCTCCTCCTGCGGAAGGCTCAAAGTCAATCGCCGGTGTCCGGCAAGCGACGGACAGGCCCACGGCACCCAGCCCCAGAAGAAGCGTGGACACCAACCCCCACTCCCCAACTCTGTACTGCTGCAGTGGCTGGGGGGAGCTTGATCTCTCTGGGGCACCGGTCGAGCGCATTGATTCTCCAGGCAGTGGAGGGTGAAGGCTCGGGCCGACGTCGAATCAGCTCGGGGCGCTCACCCGGAGACACGGGACTACCTCTCCGCAAGCCAAGAACGATCCGTGACCTAGGGGAGGTACCGCCCGATCAGAAGCTCCAGCCGATCCTTGGCCTGCTGGGGAATCTGCTGGGGGTCCGTCATGATCGCGTACTGGAGCGCGTTCCTGCAAGGACAGCTGCGCTTCGCGTCGAGATGGGGCACTGCAGCGGCCACCAGGCGCCTTGCGGAGGCCACGTTCTCCCCCATGACCTTAATCACGGCCTCCACGGTCACGTCATCGTGGCCCTCGTGCCAGCAATCAAAGTCAGTGACCATGGCCACGGTGGCGTAGCAAATCTCAGCTTCTCGGGCGAGCTTGGCCTCTTGCAGGTTGGTCATTCCGATGACCTCGGCGTCCCAGCTGCGGTAGAGATTCGACTCGGCCCGCGTGGAGAATTGCGGGCCCTCCATATTCACATAGGTGCCGCCATCGTGGGACTTCACACCAACTTCAGCGGCTGAGGCCAAAAGCGCCTGGCGCACATGCTCGCAAACAGGATCCGCGAACATGACGTGGGCAACGACGCCGTCACCGAAGAAGGTGTCCTTGCGGTGGCGCGTGCGATCAATGAATTGATCGATCACGACGAAGTCACCGGGATGCATGTCCTCGCGCAGTGAGCCTACGGCGCTGATGGAGAGAATGCGCGTGACGCCAAGGCGCTTGAAGCCCCAGATGTTTGCACGGAAATTTAATTCCGAGGGTGTCAGGCGGTGACCGCGACCGTGCCGCGGCAAGAAGACCATGCGCGTGTCCCCCAGTCGGCCAGTCACAAAGGCGTCGGAGGGTTCACCGAAGGGTGTCGCCAACTTCACTTCCTTCAGGTCCTCAAGACCGTCGATTTCGTAGAGACCCGAGCCTCCGATAACTCCGACGACAAGTTCCTCTTCCAGTTCCGACTGACTCATGCTGCTGCTTCGCTCTCGGTGTTGGGCCTACCGTTGGTAGACCGCCTGATTGGGCCCATGAAGCTGAGCCGCGTACTTGGATCTTGCCGAGCCGAAACAGGCGGCAAGGCTGAAGATGTCAGCAGGACCTCAATTGGAGGACCCGCGGAGTGAAACCCCATGCTGACCTTTCCCCTCGGCGAGGCCGAGAAGAAAGGAGGAGTTCAGGCGTCCAGTGCTGGAAGCCTAGTCGCGCTTCGGACGCTTGCTGCGGGCTGCGGCCCAGGCGTTCCCCTCGGGCTTCTTGTCTGCGGAGGAATCGCGCGCGGGCTTATCGCGTTTCTGCCAGGGACTGCCCTGGTCGCGACCACCGTCCCGGCCACCGTCCCGGCCACCGGAGCCAGCGTAGCCGCGGTCGAAGTTACCGTGGTTACGATCACCGCCGTAGCCACCTTGACCGCCCCCGTGTCGATTGTCGCTGTCGCGTCCGTAGCCGCCGCCGCGTTGGTTGCCACGGTCATTACCATAGCCCCCATCACGGCCGGAGCCGCCACTGTGTCTGTTGTCTCCGTCTCGGCCGTAGCCACCTTCGCGTCGTTGTCCGCCGCCTTGACCGTAGCCACCATCTCGTTGGTTGCCTGAGTCACGACCGTAGCCGCCACTTCGGTTGCCACCATCTCGGGCATAGCTTCCTTCGCGTCGGAATCCGCTGTCGCGCTCGAAACTGCCTTCGCGCCGATGGCCGCCGCCCTGGCCGCCGCCCTGGCCGCCGCCCTGGCCGCCGCCCTGGTAGCCGCCGTCGCCGCGGTTGCCGCGATAGCCACCCCCGTGGTCGCGCCCTTGGCCACGTTGGTCGTCCTGTCGACCCCCGCCGCCCCAGCCGCCGCCACGGCTCTGGTCGCGACCTCGCTGGTCGAAGTCCTCGCTCTCTTCGCGCATCTTCTCCTCGCCCACACGAGCGGTCAGGAGTCGCTTGACCACCAGGGTCGCGTAGGATCCGCGCGGCAACTCAAAGCGCACGCGCATCATTTGATAGCCGGGGTTTAGGTTGTCAAATTCCGGCGGACGTACTCGCAGGTGTTCGGGAATGACGACCAAGGGACGCAACTCACCCTTGAGGTGGAAGCCGGACATCCCCTCGACGCGCAGCTGGTCGGGGACCAGGCGTTGCTTGGCAAGGACGTCCTCGAGCACAGAGTAGGCGCGCGCATCCTTGACGTCATCGAGCCCCGGACCGGGCAAGGGGAAGGCCCCCATGCTTGCCAAAGCAGCGGGTCGCTTGTCGGCCCAGCTGATCAAGGGGCCTTCGATGCCGGGCATTGCAACGCGCTCCTCGGCACTGGTTTCCGAGCGCACAAGTTCCGCCACGGCGCGGTTCCACAGGTGCGACTGATAGGCAAAGAGGTGGATCGTCTTAAGGCGCGTGGCTACGTGATTGAAGGCGCCTGCAAAGTTGTCGGGCTCACGTCCAAGGTGCTCGAAGATCGAGTGGTGCGACCCAAACTTGCCGGCGATTTCGCGGCAACCACGCCAGTCTCCCCAGGCGCGATCGAGGGCGCCCTTGAAGCGAGCGTGGTGCTCGTCGTCACGATTGCTTGAACCTGTCAGGAGCGCCCGCAGGGCCTTCTCCGGATCCCCACGGAATAGATCCATCAGGATCCACCCCTGACCAAATTCCAGGTTCCCAAAGCGCTGGTCGTCGAAGTAGTTGACGACACCATGGCTGCGCATGCGCGGAAGGTTATCGCGCAGGCGCTGCGTATCGAACTTACCAAGCGAGCGGATACCGATTTCGAAGGAGTTTCCCCGGCTGGCGTCGCTGGATATCGGCACCTGGGAGAAACCCGCTGTTTCCACGCGCAGTTCCTTGTCCTGGATGCGCAGATCGCGCCCCCGCGGAACGGAAACGTGCTGGATCGTGATCCCCTGGCGATCCTTGAGTCCGGCAATGGAAACGTCCTTCATCTCTACTCCGGACAACTCGGCCACGGCACGCACAGCTTCCGGTGTGGTCAGCTTGCGCTTCGTAAGACGGTATACACGGTGGGGCCCACTCTTTTGGAGGAACCCTTCCTTGAGGAGTTCGCGGACACGGAAGTCGCCGACTCTTTGCTTGAGCTTCATCGTCTGGTCGACCGAGGTCGCACCTTGCGCAGTTGTTTGAGGGTCGTGTTGTAGTCCTTAGGGAGCGGCGCTTCTACACGCACTCGTTCCCCACCGGACCCATCGGGATCGGGCACACCCAAAATATGGGCGTGCAACGTTAGTCGTGAGATCAGGGGCCGTTCTGGTCGGCCGCGCTTGGCGCGATAGCTGGGCTTAATCGAAGAGAGCAACAGCTCATTGCGCCGTCCGTACATGGGATCAACGGCAAGGGGAAACCCGACGTGGGCCAGGTGCACGCGAATCTGATGTGTGCGTCCGGTTAGGGGCTTGCAGCACATCAGGGTGTAACCCTTGAAGCGTTCCGCCACGCTGATACTTGTGCGCGATTCCTTGCCAGCGCCGCTAACAACCATGCGTCCACTCTTGCGGGGGTCGGGCCCCAGGGCCACATCGATGACTTCTTCTTCACCGTCGAGGAGGGGATGCTCCCCCTCGACCAGAGCTAAGTATTCCTTATGCACACGGCCCTCCTGGAAAGCCATGCGGACGGCCCGCTCGGAGTCCAGGTGCTTCGCGACCAGAAGGCAGCCGGTGGTGTCTTTGTCGATGCGATGCGCTAGTCGAAAACGCAGGTTGGGATCCTGACCGGCGCCTGAGCCGAGGCGCTCCTCGGCGAGGTGCACCAGGGCCCCCGCCAGGCTCGGAAGCTCCTTAGCCCAACGCTCCGGTTCCACTGCGATGCCGGCGGGCTTGTCGATCACCAGGAGATCATCGTCCTCGTAGATCAGGGAGAGTTTTGTCCGCGGGGCTAAGGGCCTCTGCGGCAAGTCATCCTCCTTGATGTCGACGATCAGGAGCTGACCTTCCTTCAGTCGTTGGGACGTCTTGGCCGGCATGGCATCCACCAACACACGCCCCTCGCGCACAAGCCCCCGCAGGAAACCCTTCGAAACGCCCACGTAGTGCAGGCAAAGGAATTCGTCGAGTTCCACGCCATCACTCTCATCGGGGATGATGATGGTTTCGCCGGAGTAGGGATTGCTAGACATGGAAATCGCGTGGGAGCTGGCGGCCGGTGGCCTTGCTACTTGCCGCCGTAGAGGGCGGGCTTGAGGGAACCGACGTAGGGCAGATTGCGATAGCGACCAGCGAAGTCGAGCCCGTAGCCGACGACGAACAGATCTTCGACTTCGAAGCAGCGGAAGTCCGCGCGGTGGGACGTTGCCCGGCGGGCGGGCTTGTCAAGGAACACACAGGAGCGCACCGAGGCAGCCCCGCGAGCGCTCATCTCTTCGCTCAGTCCGGAGAGGGTGCGGCCCGTGTCGAGAATGTCATCCACCAACAGCACATTGCGACCGGAGATCTCTGCCTCAGTCGGGAAGAAATTCAATACGAGGTCCCCGGAGGTTGTCCCCTCGCGATAGCTCGAAGCCGCAACAAAGGCCAATTCAAGGGGCACCGGAACACGCCGGATCAAATCGGAGGCGAAGATGCAGGATCCCTTGAGGACGGAGACCACGACAAGACCTCGCCCTGCGTCGAATTCTCCCTCGTAGGCAGTTGTCACCTCGGCCGCGACGCGATCAATGGCGTCCCTGATTTGTTCCTCGGAGAAGAGGACCTGTTCGATGTCTTGGTTCACAGTTCGTGGTGCGTTCAGGCCGCCCCGGAGGTGCGGCAAACGTAATGGCGGCGGAACGCGACGAGCACGTTCCATGCGGTGGCAACCCTAGTTGGTAGAGGAAAAAAGCCCATCGAAAGCGGAGCTCCCCAACAACGGGGGAGTCGCCTAGGCGGTGAGCAGGGCGGAGATCTTACACCCACCTGGGCTATTTGGCGCCTATTGCTCCAGAGAATTGCAATTGGCTCATCAAGTCCGGTTTCAACAAACATCGACTTCAGCGATTCATCCGCATGGGTTGCGAGATGAATGAAATTACATCCTTGAGATGTATCAGCCGGAGGGAATTGCATCTTGTCGCAGAAGAACGGAGCGACTATCTTGTCTGCCATCACCCCAGGGAATCACTAACGCCTGGGCAACTCCGATCAGGAACTGCCCGATCGATTCCCAAGAAAGTCTGTCGCAAACTGTTCGCTGGCGAGTCTTTCTTACGCGGGTACTCAAGATCACCCCCCTCCATAGGTCTCTCTGGCTCCTTCGGGAATTGGGGGGACACCTCAGGGATCCCCTCTCGGATCCAAGCCAAGAAAGCAGAGAAACAGTCATGGCAGATACAACAGAAGACAGTCGACGCAAATACACCCGTCGCTCGGCCGAACAGCGGATTGCCGAGTTGGAAGCACGCATCTCCGAAATCAAGGTCAAGGCAGCCGCCAAGGAGAGCAAGAACGATCCCATCGCCAAGGATATCCCCAAGGTTCAGCGCCGCTTGCGCAAGTTCGCCCAGCTGGCGATCGACAACGACCGTATGGATCTGTCGAACTCCACCATGGCCTTCGTTGCCCAACTGGAACGCATCCGCACGAAGGATTTGAGCCGCAAGAGCTCCTCCTCCGCCGAAGGCGATGCCTAGCAACCGGTTGAAGTGCGTAGATTCTCGTTTGACCTGCCAACCGGCACAGCCCCGGTGAGTGATGTCCACTGACCAAGGACCGCCCGCCAGGCGAGTCCCCCGACACGCCGACGTCCAACTGGAAGACAGTCAAGTCCTCCATCACGGGCATGTATTCGACGTTCTACGGGAGCGATTGAAGCTTCCGTCGGGCCTAGTACAGGAACTCGACATTGTCGCCCATGGAGGCGCGGTGGCCGTTCTACCGCTGCTGGACGATGGGAACGTGATCCTGGTGCGCCAATACCGCCACGCCATTGGAGATTGGTTGTTGGAGATTCCCGCCGGCCGCCTGGAGCCGGGGGAAGCCCCAGCTGAAGCCGCCATCAGAGAACTAGAAGAGGAAACCGGCTATCGCGCCAAGAACCTGGTGAGCCTCGGCAATCTGTTGCCCGCCCCTGGCTTCTGCAGCGAGAGCTTGGCCCTCTTCGCCGCTAGCGATTTAAGCGTTGTGCCCGGCGGCGGCCTGGCCATGGATGCGGATGAGGAAATCGAGCTGGTTCGCATCCCCTTGGCAGATGTTCACCTGCATACCCTCGATGCGAAGAGCCTGGTCGCGGCGGCAACGGTGCTTCGCTCGCGCGCCTGACTTCTGCCTTAGGACTCCGCCTAACAGTCCGTTGAAGAACAGCGGCTTCCTGATTGGTCTCCCAGGATCGCCTGGCAAGGCGGCAAGTTTCCCATGTAGCTGTATCTGTACGGGTGGTTCTGGCAACGCAGCCTGGCGATTCGTTAGGCCAAGCGGGGAGCCGAGCGGGGAGCTGCTGTTCTTCAACGGGCTCCTAAGGGCTGCGGCGCAACCCGACTAGTTCATCGAAGCCTCCCCTGCAGCCTTGCGCCACCCCGAATTCGTTCCAGAGCATCAGTGCCCCGGGGAAGGCCACGAGGAGTCCACCCTGATCCGTGGCCAAGGCCCCTGCTGGGGAATCAAGGGGAAGCTCGACCTCGGTCACAACCCCCTCCGCTATCGAAGGGGCTGATCCTTCCTCGCCAATTAGGCGTGCCCGACCAAGGGATCGGCCTTTTGATTGCCCCACCACCCAGGCTAGGGGCCGGTCCGGCACGGCAGCCAAGAGGGCGGGTCCATCGATTCCGGTTGTTCGCAGCCACAGGACCTTCAGTTCCTGTTCGCTCCCCGTCCGTACTTCCCCCAGGAGAGCGAGGGCCCCAGCGGTCCCCGCCACCCCGCCCGGTGACTCTGCAACGGGGAGACTCAAGAGGGCCCACCAACAACCCTGCTGCGGTCCATTCGCCAGGGCCCGGACTTCTCCCGGAACAGTCCCAAGGGCAACGACACCTCGCATGGGATCCCCCTTCCGCAGAGCCAAGCGCCCAGACGCACCCGCGATCAGGAGGCTTCCGTAGGGCGAACAGGCCATAGCCAAAGCATCCGGGAAGGGGGCGAGCACATGGGCGCCATCGGGCCAGTGAATCACCATCCCTCCTTTGCTTGGATGGAGAGCAGGCATTCCTTCAAAGCCAGCAACACAGTCCCCAGGAATAGACCCGCTAACAAGACCGCATTCATCAGCACCGCATTCATCAGCACCGCATTCATCAGCACCGCATTCATCAGCACCGTCTTCATCGACACCGTCTTCATCAGCACCGTCTTCATTGACACCGTCCCGAGCGACACTTCTTGGGTCAGTCGAGTCTTCTACAACCGCTCGTAACTCTTCATCGAAGACGAGCCATTCAACCTGGTCGCGCTCCCTCACAAGCCAAGTCGGACGGCTCACATTCTCAGGCGGAACACCCGCAACAGAGAACAACAACCAGGCCACACTACTCCCCAGGAACATGCCCCAAAGTCCGTCGCTAGAATCCGCCCGCATGCCCTAGGGACAGGATTCGATCCCCGGGGGTGTCACCTCAAACTGAACTTCAGGGTCGCGAATTCAATTCCGCCGAGCCGCCATCCGCCTGGGACTCCGCCAAGTCTTCCGCGCGGCGATAGGCTTTGCGAATCGCGAAGAAGAAGGCCGCCGGGATCAGGGCGAGCATGGTGAGCATGAAGAGGATGCTCTTGTTAAAGCCCTCCCCCAGTCCGGAGCCATCGGAAGCGACCGCTTCCTTGCAGCTGTCTCAGGCATAGCCTGAACGGGCAAATATCCCCAGGACGATGGCCACCAGAACCAGGCGCGTCAGGGGCGTCGCCGCCCTGGCGTAGCATTTGTTACGGCTGAGGTTCAACATGATCAACATCGGGCTAGCCCAGCGAGTCTGCCGGGAGATTCCAATGGTAGAGAGCAAAGTACACCAGAACGCCGGTGACCGAAACGTAGAACCAGGAGGGCCAAACGATCCGAGCCAACTTGCGGTGGCGCTCCCAGTCCTCCTTTTTTGCAAGCCACAGGACCCGCAGAATAAAGGGCAGGTTGACCGTCGCGAGCACGACGTGGGTCAGGAGCATCACCAGGTAGAGAACCTTTAGGACGCCTTCGCGTCGAAAGGGAGTGGGCCCCACGTCCTTCTGGACCCCCAGGTGATAGGTCAGGTAGCAGGCGAGAAAGATAGCGCTGACCGCCGTAGCAGCCAACATCGTCCTGCGGTGGGCCTCGCGGCGATCGCGTTTGATGAGGATCAAGCCAAGCACCAGGAGAACCCCCGACAGTGCGTTCAGGCTGGCGTTGATCGCGGGGAGATGCTCTGCCATCAGCTTCCCCTAACGCCCCTCTTCCGAAGCGAGGTAGCGCATGCGCGCCAGGAGTCGACCGACGTGAGCCGGCTCGTCCTGGTTGTACCAACCTCGGCGAATCCCCATCGCATCAACTGCGACCAGGCGAGTGTCGTGGGTCACCGCTAGGCCCGCCTCGATTGTTTCGCCCTCGAGGCGATCCACCGCCATCCAGAATCCGTCGCGCACGAGGGAGTGAACGCTGCCCTGGTCCCCGGTTAGAAACAACCATCGCTCGGGATCCGCTTCCCAGGAAGCGGCGTAGCTCGACAGAACATCGGCAGAGTCATGGTCCGGATCCACGCTGATCGAGACCAACACCACATCGGTGTCATTCAGCTGCCGCTGCAACTCCGCCATGCGCTTGGATATCGCAGGGCAGGGCCCGGTGCAGCGCGAGAAGATCGCAGCCATGACCCAGGGTCGTCCTGCCAAGTCCTCGCGTGTGACGGTCCGGCCAAGCTGATCCACAAGGGAGAAAGCCGGCACTGGCCCGAACTCCTGGGGGCTATCCGCCTCGGCCGCGATCTCAACACCGTCACTTCCGCTGGTCGCAATCACGGGGACCGCGGGCGAGCAGCCACTAAGCGCCAAGGCCCCCCAGCTGATCACCAGAGTGATCAACAGGAGGGTCTTGACGATTCCCGAAGGAGAGCGAAGTGTTTTCACTGGAGCGCAGGGTCGAGCTAGTGCTCGCCCCCACCCTCTTCGTCGCCCTCTTCGTCGGAAGACTCATCCGCAGGCGCGTGGGCACCGTCGCCGTGGTCGGGCTGCCACCACATGTCGTCGCGCACGACTCCAGTCTCGGCGTCCACCATGGCACCGAGGGGGTGCACTAGGTTGTTGGTCGAGCCATGGTTGGCCACGTCCGGAAGGACATAACCGAAGAGCACACAAATCAAGAATGGCGTCGGGATCAGAAGCGACCAAATCACCCAACCCTCAAACTTGAGGTGCATGAAGTAGGTCGCGATCAGAACGCCTTTGTAGGCGGCCATCAGGATCAGCCCGCCCCACAGGACCCACTTGGGGGCGTGCATAACGGGTCCAAATAGGTAACCCCAACCCACCTCGAGCGCCGTGGCAGCGAAGAGGTAAATGAAGATCTTGTCGCAGTTGAAATGCTTGTCGCCAGACATCTTCGAATCCCCTCTAGAAGAGATAGATGATCGTGAACAGAAGGACCCAGACCAGGTCCACGAAGTGCCAGTAGAGACCAGCAAGCTCGAGCCCGAGGAAGTTCTGCGGCGCATACTTGCCACGGAAGGCCCCGACCCAAGCGCAGATCAACCAAATCACGCCCACGATCACGTGGAAGCCGTGGAATCCGGTCGTCAGGTAGAAAGTACCCCAGAAGATATCCGTCCCGGGCAAGGCGCCTTCCTGGATGAGCACGGCGTACTCGTACATCTGAATGGCGACAAAGAAAATGCCGCCCAGGATCGTGAAGCCGAGCCACATGAGCAATCCGCCCTTGTCACCCTTCTCCGCCGCGAAGAGCGCCTTCACCATCATCCACGAGCTAGTAATTAGCACGAAGGTGTTGAAGGCGGTCAAGTTGACGGCCAAGCGCTCCGCCGGATCCGGCCAAGAGTTCGAGGCGGAACGGAGCACGATGTAGGCGCCGATCAACCCGGTGAAGAACATCACCTCGGTGGCGAGGAAGAGCCAGATGGCAAACTTCCCTCGCTCAACGGGGGGGCCCGAGTCGTAGTCGTAGACCGGGTGGTGATGCCCGGGGGCATCAACAGCGGGGTCGTAGTTGGCAATCGCTTCGCTCATGGCGAGTGGAGCTGGTACGGCGGTTAGGGAGTGCGCTTCTAGTGGGGAAGCGCGTTGAGAAGAGCCTGATCCACCAGTGCCGCTGTAAGAAGCAACGGCAGGTAGACCAAGGAAGAGAACAGTGTTGCCCTCGCCGTGCGCACCGTTTCGGAGCGCGCAAAGGTGGCGGAGCAGAAGACGTAAACGAGCCCCGAGAGCAGGGCCGGAATCGTAAAGACCAGAGAGGCCTCCCCGCGCACCATCGGCAGCAGGGCAAGGGGCAGTAGCACGAGGGAGTGCAGCAGGGCTTGACGACCTGCGAGCCCCTCGGCGTTCGGCAGGGCAGGCAACATGAGCATGCCCGCGGCGGCGTAGTCCTTGCGATACAACCAGGCGATGGCCAGGAAGTGAGGGAATTGCCACACGAACACAAAGGCGAAGAGCATCCAGCCCCAGCTGCCAGGCGCACCGGCGATCGCGATATAGCCGAGCAACGGAGGCATGGCCCCTGGAATAGCTCCGACAGCAGTATTCAAACTGGTGGCGCGCTTCAGGGGTGTATAGATCAGCACGTAAAGCAGCAGCGTCGCCAAGGACAGGATGGCAACGAGTAGCCCGAACCAAACGGCCAATCCGACCGTGCCGCCGACAGCGAGAATGCCGCCAAAGAGCACCGCGTCCAGGGTCGATAAGCGGCCGGCCGGAAGGGGCCGATTGCGCGTGCGGTCCATGAGGGCGTCGAGGTCGCGCTCGAGCCACTGGTTGAATACGCAGGAAGCCGATGCCACGGCACCCACGAGCAGGGCCGCGGCAAGGGAACGCCCGATGTCAACCTCTGTGCCACCGGCCAGAAGAGCCCCCGTCAAGGCAGCAAGGATCACGAAGGATCCGATCTTCGGCTTCGTCAGGGTCAGCAGGTCGCGCGCGAACTGCACGCTTGCGCGCGCCACCTTCGGGGACGCCTGCAGCGCACTACCGTAGAGTTCCGGCTTCACGCGTTACCCCCCACAGGTGCCGGGGCAGCACCCTTGTCATTGCGGGTGACTTCCCGGATGACTCTGCGGGGCGCGAGCTTGGAGGACCACATGGCAGAGGCAACGACCTGCGCCAAGAGCAACCCGCCGACAAGCACATGGAGAACAGACAGGGCCCACTCGAGGGGAGCCAATGAACCGGGGCGATACCCCATCCAGGCCATCAAGCCCAGGAGGATCTGAAGACCGAGCAGCATGTGGATGCGCTGCGCCTGTCGAGCCAGGTGTTCACCGGCGCCGTTCACCGTGGAGGCTTCCTTCAGCTTGCGACAGAGCAAGAGCAGCACGCCGAAGACGATCAGGGCCACGAACAGGTGTACGTAGAGCAGTCCGACAGCCTCGGGGTTGTCGTCCGGTCGAAGGGCGTGGCGATAGGCCGCGCCGAAGACGATCTGAAGGTAGGTAACGACGACCGCTGTCATGGCCAAACCGCGAGGCGTTACGCCCTGCTCTTTGCCGTCTCCCCCATTGTCAGCATTGCTATTGCGCCAACGCGCCGACAGCACGAGGGCTGCTACGAATAGCATCGCCAAGACCGCCTGGGCCAGGGCGCCATGCAGAAAGGCCAGGTCGTCGCTGAAGAGTTCCACGCGCTGACCGCCGATTACGCCCTGGACGATGACCGCCAGGAGCGCTGTCGTTGCGAGCACTGCCGAGGACTTCGTTTGCGCACCTCGCTTGGAAGCCAACCAAGCCATCACGCAGGAGCCCACGGCGAAGAGTCCGACGATCGTGCCGAAAATGCGATGCACGTGTTCGACGAAGCGATGCGTATCACCGATCCAGGTATCGATCGGAAGGAACAACATGAAGTGTCCCTCCGCCACCAACCAACCCTCCACCGCGAGCCCCGCGCCGAGGGTCGTTACCGAGCCCCCGAAGATCACAAGGGGGATCGCAAACAACGCCGCGCAAAGCGCCAGGCCATAGGCCCAACGCCCCCGAGAGGTGTCGTTTGTGAGTGTGGAGGAGGTAGTCACTTCGCTAATTCCAAACGCCAGCGGCGCCGATCAGGTGTTGACGGGAACAGCCTGGGGCAGGTTGTCCTCGTCTGTCTCCGGGGAGCCGTATTCGTAGGCACCGCGCACCACCTCGATCTGACGATCGAAGTTGCCATGGCCGGGAGGCGAGGGAGTATCCCATTCGACACTGTTGGCCTTCCAGGGGTTACGGCCGACGCGCTTGCCCCAGAAGAGGCTGTGGAAGAGGTTGAAGACAAAGAACACCTGCCAGGCGAGCAGCAGGAACGCGCTGATCGAGATGAACTGGTTGATCGGCTGCAGGTGCGCGTAGGTCTCGTAGGCGTAGGGGTCCGCCGTCCGACGCATCAGGCCGGCCACGCCGAGCTGGTGCATCATGTAGAAGACGCAGTTCGTGAAGATGAACGTGCCGAAGAAGTGAATCCTTCCCAGGGTCTCGTTCATCATCCGGCCGAACATCTTCGGGAACCAGTGGTGGATCGAGGCAAGGATCGCGAAGACCGAGCCAGCGAACACCACGTAGTGGAAGTGCGCCACGATGATGTAGGTGTCGTGGATATAGATGTCTACTGGCGTCGAAGCCATCCAGATGCCCGACAGTCCACCGATAATGAACATGGCCACGAAGGCCATGGCAAAGAGCATCGCCGTCGTCAATCGAATGCGACTCCCCCAGAGGGTGCCCAGCCAGTTGAAGACCTTAATGGCCGAGGGCAGCGCGATCATGATCGTCGCGCTCATGAAGACCATGCCCACGCTCGGATTCATCCCCGACATGAACATGTGGTGGCCCCACACGATGAAGCCCAGGCCGGCGATTGAGCTCAAGGAGTAAACCATGGGCTTGTAGCCGAAGATCGGCTTGCGGGCGTGGCAGGAGATGATGTCCGACACGAAGCCCATGGCCGGCAGAACCATGATGTACACGGCCGGGTGGCTGTAGAACCAGAAGAGGTGCTGCCACAGAAGCGGGTGTCCACCGGCGCTGCCCGCGGCGGCCTCCTGGCTAAACCCGTTGATGGTCACATCAGCCGGGGTGAAGAAGCCTGAGTTGAAGATGCGGTCGAAGAGCTGCATGAAGCCCGCGGCCGTCAGGACCGGCAGGGCGAAGAGCTGCAACAGAGCCGAGATCAAAAGACCCCAGATCGACAGGGGCATGCGGAAGTAGGTCATCCCCGGCGCACGCATCTTGATGATCGTGGTCACGTAATTGATCGCGCCCATCATCGAACTGACGCCCGAGAAGGTCAGTGCTAGGAGCCAAAAGGTCTGCCCAGACATCGAGCCTGGAGCCGCAGCTTCAATCGTCGAGAGGGGTGGATAGGCGGTCCAGCCAGATGCCGGTCCCCCACCTTCAGCGCCGAAGGCAAGACCCGCGAGGATCATGCCCGGGATCATGAACCAGTACCCGAGCATGTTCAGCTTGGGGAAGGCCATATCCGGGGCGCCGATCATCAATGGGATCATGAAGTTCCCAAAGGCTCCCGTGAGCAATGGGATGATCACGAAGAAGACCATCACCGTGCCATGCATCGTAAAGAGCATGGTGTAGCCCTCGGGCGAAGCAACGCCGCCCGTGGCCGGGAACAGGACCCTGCCCAGGAAGGGCATCTCGGTCCACGGGAAGGCCAGCTGCCAGCGGATGGCCATAGCCAAGAGTCCGCCGATCAGGAGGGTCACAAGGCCCGTGAAAAGGAACTGGATCCCGATGACCTTGTGATCCACCGAGAAGACGTACTTCCGGAGGAATCCCAGATCCTGGTGATCGTGAGTAATGTGGACCGTCCCGGCCGGAGCAAGTCCGAGGGGAGGTTGAATGCTGGCTGTGTTGGAGCTCATTGGAATTCTCTGATGCTCAATCCTCGGCGCCGTTGGAGAAGAGAGCTGCGCGCTTATCGCTCAGCCAAGTGTCAAATTCTTCGCGGGGCAAGACGTGAATCCGCCCCGACATTTTGTAGTGACCCCATCCGCACAACTCGGCGCAGATCAGGTCATAGGAACTCGCGATGGGGTTGCCGTCCGCGTCTTTGTCTAGTTTGTCCGACTTCACCTCGAACCACATGGGGATCGACATGCCGGGCACAGCGTCCTGCTTGAGGCGGAAGTTAGGCACGAAGAAGCTGTGCAGCACGTCACGCGTGCGCAGACGGAACACGACCTGTACGTCGGCGGGCACGTAGATGTCGAAGGCACTCTCGACGCAATCGATGCCGCCAAGGCTGCCCTCCTCATCCGTGTAACGCGCACGCCAATCGAACTGGCTTCCCCAGACTTCCATCAGGGGCCGATCGCGGGTGTAGGCAGGTGCTTCCACGTCAACATCGCCATCCTCTGCGTGGTCACCGGCATGGCGATCCTCGGGGAAGGCGATCTTCACCTCGTTCCAGGTGCCCATCTGCGAGAAGCCGACGAAAACCAAGATCATGGCCGGAATGGCCGTCCAGATCATCTCGAGCTTGTGGCTGCCGTGGCTGTAGACCGCCTTATCGTCGCGCTTGGCGCTGTAGTGGAAGATGAACCAGACAAGGACGACCTCAGTACCGATGAACACGATCGTCACCAGCCAGAGGATGAAAAAGAAGAGGCCGTCGATCGCGTCGCCCACGGTGGACACGTTCGGGGGGAAACCAAGTCCCCAATCATCGGCTTTGAAGATGGTCCAGACCCCAAGGATCGGGACCAAGAGGAAGAGTGCCGCGACGAGAACGCGGAAAAGGAAGTGCTTAAGTGCCTTCATGGTATTTCAGAGCCCGAGGGCTAGTGGCCCCCTTCGTCGTGATCGTCGGACTCGTCGTGGTCGTCGGACCCTTCGTGCTCCGCTTCATCGCCGTGGCCAGCGTCAGCGTCCCTGTGGTTCTCAGGTCGCTCGTTGCGATTCGTCAAGGACGGCAGAGCACGAACGTAGGCCACAAGGTCCCAGAGGTCGCCTTCTCCGATGCGACGCTTTGACCCATCCGCTTCGGTGATTTGCATGTCGAAGTGCGCGGGCATCGGTGTGCCGTTGATGCCTGCGTACATGCGACGGTAGAGGTCGATCGGGCGACGGCCGAAGCGATAAATGCCACGGGTCAAGTCCCGGGGCTTAATCTCGTTCCCCCAGTCGTCCTTGGCGTACTCCTTGTCAATCATGCCAGTCTCCCAGGAGGAGACTCCGTCTCCGCGACCCTGGGCACCATGGCAACTGATGCAGTTGGCGCCAGTCTCGCTCATGAAGAGTGTGCGCCCGCGCTCGATGGACTCGGGCGTCATCTCGGGAACATCGCCATCAATGACGATGAGCTCATTGGCTCCCTCGCGCCACTTGCCGACGACCAGGTCGTACATCTCGAGCACGTTGTCGAGGCTGAAACCGCGCTCATAGTCGAAGTCCGTGGAGGCCAGGATCTCGGTCTCACCGCGGATTGCCAGGAGGCGTGCGTAGTCCGCCAGACCTGCGAGCATCGATTTAGGGAAGCGCTTGAACGACGGCATCGCGGTCGTGTAGATGCCCTCCTCCAGGATGCGCATCAGGTCCTCGTGCCGCGGCTTGGCCTTGTTGTTCAGGGCCGTGAACTTGAAGATGCCGGGGCGGTAGTCGCGGGGCAGCGGGTTCAAGTAGGGCGCGGTCGAACCATCACCGCCGCCGGAAGCACCGTGGCAGTGGTAGCACTGCTGGCGGTAGGTCTCCGCCGTGGTAGCCAGGTCCGGGTAGTAATTGATGAAGAGGTCCTGGGCATCGCTGAGCCAGGTGTACTCGACACCATCCTCCTCGAACGTGACCCACTCCATGTCCCCATCCGGGCCATCCTCATCAAAGAGGTACTCGTAGTGATTCTGCCATTGAACCTTGAGGTCCAGGGCGTAGCGCGGCACCTCAACTTCATTGGGAAGGGCTTGTTCGAGCTCCAGGAAGGCCAACTGATCCGCGAAGTACTCGCGGTTCTGGGCCTCGAGGTCGTCGAGAAACTCATCACTGGCCCCATCCAGGGTCCAGGTGCCCGGGAAGAACTCGTCGTCCGCCCAGTCTTCCGTGGCGTAGAACGCGGGGGCCTCGGGCGTACCGAAGAGCATGCGCAGGGCACCATCGAGCTGGGCCTGTGCCGAAGCATCAGCCTCCAGGTCCTCGTTCAGTGCCAGGGCATCCTCGTTCAGGGTGTAAACAAGCTTCGGAGTATCAGGTTCGAGCTTGCAGCCAGAGACGAGCGATGTGGCGACCGCGGTCAGGGCAATCGCCGAGCAAAAACGGCTCATCGAAATGCGGTGGGGCAAAAGACTCAGGGGATGGATCGGAGGGGCGCCGCGCGCCCTTCCGTTGGACTCTTGGGGGGTGCTCCGGATTGAGCCCAAGAATGGGCCCAAGAATGGGCTCAGATCATCACGGGTCGGCGGACAATAGGCCTCGAGCCTGCGCATTACGCAGGCATCAAGACCACTCCGCTTACCCTGCACTTCACCGGCCGAAGCATAGAGGCGTGCGAGAAGTGTGCCGACGCGCCCCCCCAAGTCAAGGCCAGCCCGGCCTCTGGGCTCAGAGAACAGGAGTCCTAAAGTAAGAGGAGGATCCAGAGAGTAATACCGGACTCAAGCTCGCCCCCTAGATTCGCCCTCAAGGGCGCCGATCAGGGCTCCCAAAAGCGCCAGGGCAACTCCGATTCCAAGGCGTTCATCCCTTGGCAAAGCCCGGGCGAAGGAGAGCGCAAAGGGTAGGGCACCAACCGCCAAGCCAGCCAAGGGGCGAGCCCGCGGCGAGACGGGGAACGCCCGCAGAAGAATCCGAAGAACGAGGCCATAGAGAGCCCCGCCAACCACCAGAAGAACCCTGGAGTATCGACCGGGGTCGAGGAGCTCAGCGGCCGTTAGGGCCAAGGCGGCCCCCGCAAAGAGAGCCGGGGCGCTGGGCCGCAACCAGCGGCGGATACGAGCACCGCGGGCGGGGCTGGCTCCTTCCCCTGGCGTGGGTTTGATTTCGTGAATGTCTCCCAAGGAATCTCCGGGGCCGGGGGCTGTGGGCCGCGGCGCGCATAGGATTCTGGCGTGTCCCCTCCCCCTACGGAAGGACCGGTCTCGACCCTCTGCAGAGCCACCCCCCCCCACTGACCCTATGACTCCCTCATCGCTGCTTGGACTCTATCTATCTCGGGATATCGCCCTGACCCCCGCCCCTGAGGGTCGCGGACTGGAATTGCCGGCGGACCATGGGAATGCCGTTGCCGAGTTGGCGGCGGCAAATTCCGGGGCCGCGCTCTTCGACGCCTCGGCCCGGGGACAGCTCCTGCTCACAGGCAGCGATTCCGGTGACCTCCTTCAGCGCATCCTGGCCGGAGACGTCCGCTCCTTGGCGGCGGGGCAGATCCAGGAAAATCTCCTCTTGACCCCAAAAGGTCGCGTGCGCTTTTCGTTCACGGTGGAGCGCCACGGGGATGTGTTTCGGCTCTCCACAGCGCCCGGGGACGCAGGTGATCTCGCCAAGGCTTTAGATGCCTTTGTCTTCGCGGAGGATGTCACGTTTGAGGAGGCTAGCGCAGCACACGCGCCCCTCGAACTGCTCGGCCCCGGAGCAGCGAAGATCCTTGAGGCACTGATCGGTTCCCCAATGGACCTAGCGCCTGGAAGCCACGCCGAGTTCACCTGGAACGGGGCTACCCTGGCTGTTGCTCATTGCCGCGTATTGGGGGCCAACGGATGGCGACTGGACGCCGCTGCTGAAGGTGTTGCCGCACTGTGGCAAGCCCTGGCTGAATGCGGCGCTACGCCCGCTGGCCTCGATGCGCGCGAAGCACTTCGAACGCAGAATGTAGCCGCTTTAGTTGGCGTGGAACTCCCCTCTGATGGAGAGCAAGCACCCTATCCCCAGGAAGCACTTCTGGAAGATGCCTTCTCACTCGCGAAGGGCTGCTACGTGGGACAGGAAGTCGTCGCCAAACTCGACACCTACGGCGGACTGAATCGCAAACTCACCGCCTTCGAAGTGGACTCACGCGAACCGATCGACAGCGGCACGGCACTGCTGACGAACGCCGGCGAGGAGGCCGGTGTTGTCACCACATGGAGCCCTGTCCCTGGCCAGGATTCGGCGCGGATCCTGGCCTACGTCAAAGTACGCCAGGCCGATGCGGGTCCCTTTCGGGCGGGACCGTCGGGCCAGCATCTGAAGCCCTTGTCCGAATCTTTGCCCTAGCGCAGATCAGTACTCAAGCCCCTTGGCCATTCCACCGAGAAAAGCCACTCAGCGGCCTTCATTCGGCAAATAGGACGAACTACTGGACCGCCTGGAAGCTTTCGGGCGTGCCGGTTGCCGACGCTAAAACGATGTCGACTCCAAGAGTAAGAGGGCCGGCGGGGAAGTCTCCTTGGATGCGAATGGGGACACCCGTATTGCGCTCAACCCACATGTGGATTGAACCTTGGATCCCAAAGAGTCCCTCGAACTTCTCAACCTTCTCTGAGTCGATATCCTCACCCGGATAAACCGAAGGTGCGAGCACGACTTCCACGGCCTCATAGGTGCCCATCGGAAGCTTGAGGCGCCTTTCTTTGCCACGTGTAAGGGTCATCTGCCAAACACGATCCTTGTCGATCAGGGGGAAAGACAGGGAAGCCAAATCGCGCTGCACGAGTTCGCGGGAGAAGTACACAGCCGAGAGCATGTCCAGGGAACCAACGGGCACTTCACGCACCTCGCGCTTCTTCCAAATGCGTTTCCCCTTGGGCGCTCCCTTGGATGTGTCACGGCGATAGGCCGAGCTCATGCCACCCTCGGATTTCGACAACTGCAACTCACGTCGACGGCGTTCGGTTCCCGTGTGCGTGTAGCGGTAAGTGAGTCGTGGTTCGTCCTGGGGAAGGACGCGCGTTTCGATTGTCGCATCCATGGAATACAGCGTGTAGTCCCCGTTCACCTTGCAGCGATACACGGCGATCTCAAGCCCCTCCGCCTGCTCGTCACCGCCGCCTAAGACCCCAGCTCGATAGGGCTCCACAGTGCTCGTCATAGTGACCGTCCCAATGGCCGCCTCGAGCATTGCGACATCCACATGTACGCGGTAAGTCAATTCCTCTCCGCGAGGTGCGTGATAGTTCGCCAGACCAGGACCACGCTCCAGGGCCAGGGGTGCCAGGGCCGTCGAAGCGGGGGTAGTATCGACCTCATCCTGGGGATTGTGATTGGCCGGGTTTGTGCCCTGAGCAAAAGCCTGGCGAGACGGCAAGTCCAGTGAAGTGGACAACAGTACGAGGAGCGAAAGGGCGTGGGCGAGCTTGGGAATCAAGGGTGCTTCCTAGTGTCTAGGGGATCTCGATGGTGTGCTGACTATTATCCGGCGCCTCACCTGGCGCATCGGAGGAATGTGAGGGTCCGGAGCTTCCGGGGGCTTCTGGGCGCGAATCGCTAAGACCTACGCCTACCGGCCTCAGGGGGGACAAATGGGCAGGGCGCACGTCCCGGCGGGCTGCCAGCGCCTTACGGGCCCTGCGCTCAGCGGTACGGGCAGGGGCCTCGTCGAGCGCCTTGGCATCCGCCAAGATCTCGGTTGCGAGCCCGCCGATACGAGCTTCGATCTCCCCTAGACCCATGCTGGTCTGCGATGCATCACCAGCAGAGTGGCGAGCAGCGCCTAACATCACGGCGCCGGAATTTACGACGAAGTCCGGGACATAGAGAACGCCGCGCGCATGCATGCGCTCGGCATGTCGAGCACGCGCCAGCTGATTATTCGCGGCCCCGCAGACGACCCGAGATGTGAGCTTCGGGATAGAGACGTCATGCAGAATCCCGCCTAGGGCACAGGGGGCAAAGACGTCGCAGGGCGTGATTGCTGCTTGTCCAATCTCAATCAATTCGACGCCGAAATCGCGTGAGACTTGGGTGGCGACATCCGGGTCGATCTCGCTCGCCATCACATGTGCTCCTTCGTTCACAAGACGATGCGCGAGGGTACGACCCACGCTCCCAAGTCCCTGGAGCACGACTCGACGTCGCTTCCAGTCCACTTCACCGTCGAGGGCCAATAGGGCAGCCTCCATGCTCACGAAGACTCCCGCGGCCGTGGCGGCCTCAAGGTCACCGGGTCCTTCTGCGCTCTCCGGTCCAGATCGCGACGCAAAACGAGTGCGCTCCCCAACCCAGGCCAACTCCGTCGAGCCGGTACCGATATCCGGGCCCGCCAGATAACGACCCTGCATGCGCTCGATGGTATCCCCAAGGTGTCGATAGGCCGCCTCTACATCCAAGTCCGCCCGATCCATAATGACCGTCTTTGCTCCTCCGCCAGGAATCCCCGCCAGGATGCACTTGAAGCTCATATGGAGAGCTAAGCGCAGGCAATCCAAGAGGGCTTCCTTTTCGTCGCGGTAGGTAAGGCGGCGAATGCCCCCTAGGGCGGGACCCCCGAGGGTGTCATGGATGGCGAGAAATGCCCGCAGCCCCGAACGGTGGTCGTGGATTGCGACCACCTCTTCGAAACCCTCGCGGGCCATCGCATCAAGAACGTGTACTGCCATTGGGTGCGCCCCAGCCTGCGCGGTGAAACGCAATTGAGCCGAGCTTGAGGGGGGCTATTGCGGAAGTGCGCCCCCGTTCGAGAGCCCGACCGCTGGACCTGGCCGCAGCGAACTTCCCGTTAGACCTATTCGACGAATCGAGGGTGCACTACACAAGGACCCATTCCCTGTCTGTTGCGCGACAAATCCCAAAGAGAAGGGCCCGCGACGTGAGCGCAGACTCATATGGTCCTGGTCTTGCCTGATCAACCGGGGAAGAATCTCACTCGCCCGGCGTCCGACCTGCTCCCCCAGGCCAGCCAAGCTATGCAACGAATCCCTCAAAACCCCACCAAGGGCCCGGTCACCGGCGCCTTCCGTAGCGGCCCCCAAGAAATTGGATGCCCCCTTTCCGGCGGAAGCTGCTCCCGAGTCCTGACCATGCTCTTGGTCCTGCTCTTGCCAGCCCTCACCGGCTGTGCCTCCAATGGTGAGAACCAGAACACTCCCACGGGCGGCGAGGAAGAGGCCTATGTGCCCTTGCCGGTCAGACAGAGCGAAGTGGGCTCGCTAATGCTAGAGCTGGATAAGACGCTCAAGGCATGGCAACAGGCGGTCGTGACGAACAACTCCGTGATGTTGCGGCGCATGGAGTCGATCCTGCGAAATCGAGTCAATGACTCCTTCGACATGGTCATCGAGGGGCTCGAATCCCCGGCCCCGGCCCTGCGCCAGACGGCCGCCACCGCCCTCGGCTTCAGCGGCAAGGAACAGGCCCTGTCCCCCCTGGCTTCGGCGCTGCATGACCCGGACGACCGAGTCGTGGCAAACGCCCTTGTCGGGCTTGGGCAACTAGCGAGCCCACTTTCCCCCGTCAGCGTGATCGCCTATCGCCTTCGCACTAGCACAGATCAAACGGTGCGTAGCAATGCTGCCTTTGCCCTCGTGCGCATCGCCATAAATGATGGAGCCCGGGACTCTGATTCCCTTGAGGCTTGCCGCCAGGGTCTCTACGACGACTTTCCCGCCGTTCGCGGACACTGCGCCAGTTTCCTGGGTGTAGTGATGGATGCCCAGGCTGTACCAGATCTGGCTTCACTGTTGTTGGATGAGGTAGATCTCGTCGCCAAACCTTCGCTCCTTGCCCTGGGGGCCATCGCCCGAGGCGAGCCCCGTGCCCTGGGCGAGGTCGCGCGCGCACTGGTTTCTGCCATGGGCAAGGTAGAGCGGCCTCGTCGGGCCTGGGTGAGGGCAGAACTCTCCAGGATTTCTGATCGCGACTTTGAGAACGACATCAACGCCTGGACCGAGTGGGCTTACTCCCTGCCCTAACACTCCGCTGAAAGCGCTGCAGTGTGAATGGACTGGGTCACCAGCCTTCCATGCGTAGGTATGCGCTCCGAAGGGGAAGCTCGGCTGCTACCAGCAAACCCCTTGGATCGATCAAGGCCCTGCACCAGCACGTTCGGCCAGGAATCCGACCTCAATTGGAACCTCTGCTACCCTAGGGATATGCGCCAAGGAACCCAGCATGCCCACGCGACCATGGTTGGCCGCAGCCTGCATTGGAAGGCACTGGTACAGGTCTTGATTTGCCTTGGGTTCCTGCCGGGGGCCTTGATGGCTGACCAGCTTGACCATCCAGTCGCCACCGCCGGCTTGTGCGCTGGAGCTCCCGGGGTGCAGGAGCAACCAAGCGATGGCATTGCCCAGGATGCGCCCGCCGAGTTGCTCCCCCAAAAACCTGTCGCCGGGCAGCGGGGAATCCAAGTGAAGTCGCAGCTGGTCTTGGACGCATTCCCCAACGCGCCCCAGGAACTTCTCTTTCTGCACATCTACCCTGACCGCACGCGCTTCGTTCTGCAGTCCGTCGGGCAAGGGGTGCCCAAGGTAATTCGAGTGCTTCGTGCTGGCGATCAAGTCTGGAGCAGCGGGCCTGACAACAATGAGGTTCGTGCCCTGACCGGATTTGAGCACGATCGAAATCTGCTCACCCTAGAAATGCGCCGAGCCCTGTACCTGTGGCCCCACGGCATCGAATGGAGTCATTCCGAGGACGGCTCAAGTGCGGAGGCTCCCCTTACCCGAGCCACGAATGTTCCGGTCCGAGTGGGCGGCCTCATGGCAACATTGGACAAGGACGGCCAACCCGTGCGGATGACAGTCTTCGACGTCGAAGGAGTCGAGATCGAATCGCTGCTCGTGGAGACACGAAGCGAGGACGGCTTCCCGCAAGTCCTGGTCATTGAGAACGCGGGGAAAGTGACCGGTCGCGAGACCATCAGTAGTCACCAAACAAAGGTCTTCTACCACGACCACTACTTCCTCCCGAGTAGTCGCCGAGCCGGGACGAGTACGGGCCATTTCAAGCGCACACGCTCCCTAGACCTGCAGGCTGTCACCCTGCGGCGGGTGGAGCTCAAGGCCGGCACAGATTGGAAGGCAGCAATGGAGCAGCGCGGCGCCCTCGTCGAGGAGGTCCAGGCGGAACTCGCCGACGGCCCCCATCAACTGGATCCACGGGGCTGCTTCGAGATCGACTGGAGCGGCGCCCCCAGGGCAATTCTGCTACGCCTAGGGACCGCTACGAAGCTGCCCCCGGCCGG
>JBLHLB010000018.1:0-28615 GCA_047618505.1 Planctomycetota bacterium
CAGCCCGAATCCCTGCCAGGGTCGTAATGCACGATACCCCCGCATTGACCGCAGCTGCTCGGATAGATGTGTCATCCCTGCGTTCCCGTTTGCCGTAGGGCGTGTTGAGGATCAGGTCAATCTGACGGTTCTTGATGCGGTCTACGATGTGCGGACGGCCCTCATGCACCTTGTTGACACGCTCCACCTTGATCCCGTTGGAATGCAACGCGAGGTAAGTGCCCTCCGTTGCGATCAGCTCGTAACCCAGAGACTCTAGCACTCGCGCCTCGGCAACAATGGAGCGTTTATCGGAGCCCTTGACCGTAAGGAGGATTCGGCCCCTGCGCGGCAATGCCATCCCCGCGGCCGCATAGGCCTTGTAGAAAGCCAGTCCAAGATCTTCATCAATCCCCATAACTTCGCCGGTGGAGCGCATCTCCGGGGAGAGGTTCGTGTCCGCCTCGGGGAACTTATTGAAGGGGAACACGGGCGCCTTCACCGAGAAGTAGGGTGCTCGCTCGGTCTTTTTCAGGTCAAGATCCTTTAGCTTCTTCCCGCACATGACCTTGGCGGCAAGGTTTGCGTAGGGGATGCCCGTGGCCTTGCTGACGAAGGGCACCGTGCGCGAGGCACGCGGGTTGACCTCGATGATGTACACCGCGTCGTTCTTGATGGCGTACTGCACGTTCATGAGTCCGACGATGCCGAGCTCCATGGCCATGGCCGTGGTGGCGCGATGGATTTCCTTGACGATGTGCGGTTCGAGGGTGTGGGGCGGAAGGACGCAGGCGGAATCGCCGGAGTGCACCCCAGCCTCCTCAATGTGCTCCATGACACCAGCGATGATGACCTCGTCCCCATCGGCTATGGCGTCCACGTCCACCTCAATGGCGTCCTCTAGGAAGCGGTCCACTAGCACCGGTCGTTCCGGTGAAGCTTCGACCGCGTGGGTCATATAGTAATCCAAGGATTCGTCATCATAGATGATTTCCATGGCACGGCCGCCCAGCACATAGCTCGGCCGCACGATCACCGGGTAGCCGATACGGCGGGCGATCTCGAAGGCCTCTCCAGCGTTCTTGGCCAGGCCATTCTCCGGCTGCCGCAGGTCCAACTTGCGCAGCATCTCCGCAAAGAGCTCGCGGTCCTCAGCCCGGTCGATGGACTCCACCGACGTCCCAATCAGGGGAGCGCCAGCTTTGGCCAAGCCACTGGCTAGGTTCAGTGGCGTCTGCCCGCCGAATTGCACGATGATGCCCTTGGGCTTGATGCGCTCCACGATGTTCATAACATCCTCGTGGGTCAGGGGCTCGAAGAACAGGTGATCGGAGGTGTCGTAGTCGGTGGATACCGTTTCGGGGTTCGAGTTCACCATGACGGACTCGAGTCCCATTTCGCGCACCGCATAGGCCGCGTGCACGCAGCAGTAGTCGAACTCAATCCCCTGGCCAATGCGGTTCGGACCGCCACCCAGGATCATGATTTTGTCGTTGGGCGTGTCGCGTGCCTCGTCCTCGTCTTCCCAGGTCGAGTAGTAGTAGGGCGTCGCTGCGGCAAACTCCGCCGCGCAGGTGTCCACTAACTTGTAGACGGGCTTGAGTTCAAACTCGCGGCGTAGAGCCTCGACCGAATCGGCAGTGCCCGAAGTCGCCAGGGCAATTTGACGATCCGAATACCCCATCTGCTTGGCACGCAGAAGTAGCTCGCGTGTCAAGACGGCACCGCGCAGTTGGCCTTCGAATTCCGCCAGCTCGTGCATGTTTTGTAGGAACCAGCGGTCGATCTTGCTCGCTTCAAAGACCTCGTCCACGCTCCAGCCGGCGCGGAAGGCCTGGCGTATGGCGATCAAACGTTCCGCATTGGGGATTCGCAGGGCCCGGGAGATGTCGGCGCGGTC
Organism: Planctomycetota bacterium; assembly: GCA_047618505.1. Lineage (GTDB taxonomy): Bacteria > Planctomycetota > UBA1135 > UBA1135 > JBLHLB01. Next base: position 1,880 of record JBLHLB010000018.1, read on the forward strand.
CACATTGATGGCGGCCATCTCGTCACGCGGGTTCAGCCCAAAGCCGGACAATCCAGTCTCCAGCCCCCGCATGGCCTTCTGCAGGGATTCCTTGAAGGTTCGGCCGATGCTCATGACTTCGCCGACGCTCTTCATCTGCGTCGTCAAGGTCGTGTCCGCACCGGGGAACTTCTCGAATGCGAAGCGCGGGATCTTGGTGACGCAGTAATCGATCGCGGGCTCAAAGCAAGCCGGAGTTTCCTGGGTGATGTCGTTCTGAATCTCGTCCAGGGTGTAGCCCACGGCCAGCTTGGCCGCGAACTTCGCGATGGGGAAGCCCGTCGCCTTCGAAGCCAGGGCCGAGGAGCGCGACACCCGCGGGTTCATCTCGATCACCACCATGCGATCGGAATCCGGATCCAAAGCGAATTGGCAGTTGGAACCACCACACTCGATTCCGATCTCGCGCATGATCGCAATGGATGCGTTGCGCAACATTTGGTACTCGCGGTCCGTCAACGTTTGCGCTGGCGCCACCGTGATCGAGTCGCCCGTGTGCACTCCCATGGGGTCGATGTTCTCGATCGAGCAGATGATCACGACGTTGTCCGCCTTGTCGCGCATCACCTCCATCTCGAATTCCTTCCACCCAGAGAGATTCTCGTCGATCTGAACTTCGGAGTTCATCGACAGCGAGAGCCCGCGCCCAATGATGGTCTCAAACTCCTCGATGTTGTAGGCGATGCCGCCACCGCTGCCTCCCATGGTGAAGGACGGGCGGATGACGCAGGGCAGGCCGAGCTCCGCCAGGCAGCGACGGGCGTCCTCCATGTTGTGGGCGATGCCAGACCTCGGAACCTCAAGGCCGCAGTTCGCCATGGCCGCCCGGAACAGGTCTCGGTTCTCGGCCTTGCGAATGGATTCGGGCGTGGCCCCGATCATTTCGCAGTTGTATTTCTCGAGGGTACCGGCGTCGTAGACCTCCAGGCCGGTGTTCAGTCCCGTTTGGCCCCCCAGGGTGGGCAGCAGAGCATCCGGACGCTCCTTGGCGATGATCTTCGCCACCGTCTCCGCCGTGATCGGCTCGATGTAGACCGCATCCGCCGTAGACGGGTCGGTCATGATCGTGGCCGGATTGGAGTTCACCAGGACGACCCGATAGCCCTCCTCTCGCAGGGTCTTGCAGGCCTGGGTCCCAGAATAGTCGAACTCACAGGCCTGGCCGATGATGATCGGCCCACTACCAATGATCAGGATCGTCTCTATGTCGTCGCGGCGGGGCATTCGGAGCTTGGTCGAGGAGGCGTGGCGAGCACGTCGCAGGAAGGGGCGGGACTTTGCTCCGGAGGGGCCGGATAAAGCTCCCGATTGGATCAAAAAAGCGGGGGTGCCGTCGATCCCCGGAACCGGATTCGGACCGAATAACACGCGGGAAAACGCGTGTCCCAGTGGGGAAGAGCGCGACGGGCTCCCCAGGCCGCTTTCCGGTCAGACGTCCGGCGGACTAGGCGAGGAGCTGGCGGACCAATTCGCGATCCAATTCGCAATCCACCAGCACGTCGCCGACCGCCCGGGGCAGGACGAAGGCCGGCTCGCCGCCACGGCTCTTCTTGTCGTGGCGCAGGCCCTCAAGTAGCGCATCCGCAGGCAAAGCCAGGTCGCTCTGGCCCCTCAATTCGGCCAGGGTCGCGGGCAAGCGCATCGCCGCGAGGCGTGCCTCCAGGAGCTCCGGCAGGTCCGCATCGAGGAGCAAGCCGGCCGCTTCGGAGGCCCGTGCTGCCAGGCTCAACCCAGTGGCAATTGCAACCCCGTGGGGGATCACGCCGAAGCCAGCCACCAGCTCGATGGCATGCCCGAAGGTGTGCCCGAGGTTTAGGACCTTGCGGCGACCGCCTTCGCGCTCGTCCTCCGCGACGACCGCTGCCTTCACGCGCACACAGCGCGCCACAATATCGTCCATGGCTCCGGTCTCGGCCGATCGAATAGCCCGCGACTCACGCCCGAGGAATTCGAGCAGCTCTGGATCGCCGATCAGCGCCGTCTTGATGACTTCCCCTAGACCTGAGGCAAGCTCCGCCACCGGCAGACTTGCCAGGAGCGAGGTGTCCGCTAGGACCGCAGCGGGTTGGTGAAAACAGCCGGCCAGGTTCTTGCCCGAAGCCAGGTTGACCGCCGTCTTGCCGCCTACGGAGGAGTCCACCATGGCCAGGAGGGTCGTCGGGCATTGGATCACTGCGATCCCGCGCATGAACAGTCCCGCCGCAAGGCCGCCGAGATCGCCAACCACGCCGCCGCCGAAGGTCACCAGGGCCGAGCTGCGATCCAGGTCTGCCCGTACCAGGAAATCCAGCACGCCCTCTAGCACGGCGAAGCTCTTGGAGGCCTCGCCCGCTGCGACCGAGAATCGCGGCACGGGGCTATGCCAGTCCAATCCGTCCAGGCGTTTGCCAAGCAGGCCCTCGACTGTTTCGTCCGTTAGCAATGCGAGCTGACGGAAGCCGAGCCCCTGCGCCAGGTGCGGAAGATGCGCCAGGATCCCTGGGCCAATGGCCACCGAATAGGCGGGCTCCGTCTCGACTCGAACCAGGCCCGAGGCGGGCGGTTCCCAAGCGCTTGTTTCCCCCGCGTCCGCGGTCACGTGGCTTGACCTTGGAATGCGCGCTTCTTGCGTCGCTCTTGTCGGCGACGCAGGAGGTCGGCTTGAAGCCCGTCGCGGTGCTTGGTGTTGAGGCGCACGAGAACGACGAACCCCAGCATAAAGAGCAAGGCACCAATCACCACGCCCTTGGTGATCGTTGCGTAGATCGCATCCGGTTCCGGGTGCATGATCTCCATCGAGTGCAGCACGAAGAAGGGCGCCGTGCGAATGCCTTTCTCCGCCGAGATGTAGCTGAAGTTCTTTAGGAAGAACCCACGCGCCACAATGTAGTCCTGTCGAACTGCTTCGTCCGTTTCAAAGGGGCCACGGAAACGCACTACGTTCTTCCAGCCCTTGTTCCCGATCCAGCCCTCTGTGTAACGCGTGATGCGTGCGGGGTTCTCGTCCGCCATGTGCACGCTCACATCCTGCAGCAGGGAAAGGGGAATGCGGTAGGGTTCCAGGCGGAAGGAGCCCCCGGAATCGGAGATCGCCTGGAGCTCCATACGCTTGAGCAGCGGCGCTTCCTCCCAGTTGACCGCGCCCTCCGGTAGATCCCTGGCGTAGGCCATCAGGTTCCAAACGGGCGTGAAAGGGATGGACTGTGATGGGTTCGAGACAGCGCCGTCCGGGCCCACCAACACATCGTCTCGGACCCCCATAAAGATCTCATTGTCGAGTTCCGTTACAGGCCCGAAGGCGGGCACCGAACGTTCGGCGGAACGTCCCACCAAGAGCGGACCCTCGAGCCAAGTTCCACTCGTGACCGCGCTCTCGTCACTGAAGATCTTGAGAAAGATGCCGTCCATCCGAAGGTAGTCGTCTTCGATCAGGGGCATCGGAACGTCGCGCGAGACGAAGTAGGCATAGCGCTGTTGTTCGCTGCCCAACTCTTCTAGGCGCAAGCGCACGACGTGCTCTTGACCGTCACCGCGTTGGCGCGTGCGCTGGTCATCGACCCACCCGCGAATGGTGTAGGGTTGCCCCCGTTTACCCGTGGCCTGGGCCAGCAGTTCCCCGTGCTCCTCATTTGAAAGGTCCCGTATACCCATGGCATGGAATTGCCCAGGGGTCAGGTTGCGCGTCTCCCCGACTAAGTAGCTAACGGCATCTCCCTCAAGCACTACGCGTTCGTCGGCCGCTGTGTCCTGCACCAGGGCTTCAAGGGCGGCGGTGTCGATTGTCGGCGCGACGACAGTCTCTGTGAACTCCCCCTCGGGGCCGAGCAGGGGATCGCGCTTGGGCTCGGTACTGCTCTTCAGCATGCCGATGATGATCGCACCACCGACCACCAGGGTGCCGATGCTCAGGCTGATCAGGCGACGTCTCTCCATCGTGGAGAAACCCTCGCTGTTGCGACTGCCTGCCTTGGGGATTTTGGACTGCTTCATCGTGTTGTCAGTAGGGGTGACGTATGTCCTGTGGCTGGACGCCGAGTTCGACTCCGCGCTGCCTGAACCAAACCCTTCATCAGGCGCGCATCGGGGCCATCGGGGTCGCCGAGTTCCGGATGCCATTGGACGCCGAGGGCGAAGGGGTGATCTGCGCGTTCGATCGCTTCGACGAGGCCTTCGTCATCGCGGGCGCAAACGCGCCAAGGGGACGAGACCTTGCCAAGGGCCTGGTGGTGGCGAGAGACCACCTCTAGCTCGTTTACCCCGACCAACTCCCGCAGTTTCGAATTCGGATCCGTGGATACCACGTGTCGCACGCCACCGGCGTGTTCGCGGCAGCCGGGGCGGTCTTCGGGGAGGTGCTGGTGCAATCCGCAGCCCTCGACAAGCCCCAAGAGCTGCATCCCGTAGCAGATTCCGAGCACGGGAATGTCTCCGATTTCCAGGAGAGCTCCGGCCAGGGCGACATCGAAGGCCTGCTTTGCGGAGGGCACAGGCTTGGCAGAAGGGTGTGTCGGCCCCCGTCCGAGGGCATCGGTGTCGAAGTCGTCACTGCCGGACAGGACCACACCGTCGACCCGGGCGAGCAGTCCCGGGAGCAGCTCGGGGTCCGTCGGTAGCAGGCCGACCGCAATCCCACCCGCCCGCTCGATCGCATCCACATAGCGCATGCGTAGGGTGAAGGTGCTGGCGGGGTCCAGGTCGAGCTCTCCCGTGACGGCGATCAGGGGCTTGTGCGGCGTCGCATCCATAGCCTGAGCTTACATCTTCTTCCTCGTCATCGCCGAAGGGGACAGCGATTGCCCCCGCGGCGTTTCCGCCTCGGGTCCCGGAGCGTAGGATTCCGCCCATGCCCGAGAACCCCGAATGGTGGCTGATTGTCACCCTATTGCTCATCGGATTCACCATGTTGGCCGTCGGCGCTGACTGGTTTGTCACGGGCGCATCCCAGATCGCCAGCCGTTTTGGAGTCAGCGCCTTGGTCATCGGCCTGACAGTCGTCGCCTGCGGGACCTCCGCGCCGGAGGTTGTCGTCTCGGGGCTCGCGGCCTACGAAGGCAAGGTCTCCCTGAGCCTTGGCAACGTCCTCGGGAGCAACATCGCCAATGTCGGGCTGGTCCTTGGGACCTGTGCGTTGGTCCTTCCGGCGGTGCTGCAAACCAAGCTGAGCTACCGCGAGGTCATGTGGCTCGCGGGTTCCCTTGGATTGCTTTGGTGGTGCGCGAGCGACGGTGCCATCGTCCGCCGGGAAGGGGTAATCCTGCTCGTGGCATTTGTGATCTACAACCTGCACGTCCTCATGACAGCCCGCAGAGGCGATGCGCCCGAGCCCACCGGGGATCCCGGAACCCCGTATCCCTGGCGCTGGCTGTTCCTGGGTTTGGCCACCATTCTGCTTGGAGCAAAGCTCGCGGTCGTCGGTGCAGAGAACGCGGCGCTGCGTATTGGCGTTCCCCCCAGCGTCGTCGGCTTGACCGTTGTCGCCATCGGAACATCCCTGCCTGAACTTGCCGCCGGCCTTGGCGCAGCCCTCAAGGGGCAGACGGAAATCTCCCTCGGCAATGTCATCGGGAGCAACGTCTTCAACCTCCTGGCTGTCTTGGGGATCGTCGCTCTGGTGCAGCCCCTCGACCCGACACACGCTGGAATCGCCGATGCCGGTGCCGTCTCTGAGGCCTTCCGCTTGGCCCTCCGGGAGGACCTTTTCGTTGTGGCGGCCTTCAGCCTCGCAGTTCTGATTCTGCCGAAACTCGCGGGTGAACGCGGTGGCCGCCTGTGTGGTTTGCTCCTGCTGCTTTCCTATGCTGGGTACACCTACTGGCTGTTTGTGTCCCGCGGATAGGTCCCTCGGGAACCTCGTAGGGCCCTGGCTGGGCCCCCGTTGGCCTAGCAGCCCGTTGAAAAACAGCAACTCCTCGCTCGGCCCCCACAAATCGCCTGGCTGCGTTGTCGGAACCACCCGTGTAGGTACAGCTACGCGGAGAACCCGACGCCTTGCCAGGCAATCTGTGGAGACCAACCGAGAAGCTGCTGTTTTCAACGGACTGCTAGGGAAGAAACTTCCGGTCGCGTGCTAATTGGTCGGAATCCAAATCCCGGGGGCAACTTGACCTGGAATTTGGTCGATGACGGCTGCGGTCACTGGCCCCGACTTTCTCGGGTCCGAAAGCCAGACTCCCATGAGTAAAGACTTCAAGCGCAAGAAGAAGCTGATCAACTCAAAGCTTCAGCTGCACATTATCGCGATTTTTGCATCGCTCGCCTGCCTGTCGGCACTGTTCCAAGTGCTGATTCTGAACCGATCGATCTTGATTCTGGCCGAACGAACGGGTGAGTCTGCCACACGCATCGCGTCGGAACTTCCGAGCGTGTTGTTTGGCAACTTGGTCCTGACCTTGGCCGTGCTGATGCCCTTGATGTTGGTGGTTGGAATCCTGGTGACCCACCGCATCGCCGGTCCGGTCTATCGCTTTGAGCAGCACATGCAGGCGATCGCACGGGGCGAGAACCCCGGTGTTTGCCGCATCCGTAAGAGTGACGAACTCCAAGAACTCTGTGTCGCCATCAACGCAGCCATGGCAACCATGGAGAAGAAGCTCTCCGCAGGCGACAGCGTCCAGTCTGAGGCCCAGTCTGCTACGGAAGACGAGGCGCAGGTCGACACGGTTGTTGGCAGCGAAGACCTAAACCGGGCTGCTTGAGCTAGTGCGAAGCTAGGGCGAATCCTGCCAGGCGGTAGAGCAGACGAGCTCCCACCATTTCATCGAGGCCTTCGCCAATGGGTCGCTCCCTCCCGGGTGCGACCTCGTTCATATCAAAGCCGATGATTCGCCTCCCTGAGCGGATCAAGGACTCCAGGAAGAGCATTGCATCCCCCCATTCCAGTCCACCGGGGACCGGCGTGCCGGTGTTGGGGCACAGGTGAGGTTCAAAGGCGTCGATGTCGAAGGTGACGTAGACTTCCTGGGGCAGGGGGGCGAGGGTTTCGTGGACGAAGGCTCGTAGGTCGTTGCCGCTGTGTTTCGCCTGGGTCCACTGGTGACCGAAGAGAGTGCTAATGCGCCCCTCGGATGCGCGGATGACCTCGTTCTCGGCTGCCCCCAAATCGCGTACGCCGACTTGAACCAGTGAGGCGACGCCGGGCACCTGGGCCAGGACGTTATGTAGGATCGAAGCGTGTGACCAGGTGAACCCCTCGAAGGCCACACGCAGGTCCGCATGGGCATCGAAGTGCAGGACTCCCATACCCGGATAGCGCTCGCCGTGGGCACGCATGGCGCCGAAGGGCGTGGCGTGATCTCCGCCTAGTAGGACTGCTATCTTGCCCGCGTCGATGGCCTCCAGGGTTCGCCCGTAGACCCACTCGTTGAGCTCCGCGCCGATGGAGTTGACGCGCCACAGATCTGCCCCAAGTTTGGGGTCATCCTCGCTGCTTCCGCCGGCCGCGATGATGGCCTGCGCGAGCTTCGCCGCGTCTTGATTCCAGGCCACGACCGCGTCGTCAATGGGCGCCATCCAGATGCCTGCTTCGAAGGCAGAGCGCGCCCCGAGCTTCTCCATGCGCGCGTCGAAGAGATCGACTTGGTGGCTCGCCAGAAACACCGCTTCGGGCCCCAGCGCCGCACCACGGCGAAAGGACGTGGTCGCATCGAAGGGCACCGGCAGGATGTGCACCTGTGCTTCCTGCGCGGAATGGGGTAGCCCGAAAATCCCCGATCCGGGGGCGGCGGCAGCGTCGGGGTCGAAGCTCATGGGCTCAACAGTACTCTCCCCGATCCGTGCTGCTAGCCTGTTTGAAGGGACTTGGCCTGGAGCAGTGGACCCTTTCTGAACTTCTTCCAATAAGCCGGACCAGGGCCCCGTTCCCCCCCTCGCCACCGCCGCCCATGACCACTCTCTCCGATGGACAACTGCTCCGCGCCTGGATCGCCGGGGATCACGCCGCTTTTGGCGCACTTGTTGTGTGCCACGAGGCAGCGCTTCTACGCCACGCCCGCGCCCTGCTAGGGCCGAACGGTGGCCACGAGGATGTTGTTCAGGAGGCCTTCCTGCGGCTCACGAAGAGCCCGCCGGAGCTGCCGGATAGAGAGGACGGAGGGGGTCAAGCCGAACACGCCCTCCTGGCAGGTTGGCTACACCGAGTGACGAGGAATCTTTGCATGGACACCCTGAGAGCTGATTCACGACGCCGCACCCGCGAGGAGTTTAGTGCTCCGCCCGAGGCGCTCATGCCCGATGACAGTGTGGATGCCGCTGATACCCGCGCAGCTGTGGAGCGCAGTTTGGAGCGCCTGCCCCAGGATCAGCGGGAGGTTTTGGTGTTGCGACTCCTGGCGGAGAGGAGCTATCGCGAGATTGCGGAGATCACCGGGCGCAAGATCGGAACCGTGGGGTGGCTGGTGAGTGTTGGGCTGCGGGCCCTGGCGGGGGAGTTGGCGCCGCACCTGGGGATGGAACCGGTGGTAGGGATTGGGTCCGTGACCGGTGTGGCACAGGCGAGCCAAGGAGGTGCGTCATGAGAAAGGACCTAAATGACGAGCCGGAAGGAGTGGATGGCAGCAGTGCAGGAGAAAGGACCAGTGCAGATAAAGGAAGCAACGAGCAGAACGAGCGAAGAGAACAAGAGGTGAATGAAGTGAAGAACACAAACAGCCAGAACAGCGACCGGGGAAGCGACGACTGCGACGCACGACTTGCTGCGCATCTCTTTGGTGAGTTGTCCGCGGCGGAGGCTGTGGCCTTTGAGCAGGAGTTGTCTGAGTCGCCCGAGCTGGTCGAGGAGCGGGCGCAACTCGCTGCAACCATCGCCCTGGTGAAGGGCGCCCTTCCGCCGGAGGCATTGTCCACGCAGTTGCGAGCGAGCTTGCTCACCGCCGCCCATGCATCCTCGGCATCCCAGGCATGCTCGGCGGCCGAAGCCAATCAGCGTGCCCACGCCCACCGCTCCGGCTTCGCACTCCTACCCCGTAACGTCGTCCGCGCCAGCATCGGACTCGCCGCCGCCGCCCTCGCCCTCGTCGCCCTGCGCCCGTTGTTGGTGCACGAGCAAGAGAATCAGATCGAACTGGCCTCCCTCGATTTCGACGACACCCGTTTTGAAGCTTCAGAGTCAGTTATAGAGGAGCAGGAACTCCTCGATACATTCTCGGAATCACCGAGGGATGCCTTCGAGCGTCGCGCGGGAGACCCGTTCGGGTTGGAGGGCGAGGGTCTGGTGCTCCTGGTGGACGAGATGATGCCCCAAGTACAGAACCTGCTGAGCCCGGGATCTTCTCCCCTGGGGGATCCGGAAGGTGGCCTAGCTCCAAATGGAGTTGGCGCCGTCTGGGGGGAGGGCGCTGCGACTGCGGCATTCTCGTTCACAGGGACAGGCGGTCAGGAGGGCGCCCCGTTTGAGCCGGGTCCGGCGATAGACCTCTTCCGGGGTTTCAGTATGGGTGGCTGGGGAGTGCAGCCTGACCCCGAGGATATGGATTGGGTGTTCGAAGATAGAACGGTGGCGGGCCGCGTCTTCTTCGAGATGAACCAGGCTAATGCTCCGAATGACTCCTACACCTGGAGGGATATAGCTGGCCAACCCACCGCTGGCTTGAAGGTGAGGACCGTGCAACCGGACGAGGACGTTCGGCTGGGCTTGCTCAAGGGATTGGGCTACGGCGGCGGAGGATATGGCGAATCCATCGACCTGTCCGCTCAACTGGCAGTGCCCTCCCGGCGTCGCCCCGTTCTTCGATTCCAAGAGCCGGACCAAGCCACCGAGCAGTTCGGGCGCGGACGCCAAGAGCTGACCGAGCTTGGTGATGACGAACTCCTGAGTCGCATACCCGTAAGCCGTGACGGCGAAGCAAAGGATGACAGGGTTGCGGTTACCGCCACCCCGGACCCCGTCGACGGCGCGGCCGTAATCAGTGCGCGCATCTTGACCGATATCGAGCCCCGCGAGGGCGAAGGCGCGGGCCAGCTCTTCTTCCGCTACTGGGGGGACAACCCCTGGGTTGTGGTTGATGACTCCGCGCTCTCTACATTCGGCGCGGATGTGGACACGGCCAGCTTTGGCATCGTGCGGCGCACATTGCGCGCCGGACAACTGCCGCGACCGGAACAGGTTCGCACCGAGGAGCTGCTCAACTGGTGGCATCCCGACGTGCCCGCGCCGACTACGGGCGACACCTTCGCCATCGTGATGGAAGCTGGCCCCAGCCGCTTCGCCCCGGACGCCGATGTCGCTCTCCTGCGCGTCGCCCTGCGCGGCCGTGAGGTCAGCCATGTGGATCGCAAGCCCCTGGCGCTGACCCTGGTCGTTGACGTCTCCGGTTCCATGGACGAGCACGGCCGCATCGGGCTGGTGCGGGATGCCCTCAAACTGCTCCTGCGTGAGCTTTCCGCAACGGATTCGATCGCCTTGGTGACCTTCGGAACCGAGGCGCACACCCTGGTTCCGATGACCTCGGCCGCTAACCGCGGGGCCTTCGAAGACGCCCTCGACCTGCTTGCTCCCGACGGCGGAACGGCCGTGGAACAGGGGCTTGTGGCGGGCTTTGAATTGGCCGCCGCCGAGCTGACCCCCGGGGCCGTTAACCGTGTCGTGTTCCTCTCCGACGGCGTCGGCAACATCGGCGAGACAGACCAGGAGCGCATCCTGGAGCGCGTCGCCGCCGAACGAGCCAAGGGCATCTACCTTTCCACCATCGGCGTCGGCTACGGCGTGGATGCGGACGAGGAGTACGCCGACGACTTCCTGGAGCAGATCGCCGACAAGGGCGACGGCCTCTACCACAACGTGAACGATGCGGCGGACGCCGAGCGCTACCTGGTGGATCAGTTCACCCGCACCCTTGAGCCCATTGCCCGTGACGTGAAGATCCAGTTGGAGTTCGACACGGCCCAGGTCCTCGAGTGGCGCCAGATCGGTTACGAGAACCGCGCCCTGACGGCGGCCCAATTCCGTGACGACGCGGTCGACGCCGGCGAGTTGCACTCGGGACACCAGGTCAACGCTCTCTTTGAAGTGCGTTTGCGCCCCGGCCTAGTCGCTGGGCAAGCACTGGCGACCGTGCGCGTTCGCTGGAAGCAGCCCTTTGCCATCGATCTTGGCGATGACAGCGAAGAGGGAGCGGAGGATGCCGAGGTCGCTACCGAGATCGAAGAGATCTTCGATGCCGCCGACCTGTCTCCATCCTTCGCCGACACGAGCCGAGGCTATCGTCGGGCAGTGCTCATCGCCCAGTTGGCCGAACTCCTGCGCCGCAGTGAACACGCCACAGGCGATGCGCCGGCGGACATGCTCGACGAGATGGAAGCCCTGGCTCCCTTCCTGGCGGACGTGGACTTCGACGAGTTGCTGGGGCTCCTACGCGACGTACGCCCGGCCCTCCAGGCCCTAGCCGAGGGGCTCGGTCCCATCGATCACAAGATCAATGAGATCCGCCGTCAACAGATCGAGATCGTGCAGCAACGCACACGTCTGACTGACATCCAGGAAGTGGAGGCGCGCCGCCTTCAGCAGGTGGAAATCGACCGCATCCAGGGGGACATCAAGCGTCTCGAAGGTGAGCTCCAGGACCTCCTGGCCCAGGAACTTGGGCCGCGCGAAGAATCCGCCCGCTGAATCTTCTCACTGGTGCTTCATGCCACCTCGCTGCGCGGTTTATCCTGCGCGGCATGGCACCTCAAAAATGGATCGCAACGGCCGCTCTCCTCGCGGGGACCGGCGTGATTGCCGGCGCCTTCGGCGCCCACGCCCTCAAGGATCAACTCGTCGCCTCCGACCACCTGGAAACCTGGAACACCGCGGTGCTCTACCAGGTTTGGCACGCCCTGGGACTCTTGATCTGGGCTGTCCAACGCGAGGCTGGACGGGGTGTTGGGGGCCTGGGCATCGCAGGTTGCTTCGTCATCGGGACGTTGCTTTTCAGCGGCTCGCTCTACTGCCTCTCCCTACCGATTGCGGACTCGCTTCCCTCGATGTTTGGGGCCCTGACGCCCCTCGGTGGAGTGTTTCTGATAGCAGGCTGGGGACTCTATGGGGTGGGTTCCTTGCGCCGCCCACGGGCGGAGGCATAGTGCCCCTATGAAGTTCTCTACCATTCTGCTCACTAGCGCATTGTTCCTACCCCTTTCCGCCTGCGGCGACCCGGTTGAATTGGAGGAGGTTACCCCGCCGGACACGGAGTCCGCGGAGTCCACGGAAGTGACCTACGGCGTCCTCGAAGGTGTCGAGATGTCCAACCCGTCATCCTTCGGTGCCTTCGCCTTTGGCGGTCAGCCGACCGCTGCCGATCTTGAGGCACTCAAGGCCAAGGGTGTGACGCGCATCGTCGACCTGCGTACCGAGGCAGAGGACCGTGGCTATGACGAAGCGGCCGTGTGCGAAGAGTTGGGCCTGACCTACGTGGCCCTGCCCTTCTCGCCGCGCAACCTGGACGAAGACGTTATTGCCGGCATTCTTGCGGAGCTGAAGCAGGACGCTGACGGCGAAGACCTGACTACCCTGGTGCACTGCGCCAGCGGGAACCGCGCGCACCTCATGTTCAGCATTCACCGCGTACGCGAGGAAGGCGTGGATATCGACGCTGCCCTGGCCGATGCCCGCGCCCAAGGGATGGTCGAATCCCTCGAGACCGTGGTGCGCGAGCTGTTGGCTGATTAAGCCGCTAGGGTAGCTACGAGCCGAACTGTAAGCGCGCCGCCAGGGCGATCGCCGCGTGCCCCGGGGCGACGGCGTCCCGGCGGTGTTTCGTTAGCCACTCGCGGGCCCCGATTTGTGTCCACGGGAAGCCTTCAATTGAATCAAACTCCCAAGCGTCGCGCGCGGAGCGCGAGCGGATGTCCGCAAGAGTTGCCCTCGTCTCCAGGAGAAACGTCAGCTCCGGTTTGCCCGAGGGTTGAGCGCGGATGAGGCCGGTGAGGAGGGCGCGTTGGACCTCACCGCGGTGGACTCCGGCTTCCTCTTGGAGTTCAGTGAATAGCCCATCAACAATGCCCTGGGGCGGTTCGGGGTGGCCGGAGGGCAGCACGTGGAAGTACTTCTGGTCCGTGGCTAAATCGGCGATACGTGACGAGCGTGGCCCGTAAACAGCGAATCCGTCGCCAGTGACAAGCACGGCGCAGACGGCAAGGGCATCCGACATCGCGTCGTCGCCGCGTTCTGCACGTCGTTCGGGGTGCTCGACGTTACTGAAGAGGTACTCACCGTAGTCCGTGCGTCCGAGTCGAAGCGACAGCCCCTGCGCCGTTTCCTCAAAGGAGCGCAACCGATAGAGGGGGGGCAGGGAGCCCGAGGCTGTGCGCAGGATCGTTTGATCTGCCGCGACGCAACGAGCGAGGGTCGCTTCGATGGCGTTTTTGTCGTTCGCATCGAAGCAGGCGCGCCCATCTCCGTCCTCCGCAATGAGCAGCGCATCCATGGGGAGCGATCCGCTCCACTCGATCGTGTAGCGCCCCGCGAGTCCGCTCCCGCTCAAGGCAATTCCCGCACGATGGTGACCATGGCGGCGGCGATGCGATCAACTTCTTCGTCGTCTAAGCAAGCGGGAGGCGTCGTGTAGAACACGTTTCCGAGGGGGCGTAACAGGATGCCAAGTTCAATCGCGCGCCGCCGGATCATCGGTTGGAGCCCAGAAAGATAGCCCCCAGACTCTCCGCTCGGTGGCGTGAGATCCATGGCCACGATACCGCCCAAGTGCCGTAGATCGTGAACGCGCGGGTGATCCTGAAGCTCTTCTAGGCCAGCAAAGACTCGCGCTCCGATCGCCTCTAGTCGGGCGGGCACATCATTCTTACGCAACAGCCCAATCGACGCCAAGGCCACAGCGCATCCGATCGGACTGGCGGTCATGGTATGTCCGTGGGGGAAGAATCGTGAACGATCCAAAGAGAGGAACGCTCCGAACAAGTCCTCCGTCGCCAGGGTTACGGCAAGGGGGAACATGCCGCCCGTGAGGCCCTTGGCGGTGACCAAGAGGTCAGGGACTATTTCCGCCCGCTCACAGGCGTAGGTGGCTCCAACACGCCCGAATCCGGTGAATACCTCGTCTGCAATCAGGGGCACCCCATGTTCGGTACACATCCGCCGCGCCGCCTGGAGGAATTCGACGGAGTGCATGCGCATGCCCGCCGCGCCTTGGACAAGTGGTTCCAAGAGGAGCCCGGCCACTCGATCACCCTGTGTCTCGAAGGCTTGCTCGAGCTGCTCCACCGTCGGTTGGATTCGGCAAGCCTGGAACAGGAACGGACCGTAGGGTTCGAAGAAGGGAACCGGATCACCCACGGCCATGGCGCCGAAGGTGTCGCCGTGATACCCGCCTTCCAGGGACAGGAAAACCGTGCGTTGCCGTTCCCCGCGATTGACCCAGGCACCGGCGGCGATCTTGAGTGCGACTTCTACCGCGGTGGATCCATCGTCGGAGAAGAAGGCGCGGGTGAGCCGGGCTTCCCCCGCCTCGGTCGGCTGCGGCGCAAGGGCGACCAATTCCTCCGCTAGTCGAATCGCAGGTTCGTGGGTGGCACCGGCGAAAAGCACGTGGTCCAACTCTTGCGACTGGCGCTGCATGGCCTGCACCAATGCAGGCGCCCCGTGCCCGTGCAAGCAGGTCCACCAGGAAGCAATGGCATCGATCAGCTCAGTGCCATCGGCCAACACTAACTTCGACCCTAGCGCCGCCTTAACCACCAGGGGTTTCGAGTCTACCCCGTGCTGTGTGTAGGGGTGCCAACAGTGGGCCGCGTCGCGAGCCTGCAGCTCCTTTGCCGTCACTGACTTTGTCTCTTGCTGTGCCGTCATGAGATACCTAAGCCCCGCGCGATGCGCTCTATGGGGTTGCTATTCAAACAAGTCCGTCAGGTCTGCGCCGTCTGCCCAGGCCTGGAGAGTTCCGGGTGTGAGGGGCTCGAGCCTGGGGAGCTCGATAATGCGAGTCACTCCCGAGATGCGCCGTAGGGTCTCGACGTTCGAGGGGTGTGCGTCGCCCACAAGGATCAGGGCGCGTACATCCAAATGGCGCGCGCGCAGGGCCTCCAGGGTGAGTTGCGTGTGGTTGAGGGTACCGAGACCAGAGCGCGCCACGAGGACGATGTTCGGCCGTACACGCGCGACCCAGTCCGCCTGATCTTGGCCATCGTCGGTGTAGGGCACGAGCAGGCCGCCGGCGAGCTCGATCACTAGGTTCGTTTCCGGCAGGGTCCTCAGGAGGCCGCTTAGGGCCTGATCCAGGCGTTCCGGCTTGATTACCGCGCCCGCATCTGCCGCCGCCGCATGGGGTGAGGCTGGCAGGGGGAAGGCCCAGGCCGGCCGCAGCAATTCAAAGGGCGGAGCGCCGCTGAGGTGGGCGACGGTTTCCGTGTCCAAGTCCGTGCCGGTTTGCACAGGCTTCCAATAACGCGCGTCGCCTAGGGAGCGAGCGCAGTGGAAGAGCGCGGCTGCCGCAACGGTCTTGCCGACATCGGTGTCGGTGCCAAGGACGACCATGGGTTTGCGAGCCGTTGCAATTGTCGCCGGTCCTGCCGCGTTCACCTGGGGCACGAGCTTACCCAAGGAGCGATCTAGCTCCTCTAACTCCGCGTCTGTGTTCTGTGCGTGGCAAACCACACGTAGGCGTGCTGTTCCAACAGGCACAGTCGGAGGGCGCACGGCACGCACGTCTAAGCCGAGCTTGTGTAGGCCTAGGGCGACGTCCATGGCGCGTTCCGATGAGCCGATGAGGACCGGGACAATAGCCGCGGCCGGCTGCGGCAACCCACGCGCTTCCGCCAGATCCTTGGCTAATTGCAGCGGGCGCGCGCGCAGGGCTGCGTCGCTGCGAACGATGCCTATGGAAGCACGTAGGGCTGCCGCGGCCGAAGGTGCCGCGGCCGTTGTGAAGACGAAGCCCCTTGCTCGATCCGTAAGCTCGTCGATCAAAGCCCGCGACCCCGCCACCAATGCGCCGTTTGCACCCAGGGCTTTGCCACCGGTGATCAGGCGCGCGATCAAGCGTTCCCGCACTGCCGCCGGGACAGATGCTTCCTCGCAGGCAGCGGCCCAGGCACCCGATCCATCGGGGCCGAGCAAACCGATCGAGTGCGCTTCGTCGATGACCAAGTAGGCATCGCGCTTCGCACACAACTCCGCCATTGCCAACAGCGGTGCGAGGTCGCCGTCCATGGAGAAGACGCCCTCCGTGAGGACCAAGCGGCGCCGGGCGTTGCGCGCCTGGATAAGCTTCGCCTCTAGTTCGACGAGGTCGAGATGTTGGTGCACCAAGATCCGCGCACGGGAGAGTCGCGCGGCGTCGATCAAGGAGGCGTGATCCAAGCGATCGGTGATGACCGCATCGCCGCGTCCAACCAATGCTCCCACCAAACCGAGATTGGCCTGGTAGCCGCTGGGGAAGTACAGGGCGGCCTGGGTGCCGAGCCAGTCCGCGACTTCCGCCTCGAGGGCCCCGTGTTCCGGCGAACCGCCCCCCAGGAGTCGTGCCGCACGCCCGCCGGCCCCGTAGCGCTCCAGGGCTTCCTGGGCGGCTTCCACGACACGCGGATCCCGTGCGAGGCCGAGGTAGTCGTTGGACGAGAAGTCCGCCCCACGGCCATCTCCGGCGTCCAGGGTGCGTGCTAGCCCTGCCAGGGCCCGTTCCGCACGCGCCTGCGCAAGTTCCTGCTCGAGAGGAGAGCCCATCGTCGCCGAGCCGTGCCTAGGCTTGAGCCGGGGCGCAGGAGTCCTGCGTCGAAGCGCGTTGTAGGGGCTTCAGACCGAGCTTTGAAAGCAATGCTGCATCCGTCGAAGGTGCGGGGTTAGGCGTAGTCAGAAGTTCGGTACCCACGAAGATCGAATTCGCGCCAGCCATGAAGCAGAGGGCCTGGGCGGATTCGTCTAGCTCCGTGCGGCCAGCCGAAAGGCGCACCACTGTCTTCGGAATCAGGATGCGAGCGACCGCGATGGCGCGCACAAGCTCGGTCCAATCCACCGGCGTTTGATTCGCCATGGGCGTGCCTTCGACCGGAACAAGGGCGTTGATCGGAACGCTCTCGGGTTGGGGAACGAGAGCGGCCAGCTGGGCCAAGAGCTCGGCCCGCGCCTGGCGCGATTCACCCATGCCAATGATGCCGCCGGAGCAGACATGCACGCCCGCGTTGCGTACGGCAGCCAGAGTGTCCAAACGATCGTCCATCGTTCGCGTTGTGACCACTGAGTCATAGTAACTCTCCCCCGTGTCGAGGTTGTGGTTGTAGTAGTCCAAACCCGCTTCAGCCAAGCGATCCGCCTGGTGCGGCTCGAGCATGCCGAGGGTGACGCAGGTCTCCAGCCCGAGGGATTTGACCTCGCGTACCATGTCTAGGACGTTTTCGAACTCCGGACCGTCTTTGATCGAACGCCAGGCGGCGCCCATGCAGAAGCGGTCCGCGCCGCCGTCCTTCGCGGACTGAGCGGCGGCGACGATCTCCGCTACGGGCTGCAGCTTCTCGCGCTCAACGTTCGTAGTCCAGTGCGCGCTCTGTGAGCAGTACCCACAATCCTCCGCGCAACCACCGGTCTTGATAGAGACCAATTGCGAGCACTGGATTCGACCGGGGTCATGGTGCTCGCGGTGGACAAGGGCCGCTTCGTGGACGAGGTCCAGGAGTGGTCGTGCAAGCAACTCCTCGGCCCGGGCCAGGAGGGCGGCCTCGGGGCGGAGGGTCCTCGCAGGGCCCCCGGTGTTCAGACCGCTGGGGTCGGGAATGGTGACTTGGCCCAGGGGGGTGGGGGCCTCAGTGGGGGCTGTGTTCCGTGCAGGCATGTCGCGCAGAGTCTACCCGCAGAGCCAAGGTTCCGTCTCGGTGTGTCGAGCCCTATCCTCTCCGGCGCGGAATCGCCTCGGAACGGCGCCCCCATCCCCCCCCCTCAGAGATCATGCAGAGACCCCCCATGCCCAACGACGCCAGCAAGCCCGTCAACTACTGGGAGTACATCCGCGTCGAGGAGCTCCTCGGACTCCAGAGCGGGCTCGCTGAGGACGAGGCCGAGATCGACAACGACGAGGTGCTCTTCATCACCGTGCACCAGGTCTTCGAGCTCTGGTTCAAGCTGATTCGGCGGGAGCTTGTGAGCCTGCGTGAGGCTTTCCGCCAGGAGCGCGTGGCGGAGCAGGAGCTCTCCGGCGGCGTGCGTGCCATCCGCCGGATCTGCACGCTCCTGCGGCGTTGCGCCGATCACTTTGAGGTCATGGAAACCCTGACGACGCGCGATTACCTTGGCTTCCGCGACAAGCTCATGCCCGCCAGCGGATTTCAAAGCGCGCAGCTGCGGCAGATCGAAATCCTCCTGGGTTTGGGCGCGGACGAGCGCATTCCCCTGGGCACGGACGAGAGTTGGTTGAACGCCCTGCGTTCCCATGACGGTTCCGAATCGACTGCCCTGCGAAATGTCCTGGCCCAGCGTGACGATGGCCCGAGTCTGCGCGACGCAGTCGAAGAATGGCTCCTGCGCACGCCGATCGGCGGACACACCAAGGGCGAGCCAGAAGGTGAGGCTGCCCTAGAACGCTTCGTCGTTTCCTTCCTCGAAGCGCAGTCGGTCGAGGTGGACAAGACCTGTGACCTGGCCCACCAGCGTTCCCATTCGGACAAGGAGCGTGCACGTCTCTCGGAGCGCTATGAAGCCGAGAAGGAGGCGCTGCGCAAATTCTTGAACCCCGAGGAAAGCGAAGGTGGAGCACGTCGCCGCCGCATCCGCGCGTCCATGATGTTCATCCTTTCCTACCGCGAGCTCCCGCTCCTGGCCTGGCCGCGGGAGGTGCTCGATGGGCTGATCGAGCTCGAACAGCTCTTCGTCATCTTCCGCCAACGCCACGCCCGCATGGTGGAGCGCGTGATCGGTGGTCGTACCGGGACCGGTGGCTCCAGCGGTGTCAAATACTTGGACGAGACCGCCCTCACCTACCGCATCTTCCGCGACCTCTGGGAAGTCCGCTCCCACCAGGTCCGTAGCAGCGCCAACCCCCCCGTGGAGAACGAAGACTTCTACGCTTTCCGGAACGGGTAGCGGCTTCTGAGCCCCAAACAGAAACCGGGGGAGACCGCCTGTAGCGGTCTCCCCCGGTTCTATTCCCGGGGCCGATTCGGCCCCGGGAGGTGGCAACTTCCCTTAGAAGTCGACTTGGAAGCGCACGACGAGGTAGTCGGCATCTTCGCTCGAGCCGCCGTCGTCGTAGTCCGCGGCGACGTAGTTGGCCGAGAGGCGGGTGTGGTTGTTGAGCCACCAGTTGACGCCCAGGGTGAGGTCACCGAGTTCGCCCATGCTGGGGAGGTCGTCGAGGTCGAGCATCGAGTAGCGGAGGGCGAGCTGAACAGCTCCCATTCCGCCTTCGCCGTCGAAGTCCTCGTTGACCGGCGGGCGCTTGAAGCTTCCGGAGGGCTGGTGGTAGTTGCGAGTCTCGCCGGTGAGGTAGTAGCTCGTCTCAATGTAGTAGCCGCTGAAGGTGGCATCGTCGCCGCCATTGGCGTCGCTGATGTCTGCGGCGGTGTACTCGGCCTGGACGGATGCGGGGCCACCGACCCAAGCGGCTTCGACTCCGTAGAGCAGGACGCCATCGTTGTCGATGCCGCCTGAGTCGATGGGCCTGTCTACGAAGGGAACCTCCGGGCGTGCGCTGTAGCGCACCATGTCCTGGCTGCGGTTCGAGAGGGAGGCACCGAGGTGAACCAGGCACTCCTCTTCGTTGACGACCGCGCCGGCAATGCGTCCGGTGAGGGCATACATGCCGTCCACGATACCCCCGCCGCTGCTATCGGTGTCGCTGCCGAAGACACCGTACTGCCAGGCCATCGTCTCAGTGTTGTCGGCGAACATGGCGCCGACGTTGCGGGCGGGCGCCAGGTTGGAGGAACTAGCGCGCTCGGTGAAGGTTGTGAAGCGGCTGCTGGAGAGCTCTTCGAGACCCACCGGCTCCTTGAAGTTGCCGACCTTGAGGGAACCCAGGGGCGAGCTATTCCACTCGATGTAGACGTCCGCGAAATCTACGTCGCCACCGGCGAAGTCGTACTCCGCCTTGTAGTCGAAGATTCCGGCCTTGCCCTGGACGCCGACACGAGCGCGTCGGAATCCGACCTGGTCCAGGGTGTCAAAGGGTGATGACCCAGAGCCCCAGACCCCGTCCATCTGGACGCGTCCGAAGACATTGACGGTTACATCGACCGGAAGGACGATGTTGAAGTTGGTGTTGACGGCCGCGGAGTCATCGATTGAAACCGCGTCGTCGGAGGTTGTGTTGGGGGCGCCCGCAAGAGCGAGTGCGCCGACCAGTAGGGTGAGGGTGCTCATCGTGTGTTATGTGGTTTCTCTCGGTGGGGATTCCTGAGTTGGCGCGGACCATAGGCCCCGCACTTACCAGCATCAATACGGACTTCGAAGGGATCGATAGGGAACGGTGAATTTTGGGTGTGCGCAAAAGGGCATTCCTAAAACTGACCCCCATTACAGGCCTTTGGACCCTCCAGCTTCTGACGACTTCTTAACGAATCTTCACCAGATCTTTGGGCATGGGTCCCGTTTGTGGCCCCCCGCGTCCCCTTGTTTCCGTTTCCGGACCCCAGCACGGGCCCACTTTTCCGGGGGACTTGGTCGCCCGGGAGGGTGCGCTCGGGGTCAGGTAAACAAGATCCCGAGACCACCCGAGCGCATTCGTTCGCCTACTTCTTCTTGGGAGCATTCAAGTCCCAATCGTAGCTAGCGTACTTGAGCTTCGCTTCCCGCAGGAATTCAGCATCGGCTTCTGAAGCGAAGCGCACCAGGTAGTCGCGCACGCTGTCCGTATCTCGTTTGAAGTCATCCGCAAACCAATCAAAGATCTTTGAGAGGCGAACCGAGTTGTCGTCTCGATTGAATGTGTTGCGCACGCGGTCGGCGACGAAGGCGCGCATTTGTGAACTCAACTGGGCATCCAATCGATCGGGCACAAAGGCTTCCCCGAGGAGCGGCGGGCAAGAGATAGACGCACAATTGACAGCCGCGTGAATGCGCGCGTCCTTGAAACGCTCTCGTAGAATGGTGTGTTCGATGTCGTTCAGCGACATCCGCTTTAATTTCCCTGAGGGGTGCAATGCCTTCAGGGGGATCCATTCTTGTTCAAAAACGGTGTTGAGCCCGAAGCTCTTGTCCAAATCGCGAATGCTGTCGAGGGGCAGGTTGTCAATTACCTTCAGGATGGTGAATGCGTTATATGCATTGATCCAGAAGGCAAAGCGCTGGGGTTTGGCCCAGCTCTCAAGGTCCGCACGCTCGACCGCGCTCAGCTCGCCTAGGTAGGCGTCTAACTCACCCCGCTCCTTCGCAAGGGCCGCGTAGTCAAACCGATCCCCCTCCACGTGCAGCTTGAGGATCGCATCCCAACGCCGGTGCGTGTGGTCAAAGGACTCTGCTGCCTCCTGTGCAGCCGGTTGCGTCTCCTGCTCCACCGCAGCCTCCTCAGCTGTCGTGCCCTTGTCAGCATCACCATCCGCCCTGGGCACCACCTGCTCGGCAACATTACACCCAACGAGCAGTACAGCGATCAATCCAAGGTGTCCGGTCTTCATGGCAACGTCCAGGGCGAGAATGGAGGGCAAGCGGTTCATTGGGGAGGGGCTGGACGCCAGTTTTACTCGATCCAGCAACTGCCCACCCCGAATCTTCGTCGAAGGCACTTCGACGGTGGACCGTGAACTACGGATGACTTGCCCCCGCCGTGACAGGCCAGGAGGTGAGAGGCATGGGGGCGACCTTCCCCTGGGGCACGCGACCCGGATCAGACACCCTCTGACTTGGGGAATCGGGGAGCTCAGCCCGGGTCCCCTTGGTGTTCTTCGTGCAAAAGAACAGGTCGGACAGCCTGACGGTCGCGGCGCTGCCGGTGGGGGGGCCGGAGCGGACTCCGAACGACACCCGGGGGCAGTCCGCCATTGCATGCCCGAGCCCCTGCTACATCTCCGGTGCGCAACCTGAGGGTTCAACGGACTACTAGCTCAATCCAAATGGCCCCGGTCGGAGTCGCCCATTTCGACTCCGCCGGCGGGGAAGTATTCCTTCCAGCGCCGGTCTACCGTCGCCGCTGTATCCCCGTCGCAGAACAGCTCCTCTGGATAGTCCGGTTTCATGCGCGCGTCGATGACGATCGGCGCCTCGAAGGTGGGGTGGTTGCCGAGGAGCTTGGTCGTTTTGGCGACGATGTCCTGTCCAGGATCGAAGCGCGTGAAGGTCGTCCACAGGAAGTTTTGCGCACTCTTGGTCGCGCGCCTGGCATCGTCCGCAAGCACCACCATGGGCCAGTCCGCGAAGGACTCATCGTTCGCAATACGAGCTGCCAACTCCGGGTCCTCGGCGAAGGCTGGCGCCTCCACAACCAGGCATCCGGCACAGAAGACCTGTACATCCCGCACTGCTCCCCCGAGTTGTCCCGTGGGTCCGGTGTACTCCCGTGGCAGCTCCCGAATCGCATCGCCTAAACCCAGGAGCACGCCCTTGCCGCCTTCATTGATGGCGGGCCCCGAGTAGTCGAGGGAGTCCATCGACAGGTTCGAGAAGAGGTACAGGTCCGTGCGGAAGTCGGCCCGTGCCAACACGTGCTCCAGGGTCGCCCGGAAGTCGCGCAGGTCCACTTGGCTATCGGTCAGGAGCAAGAACTTCGTCAGGGACAACTGCCCCTCCCCAAGGATGCGGAAGGCCTGCACCATCGCCTCGCGTCGGTAGCGCTCGTGCACAACCGCTGCCGCCAGGGAGTGATAACCCGTCTCCCCATAGCTCCAGAGATCGATCACACCCGGCATCGCCAGGGGCAGGAGTGGTGCGAGCAGCTCCTGGAGGTAGTCCCCCAGGAAGAAGTCCTCCTGGCGCGGCTTGCCCACCACGGTTGCGGGCCAAATCGCATCCTTGCGCCGCAGTACAGCCTTACAGTGCACCAGGGGGTAGTCGTGGGTCTCGGAATAGTAGCCGTAGTGATCGCCGAAGGGTCCCTCGGCACGTCGGGCGCCCGGCGCAACCTCGCCGACCAGGACGACTTCACTGTTTCCAACGATCGGCAGGGGGCCCACAGGGTTATCGACCATGTCCAAGCGCTTGCCGAGCACCAGGCTGGCCAACAGCAACTCCGGTAGATTCTCCGGCAGGGGTGCGATGGCTGACAGGATCATCGCCGGCGGCCCGCCCACGTGCACGTTGACCGGGAGCGGTCGTCCCAATGCTTCCGCCGCTGCTAGGTGATAGCCGCCGCCCTTCCCGATTTGCATGTGCAAACCATGGTGTTGGTCGTCGAAGAGCTGGACGCGGTACATACCGAGGTTCGTGCCCTTGCCCTCGGGGTGTTCGGTCAACACCAAGGGTAAGGTGACGAACCGCCCGCCGTCCCGCGGCCAACTCTTGGTGGCGGGGAGCATGGAGAGTCGCGGCGGCATTTCAATGATCTCTGTCACGGGCGCTCTGCTGCGTCGCTTCAAACCGACCTTCGCCAGGGAGCCGAGCAACCCGCGCTTGGCCCACAGCTTTCCTGGCGTCGGAGGCATCAGCTCCTCGGGCAGCTTTGCGATCTCGCGGATCTTCTCCAGGGGGCCGTCTCCGAAGGCGGCCAGTACTCGCTCCCGTGTTCCGAAGAGGTTGACCGCGAGAGGCATGCTCGAGCCCTTTACATTGCGGAAGAGCAGCGCCGGACCGCCGGCGGCAATCACGCGACGGTGGATCTCGGGGACTTCCAGCTCCGCGTCCACGGGAGTGTCGACCTCAACCAAGTCGCCGCGTTCACGTAGAATCGCGAGGAAGACCCGTAGGTCAGCGGGGGAGGCGGTGGGCTTGGGCACGGGGATATCTAGGGGCGACCGCGCCTGCCGCGGTGTGGGTATTCTAACGCCTGCGGTCCGCCTGTCTCCATTCTTGCGGCAGCAGCCCAGATTCGAAGGCTCCAGATCGAACCTGATCCAATTACGTTCCTAGCGGTCCGCCCGAAAAACAGCGCTCCCTCGCTCGGCCCCCACGCATCGCCAGGCTGCGTTACCAGAACCCCGGAACAGCGTTCAACTAGGCGGGGAGCCTGGCGCCTTGCCAGACGATCCGTGACAGCGAATCGAGGAATCGCTGTTCTTCAACGGGCTGCTAGGCCGCGCCCAGGATCGTGTGCAGTCGGACGATCGCTGCGCGATCAAACTCCAATTCCAGGGAGGGGTAGGCTTGGCCAAAACCGGCCCAGCGGAAGGCGTTCCAGCGGTCGTGGTCCAAACGCAAGTTTTCGTGGTCTGCCGGCGTGGCACGCAATCCGTAGTTCCATTCGATGATTTCTTCGTCCCCGAGCAACCACCTTGAGGGCATCGCCAAGTCAACAACGTCCGTTGCACGGGTGATCCCCACATCGTCCAAGACCTCACGTCGAATCGCGTGCTCCAGGTCTTCCCCAAATCCGATCGGACCGTGAACCGGCGTCCAAAAACTCTCGATGCCCTGGTCACTCTTCAGCAACAGGTACGAGGGGCATCCTTGTTCCATGCGGTAAACAAAGACGCGAATACAGTGGGCTAGTTCTCTCATAGGGGCTGACTCGAACACTTCTCTCTTCGAGAGTTAGCGGAATGCAACCGAAGTTCGAATGCAGATTCCAATTCGAGAGTCCCCGGACGACCCCTAGATCTCCTGAGTCGGACAATCTTTCCAGGACAAACTAGCGGCCCGAGGCATCGGGCAGCTGTGCCGTGAGATCAACCGGTCGAACGCCGGGGGCGACCAGAGCCAAGGCGATGGTGCGTCGGGCAGCTTCGACCCGCGACATACTCCCGGCCAAGGTGTCCTCCAGGGCACGGAATTCCATGTAGCCGAGGATCGCGGCACCCCGCAGGGGCTCGTGCCAAACGCGGTCCACCTCGACCTGGGCCAGTTCCTGCGTGATACCGGTGCGCAGGCGGAAGTTGTCCAACACCTCTGCTTCTTCCAATCCCATGGCGTGGGTTTCGATCGAAGCCAGAAGTCTTGCGGCGTCAAAGAGCAACAATCTTGCTGCGCCACGCTTGAGCAGTTCCGCGCCGGGGCTCTCGGCTGGGATGGAGTAGCGAATGGCTGCGTCGGTGGAGTAAAGACCGAAGCCCTCGGCGAAGGGTTCCAGGAGAAACGGCATGCGCCCGCTCTCCGGCAGGGCGAGGAAGGCGTTGCGTAGGAGCGCTTCACCGCTGGGCCCGCGGCGCAGGCCTTCCGCCGCAAGCGTCAAGGTCGAAGCAACTCCTGACAATCCCCGCAGTAAAGGCAGGGACCAGGCGCGGTTCGTGCTTTCGATGCAGAGCCGGTAGGAGCCGTCTTTGGCGGGAATCAAGAACACCAGTTCGGAGGGCTGCGTACCGCCGGGGAAGACACCCGGTGTGACCACGGGCTTGGGCGTGATAGCCGCGAGGTTCTCGGAGTCGAAGAGTTGGCTGCCCGCGCGAAGACCCAGACTCAATCCTGCCTGGACCTGCGCGGGCGTCGCGGGTGTGGTTGCTTTGGACTCTGCTGCAGTGAGTCGACCTATATCGCTCGCTGCAATTACATCGAGCAGTTCAGCGCGCAAGATGCGAGTTGGGCGCGACCGTCCGGTCAAGGCCTCGAGGATGACCTCAAAGGTCTGGTCGCCCAATCCCTTGCGCGGTCGGCCGGTGGCTCCGGGACTTGCGATCAGCCAATTGCGAAACTCGATGGTCGCGTCGGCGGCCGTCTCAAGGTGCTCCTCCAGGCGAGCCTGGGCGCGTTCACCGAGCTGCACTGCTGCAGTGGTCGCCAGCAGGTCCTCACGCAGGAGTCGGTCGATTGTCAGGATCTCTTCTGCTGCCTCGAGCGCCCAGCTGTGCACCGGCGTGATCAAGCCTGCCCTGGCGGCATCCCAGTGGGCCGGCAACTTCGTGATGTAGGCCTCGAGCAGGGCCAGGCGTTGCTGGAGAGGCAGGGCGCCTGAGCCGAGTAGCGTGAGGAGCACGCGCTCCACCTGCCGCGTGAAGTTGAGAGGGTCTGTGCGACTCGACGCTTGGGCGTCATAGATGTTTCGCAGGGCGCGAACCCAACCATCCATGGAGGCAACGCGGGCGCGCTCAAGGGGAGTCAGATCCACCTTGGAAAGGCGCCGCAGGTCGCGCTGGATCAAGCGCAGGGAGTTGCCCAGGTCGACGGCGGCGGGGCGCGGATTCTCGAGTACCTTGCGGGCCAGGTTAAAGTCGCCGCGTAGGAGCGCAGCCCAGGGTCGTTCGCGTGCGTCAGCCTCGGCCAGACGGCGCGAAATATTCAGGAGCTTGCGCCGTGCGATGACACCTGAGTCCTGGGGCTCCGGCTGAAACGTCTCGCCGGGTTGGCCCACAGACCCGGTGTGGGCAGCCAGGACGGTCCGCGGCAGCAGGGGCGACAGGGCCAAGAGGGCGATGATTAACAGCGATTTCGGATGGGGAGCGATCACGCCTGCAGGATACCCCTTCGGATTGGCCACAGAAACGGCCCCTGGATCTTCAGGACGAAGTCTGCGCGCAGGTCGCCCATGGGCAGGGCTGGCGGCTGTCCTGTAGGATCGCCCTGGCCCCTGTCTAGGTACGGGCGGCCCCTGAGCTCCATCGATCCGTGGGAAACACCTTCACCGATTCCTCCCCTACGCCGCCGAGTACAACTCTGGCGGTGGCCCTCGCTCGATTGGACAGCTTGGTCGACTGGGAACGCCGAGATCGGTCGGCGGGGAGCGAGCGCAGGATGCGCGTGGACGTTGCCCCCAGCGCGGATCTCCTGGCACGCATGGGGCATCCGCATCG
>JBLHLB010000019.1:0-27967 GCA_047618505.1 Planctomycetota bacterium
CCTGCCCTCTGCGGTCGCCCCCGAGGGCATTAAAGAGCCCCGTGCGTAAGTTCGTGCCACCCTTGGGCCGCTTGGCCTCCAGCCACCGCCGCGCCTGTTTCAGGACCGAATCCGAGGACTCCATGAGCCGGCCCGTCCGCCAGGTCTCCGCGTTGTCGTGGAATAGCGCCAGGGCGAAGCTTGCATCCGATCCTGCCTGGGCCAGGAAGTAGAAGATCTGGTCAACAGCTTCCTCATAGCGGCTCTGGCCCCCAGTTCCAATGATCCGTTCCATCGAGCCGGAGCGGTCAACTACGAACAGAACACGGTCAGAGGCCAAGCGCAGCCCGAAGAAAGCGGCAGTAGTCATTGGCGCGCCACGGGCCAGGGAAGTCTCGGGGAGTAGCACATCGCCCCGGAGGACTGCCGCCCACCAAGCGTTCCATTGGGCGGGTTTGTTGCCCATGCCACGGCCGGAGAGACGACGCAGCTCAACAACGATTTCCTCTGTGATGCGGGCCGAGCCCTTGCCTGACTCGGCACGGCGTCCCCAAAGGGTCAGGGCCTCAATCAGGAGTGGAGCGGCACGTTCCGTGTCCAGGACGCCGATCAGAGGCTGGGCTCGGGCGGCATTGCGCCAGTCTTCCGATACATAGAGACCGCCCACGATCCCCCGCAGGCGATCCATGCCAAGGGGACCCAGATCTTCCCCGATGGCATTCAGGTGTTCGGTCACCACCTCGACGGACTCGCGCTCCTCCAGAAGATCCAGGAAGAGCAAATGAATACGGGGGTCATCCCAGCCAACGAGGGCGGTCCGGGCGGCTAGGGCGACCCCGTCGTTGATGTCCCGCGTCGTGGCGAGCAGGGATCCGAGCGCTCCGGGGTGGCGAACGGCCCCAAGGGCAGCGGCCGCGATCCGCCTTCGAGGGTTTGATTCCCGGGCATCACGGTCCAGGACTTCCTTGCTTAGGAATTTGACGCTGCTGGTGGCTTGGGGGCCCTTTAGGCGTGCTCTGAGGGCCACTTGAGCCCTTTCGAGGGCCGCGAACTTGGGGGCGCTGGGGCCAAAGGCCGGCTCCTGTGCCAGGGCCTCAGTAGCCAGAATTAGGTCTAGGAGCACCAGATCAGCAGCCTTGCCGCGAGCCGTATCCCGGGCCAGGAAGCCTGTGAGGTCGGCCAAGAGCTCATCCAGCTCTCGCATCTCGCCCACACCAAGGGCTTTCCTGGAGCGTTCGGACTTGCGCAACCACTGCCGGAGACGGTCAACCGCGTCCCGCGCCGGCGCCACCAGGGCGGGTGAGGGCGCCAGGACCGGTCTCGCCGGGCCAGGAGCCGGGCCAGGAGCCGGGCCAGGAGCCGGGCCAGGGGCCGGGCCAGCCCCGAGGCAAATTAAGGCCACCAGGGGAGCCAAGAAGAGGACAGCAGTCGAGCGCATCACCAGTCAGGTATAGCAGGGCAGGAGGCCGGGGCTACCGGGGATCCCGAGTCGAGCCTGCCTCGACATCTGAAATACAGCTGTTTGTGAGATTACAAGGCGATCAGATATCTTGCGCCCGCCAGGTTCTAGGTCCATGGGAGGCCCACCCCGGCTAACCTCTGTGACCGGTCTTGCCGATCGCCGCTCCCCCCGCCTTTGCTCCGAGTTCGGAGCACATCGGCCGTTCCTATCGGCTGAGCTTTTCCTACGCACCCAGACGGGTCCGCCCATGCGCTTCTCCTCCAGAGTCCTGCTTCTCTCCTCCCTTCTTCTCTCCAGCGCCTGCTCCGGCGGCACCAGCGATGGTGAAAACGACTTCGAAGTGCGAACCGCGCCGGGATCCCTCGACCCCTCGCTGGTTCCGCTCTTGACCAACGTTTGGATGGTCTACGCCCGCAGTGAGGCCCTTGAGAGCGGTGGAACCGATCTTAACGGTGACGGCGACATGGATGACCAGGTCGCGGGAGTCGTGCGCCTAGGCAAGAACACCTTCTTTGACCTCGCTGTCGCATCGACGTCCTTTGCCGGTTTGCGCGACGAGATCTACCTGGTCGTCGACGAGGACCTTGACAGCACGGACTGGGATATGGACGGCATGATGGATGACATCGTCCTCGTGCATTGGTCCAGCGTCGCAGGGGTGACAACCTACGTCGACACCCTCGACTCCTCCGATGATTTGATCCTCTCGGTTGGCAATCGCGCTTACTACACGGCGGACGCGGATGCTTCCACGGGGGACGAAAGCAACCTTCGCTATGTTACGCGCGGGGATCCCCTCACGCCCGTTGAGGTCATGAACACCGGGGGTGCCGGCCCGATCAAAGTTGAGCTGCTCGGGGAAGACCAGGGTATGCTCTTCATGACCACCGATGAAACCGAGGATCTGGTGGACCGCAACGGCGACATGGACACCCTGGATCAGTCCACCCTTGCTCTTCTGGATGTATTGAACTCGGACATGCGCATCGTTGAAGTTGGGGTCGCGCTCGAGGACGACGACGCACCCTTCGCCGCTCACTTTGAGAACAACAACGATTGGGTGGTTGGCTTTCTCGTGGATGAGACCGGCCAAGGATCTCAGAACTTCAACCCCGCTATCCTCAATGGTGAGGTTGTCGTTCCCGACTCTTGCGTAGGTACGCCGGATACCGACACCACAGACCAAGTCTTGTTTTGGCTGCGCTTCAAGGACTTCGCCATAGGCATGGACGGAGTGCACAACTCAGGCGTTGCTGGCGCCGACCGCGTCCTTGCAGTGGACGACTACGTTGCGACCCTGTCGCCGGAGTCAGACTCAAGCTGTAACTACAACGAGGATGCCGATAGCACCGACACGGTTGTGCGCTGGATCGAGGCTCTGGATGGCTCTACGCCGCCGCGCGATCCTTCGCAGTTGCATGCCGTGGCCACGGGGCTTCCCGGCGGCTCGAGCGGAGTTGCCTGCCTTGAGGATCGTTTTGTGAGCGTGGTCTCCGAGTTGGCGGACTCCGACGACCTTGACGGTGGAAAGGCAGCCAACAACATTCTTGTGGCGTGGTTGGATCCCTCTGCCGGTGCCTCGACGACCTGGACCTTCCGGCACGAGAGTGGGAACCCGAATTTCGGTACGGGACTCGCCGGCGAGCCCTACGCCGGGGCAACCTGGATGGCCGCAGAAGAAGACGAAGGGCGCCTTCCTGTGGCTTTCAAGGAATCCGTCCCGGCGCGCAACCTGAATAACTTCTCGTTGAACTGCGATGTCCTGACAAAGGATTCCGACACGCTCGACAGCCTTCCGGTATGGATGGACTTTGAGTCCGGTCCGACCCTCGACTTTGACGGCGTGGGTTTTGCCCTCGAGCCTAGCTCGGCCGGCATTATCGTTTCCCGCGGCTGGGTCTTCTACCGCGTGAGCGAGTCCGCTGACAACATTGACTACAACGGGGACAGTGACAAGAACGACACGATCGTTTTGCGCAACCCGACGCTGTCCTGCCTCCCGCGCGTGCTGGCCACCGGTCACGCCCAGGACACAGTGGCGGTCTTTACGGATGACGAGCAGGGAGCAGCTTTCTTGACCTCTGAGTTTGCCGCTAACGAAGATCTAAACGACGACGGCGACATGAACGACAGCGTTCTGCGTCACTTCACCTTCTAGGAAATCAAGCGAGGCCTGGGGCTCAGCCCTTGGCCTGCGCTTCGAATCTCGCGATCGCCGCGCGGAAGTCCTCCTCCATGGGGCGTCCGCTGCGGCGTGTTGCGTCCCAGGCCACCAGTACGGCCTCCGCTTCGCACCAAATGGCACCGACGCTTCCATCGCTATTGCATTCGCGCACGCGGTAGGCCTGCGTGAAAGAACTGCGCCCCAGGTGTGTCGTGCCCAGGGCGACTTCTACGTCGACACCGCCACTCCCGGGCGCTACGAAACGCACATTGGTTTGCAACAGGACGAAGGGGAAGCGATTCGCGTCGAGGAGATCGAGACCGCTGAAGTACGCGTGGCGCGCTTCCTCGAAGAGCGTCATGTAAACCGCGTTGTTCAGGACCGACTGATTGTCCTCGTCGGACCATCGCGTGTGCATGCGAACACGCAGGGACAGGTCTTCATTAGAGGGCACTTCGGGGTTTTGCATCGTTATTCGCTGGGGGTCGTGTCGGGCAGCTTGCGACGGTCAGCGTCGATCCAACTCCAGAGCAGTCCGCCCAGGGCGACTAGGCTGACCGAAGTCCAAAGCGTGCGCTTGAGGTCCTGAGTCGCATCGAAGACCAGGGCGGCTGCGAGGCCACCCAGGGCAAAGGATAGGGTCATGCCAAGGAATTCAAGGGCGAAGACCCGGCCGCGGTAGGCGTTGTCGACCTTACGTTGCCAGAAGGTGGTTGAAGCCACCCACAAGATGCTACCGCCAGAATGGCTAAGGGCGACGCAGGCCAAGGCTGCACCAAAGGAACTGGTCAGGGGGATCAGGGCATAACCAAGGGCGCCGAGGGCGAAGCCCAGGCGAATCTGCCGCCGCAGGTCCTTGTCATTGGAGCCCAGGAAGCGCCGAGCTATGACGGGCCCGGCGCCAGTGCCGAGACCCCGTGCCGCATAGAACAGCCCGACGATGAGGGCCACGGATTCCGGCGCGGGATTCCCATCGGGGCCACTGGCGGCGAAGCGCTGGCGTGACAGGAGCGAGAGGGCAACGAGGAACCCACCGGCTCCGCCCCAGAGGCTCTTGGCCAATAGAATCGCGCCGGTCCCACGCTCGCGCGCGTGGGCAAGTCCCCGTCGGATGTCTGTGAATAAGAGGATGTCACGCAAACGGAAGGGCTGGGGATGCTTCTCTACCTCAGGCAGGCGCAATCGGAGCAGCAAACTCGCGCTGACCACGTAGGTCAGGGCGTCCACGACGATGGCTCCTTGGGTTCCGAGGTAGCGCACGCTCAGTCCCCCCAGGGCGGCGCCGAGGGAAAGCGTGAAGCTCCAGGTCGCCGAGGAAACCGCGTAGGCATCCTGCAGCTCGTCTTTGTCGACGATGCTTGGAATGGCGGCGGATTGGGCCGAGGCAAAGAAAGTTCCAAGGCCGACTTGGGCCATGACCAGGCCGTAGAGCAGGGGCAGATCCGAGGGCTCCTTTACAGCCAAGAGGCCGAGTACGATCAGGACGCGTAGAAAATCAGCGCCGACCATCAAGAAGCGCCGCGGCAGGCGATCCGCGGCGGGCCCCGCCAGGGGGTAGAGCAAGGCACTGGGGAGTAGGCGCGTGGCTAGCTCCGCCGCGTAAAGGGCCCCGACGCCGACCATGGCGTCCCGTGCCCCGAGGGAAGATAAGAGGCCCAGGACTGCTGTGCGCGACAGCCAATCACCGGTTTGGCTGATGAGCTGCGCCGTCCACAATTTCCGAAAGAGCGGATTGCGGCGTAGGACATCTAGGAGCGGGCGGCGGTCATTCACCGCCGCAGCTTACCAATGGGGCAGGGCATGGTTGCCCACGGGCGGCGGCGTTTCCATACCCTCCAGGAAGATCCCCGCGGCCCTGCGTGAGAGCGTCCGACGTTGCTTTGGGCCCTTGATGCTGACGAGCACACCTTTGCGGCGCGCCCAGGCCTCGCCCTGGGCCAACTTGCCGTTGGTGTCTACGTGGGCCAGCTTCTCAAGGCCACCGGGTTCCAGGGCCAGGCACATGCGAGCGACGGCGGCCCGGCGGAAGGACTCCAGGAAGCCTTCGGCTAAGGGAGCGAAGGAAAGCGCGTGCAAGCGGTCGACACCACGGCGCCAGCGATCGCGCTCGGCCACCAGGAGAACGTGGTTGAAGAGCAGCTTATTCGTGCGCATGGAAAGGGCCTTCTTCGGCACACAGGAATTGACCAGCTCGTCCAGGGAATCCAACTCACGGTTGCTCTTAAGGCTGCTCACCAGTCCCCAGCGGGACTCCGGTACGAACCGATCCGCCCGCATCTCCCAGTAGAGATGCCCCAGCCCCTTCGAACGCGCATAGCGTGCCAGGTGATAGGGAACGTAGTGGTTGTGCGCGATGGTGTCGGCTGCCAGGTGTCCTAGGTAGCCGAGGCAGAAGGCGAATTCAGAGGGGCTCTCCGCGCGCTCTTGCATCTCCTCCACGATCGTCCATCGGTGGCAATGGTTGTAGTGCCCCCCGTAACCCTTGAAGTTGATCAGGTCCGCGGCGAGGTTGCCGTAGAACCAAGCGTCATGTTCCGCATCCAGGAGGTCAGCGACTTGACTCCCAAGAAGCTCGCGCCGCCCGCCGTAAACGCGGGTGGCGAATTCCAGGTGGTGACCGGGACCCCAGGCGACTAGCAGGCATGCCAGCACAGCGGCCAGGGGGAGGAGAGTCAGAAGGGCTTGCAAGGGATAAATCTGGTGCGGATGGGCGGAGGCCTGGCGAGATATAGGGCAGTCCGTCCCCAAAGGGTAGAGTGGGTAGCCCCGCAAGTGCGAAGATGTTCCTCCGGCTCCGCTCGAGATTAGCCGAGGTCATCGTGCCAGGCCATGCCCCGAGGGGCTGCCTGGGGGATACCCCAATGATTGCATTGTACCTGCCGCTACCGTTCTCCTCCAAGCGCCCCCGCCGTGACGTCGGTGGGGCATCTCGCTCAGTGCGTGGCCCTGCTAATGGCACATTCAACAGGCCCGGGCACAGGTTCTGCCTGGGGGTCGTCTTGCTATTGTTTGCCTCGCTCTCGGTCGCCTGTGGGAATCGAACGAGACGGGGGACGGACGACTGGACCCTTTATCGAAATCTGGCCCAGTCTCAGATTGTCGAAATAGTCACTCCGTCGGACGACTTCAGTCAACAACTCGAGGAGCGCTGGAGCAGCACAGCAGCGCCGGGGCAAATCGCCACGAAGTTTCGATCCCTGGGCAGCAGGGCCTCGAAGGGCGCTGCGCTCATCCTGATTGGTACTCAAGTCGATACAGCGCCGGCGGAACTGGCACTTAGCCTTGGCGTTGAGCTGGTACCTGGCGAGGGCTTTCGAATCTTCGGCCGAGACTTCTTCGATCCCAAGGATGCCTTTCGAGCAGTCATGGAGAATCCCCGTCGACCGGGCATTCCCATGACCCTGTGGTTTGGCAACGACCTCGCGAGCATGTGGCCCTACCTTGAGGATTTGACTCCCCGATGGCGGTTGCGCATGGAGGTGTATGACCAAGGAGACCTGGCTTTCTCTTGCCCCATTTCCCGCAGGGGTCTGCCCAACATGGAACTGGGAGTGGACTACCTTGCGCGGCGTGAGGTAGCGGCCAAGGAGACTGGCGCGATCGAGGCCGGAGGCGTGCGAATCTGGGCAAACAACGGAATTTCCCCGGCAAGATTGCAGTCCTACATGCAGGCCATGGTGTCGACTCGGGCGAGCACGCTACGGGCCCTGGGAGAGCCGGTCACTCCGAGGAAACCTGGTCCCCTGGTGGAGGTCTACATCTCAACGGATCCAGAACAGTTCGTTGAGATTCTGGGTGAGTCGGCGCTTTCGAAAGTGAATCCCCTGCGTCAATCCGTTGACACCCTCCTGGCCACCGGAATGCCAGATGATCGCGGTGCAGCGGTGGGGCAGGCCACAGCCCTAGCGATTCTGGGGGAGCCAGCCTTCCCCTGGATGCTTGATGGAATAGGAGTGGCGGCCTCGGGTACCTGGTGGGATCACCCCTTGGATGAGGTTGTCGGTGGCTTGATTGCATCGGGGACGGCACCGACCCTGGAGCAGATTGTTGATCCCGCATCGGACGCCGTTCTTTCCCCCCATGTCCTCGGGCCCCTGCGCGGACAGTTGATGCTGTTCCTTTTGGATGACATCAATCCCAAGGGCCTGCGTTCCCTTTGGCGTGGCGTGCGCCAGTGGAAAGTCGACGACCGCCTGCGTGTGCTCTGGCGTGAAGCACTGCAGGGGACGGTGCGTGGAACGGCGGTTGCGCGAAAGAAGCGCGCCGTTGAGCGCGCGAACCAGACAAGTGCTAATACCTTCGGCGGTTTCCATGCCGGTGTGGCGCTCATCGATGACCACACGGCGGGGGATTCGAACTACCTCAGCGCCCTCGCGGATGACCAGCTGGAGTCGCTCAAGCTTCTCGGCGCAAGCACATTTTCGGTGCATGTCAAGGTGCCTCTCTTCGTGGGGCCGCTAAAGGAGGATGGTGTGCGTCCCGGTATCGCTTCCGCTTCCGCCTCTGACCTAGCTTTGCTGACTGTGCTTGCCCGTGGTAAGAATCGTGGTCTTTCGCCGGTGCTCGTTATCGATCTGCTTTCGGCAGATAGCGGACCGCGCGCGGATCAAGCAGCCCTGGTCGACTCGGAGGATTGGGAAGAGTTCTTTTGGGCGCTCCTGCCGGTCGTTCAGCACTACGCGCTCCTGGCCGAATTGGTAGGCGTCGACGCTCTGTGCTTGGGCCAGGAATTGAGTATCGCCATGGGGACACTTGCTCCCGCGAAGGCCACGAATGAGGACCCTATCGCTGGCGAACTACGCGCCGTGCGCTCCCTGGGTTGGCGAGCCGTTGCACGCATCTCCCGCAGCCTATTCCACGGCGTGCTCACACTGAGTACCAGGCGTCCCGACCACGCGGCGCGCATGGGGGAGTGGGATCTTTTCGATGCAGTCGCCATTGAGTTGTGGCCGGCCTTCCAAGACCGTGACGGCGTCTCGCCCTCACTGGAGAGCGTGACTCGTTCCTATTCACATCTCCTGCACACCTACAACAAGTTGGCGCGCGAAGTGGGCAAGCCGATCCTGATCACACAGGTCGGATTCCCGGCCAGGGCGCGCTCCTGGTCAGGCAGCTGGCGTCCGCGCGGGGAGTTGGACCCGGAGGCCCAGGTGATCGCCTACCAAGCTCTTTCAGCGGCGATTGAGTCCGCGCTGAAGGACTCCATGCCCTTGATTGGACTGCACATCTGGAGCTGGCCCGTTGACGGGCGTGCTGCCCGCGGTTTTGCGCCGGCCAGCGACGAGGCCCGGGAGGTCTTGGGTGAGCTCTTCGCCCAAAGCCGCTGAGCATCCCAGTTCTACTGCCCCCGGGGACGAATGCGGGCAGGTCGAACCAGGGAATCTCCCCGTGGGAATCTTGCGGGGCGTGGGGCCAGCCCGCGTCACTCTCTTGGCGCGTATTGGCGTCCAAAGTGTGGCTGATCTCTTGTTGCTCAAGCCGCACCGTATCGACCTCTTTGAGGCGTTGACCGATCTGCAGCGCCTTCCAGATCTGATTGGTCGACTTGTGCTTTTGCGGGGGAAACTTGGACCACCCTCCTTTCTTCGGCGCGGGGGCAAGCGCTCTCTTACTCGCACCAAGCTCAGCGTAGCGGGCGAAGCAGTCTTTGGGATGTGGTTCAACCAACCCTGGGCCCGTCGTAGGGTCGAAGAGTTGCACGCTTCAGGCGCTCTGATTGAGATGCTCGGTCGCGTTGTCGACACCAAGGCCGGGCCAGCCCTGGTGAGTCCGCGTCTTCGCCCCTGTGACCCTTTGCTCTTACCCGCGGACGAGCGCGAGCCCGTCTATCCGACCACGGCGGGTTTGGGTCAAGAGCTATTGCGCAGCCTCATTCGAGCTGCTTACGAGTCATATGGCGCCACGCTCAAGGAACCGCTATCTGATGAACTTCTCAAGCACCATGGACTCCCATCCCTAGGACAGGCCCTAGGCGTGCTGCACAGTCTAGCTGGCGAGGGAGACCTTGAACTGGCGAGGCGACGCTTGGCCCTGGAGCAAGCCCTGTGCTTGCAGGCGCGCCTGCTGCGCCCCACTGCGATCGATGATGATCCTGCGGCACCGGATCTGCAGTTCACCCCAGAGATGCGGCGTAGCATCAGGACGCAATTGCCTCACAAGCCGACGGCAGCTCAATCCCGTGCAATCGACGAGATCTTGGACGATCTAGCTAATGGAGGTCGCATGCGACGTTTGCTCCAGGGCGACGTCGGATCTGGCAAGACCATGGTGGCAGCAGCGACGGCTTTGGCAGTTGCAGGGTCGGGCCGACAGGTAGCGCTGCTTGCACCGACTGCATTACTTGCCGAGCAGCACGCGGCAGAGTTGCGGGGTCTCTTCGAACGGGCGGGCAGACGCGTTGTGTTGCTTACCGCGAGTCTTTCCGGACCTGCTCGCCGCGCAGCAGAGAAGGCTCTGGGAGACGGAAGTGCAGATCTCGTTGTTGGTACGCACGCCCTGCTTTCACGACGTGTCGCCTTTCGATCATTGGCACTTGCGATCATCGATGAGCAGCAGCGTTTTGGAGTCGCTGCCAAGCGAGAATTATTACTCAAGGGCGATGCTGTTCACTCCTTGCTGATGACCGCGACCCCGATCCCGCGCACCCTAGCTCTGGCTCTCTACGGTGAGCTCAAGGTCAGCGTTCTGGACGAGCTGCCCCCTGGCCGTGGAGGGATTGCGACCCGTGTGCTGGGCCCATCTGATCGCAAGCAGGCCCTGGCCCTTGTGCGTCGTCACCTTGAGGCGGGGGAGCGTGCCTTCTGGGTCTGTCCCCGCATTGCGGAGGGAAGTCAGGACGGGGGACATGGCCATGGCGCAGCGGGGGCGAGCGGTTCCGAAAGCGGTGAGGATGTGGCCTCCGCTGAACGCGCTTTCCTCGGACTCTCCCAGGGCTCTCTCGGTGCCCACGGCGTTGTCCTCGTGCACGGTGCCCTGGCGCCGGAGGAACGTGCCCAACGTTTAGCCGCCTTTCGACGGGGTGACGCACGCTTGTTGGTGGGGACCAGCGTCGTTGAAGTTGGCCTAGATGTTCCCGAGGCCACCGTTATC
This sequence comes from Planctomycetota bacterium, assembly GCA_047618505.1. Classification (GTDB taxonomy): domain Bacteria; phylum Planctomycetota; class UBA1135; order UBA1135; genus JBLHLB01. The sequence goes on from JBLHLB010000019.1 coordinate 10,695, forward strand.
GTGGTTGAGAGTGCCGAGCGCATGGGCTTGGCCCAGCTGCATCAACTGCGAGGACGAGTCGGGCGGGGGCGTCTACCGGGCTTCTGCGTTCTCCTCGTTGCAAAAGGCAAGGAAGCACGCCTCGGGATTCTCGAACAGACCTGCGATGGCTTCCGAATCGCAGACGAGGACCTGCGTCGCCGGGGCGCCGGTGAGTTGGTGGGCCAAGCCCAGGCGGGCGGGGGCGAGGACTGGGGCGCGGACTGGGGAGGAGATCTGGAGTTACTCTTGGAAGCGCGGACTCTGCTCATCAAGGACCGCCAGCTCTTGAGCCTCTATCTGGAGCGACGCGGACCGGCTGGGGAAGTTGCGCTCGTCTAGCCTTCGCGTGAGCCCAGGAGTTTCGGGTGTATCTGGACGTGGTTGCGATCGGTGCTCTTTGCCCGGGTGAGCATCTTCTCTACGGCCGCAAGCAGTGCTACGCCGTCTTTCTTGTTCGTAACTCTTCCAAGACAGGCACCGGCCACGGTCGCGGTGACTTTCAAGGGATGACCCTCGACTTCGATCGACATTTTGGCCACTCCGCGGCGAGCCCGTTCCGCTAGGGCACGTAGACCATAGGGCGTACCCTCGGACATCAGCAGGGCGAAAAGACCACCGCCGAAGTGCGCGGGCAGATCTCCGGCGCGAACGAGTGTGTGCAGAGATTGACCACAGGCGTGGAGAATCTTGTCGCCGACCCGACTTCCGAGGGCGCTGACCATCTCGTCAAACTCGTCGATTTCCATAAGGGCGATGCCCATGGGGCGGCGCAGATGACCCTCAGTGCGAGCGATGAGCTCCTGCTCGAAGAAGAGCGTGAAGGCCTGTTGACTTGGGACGCCGCTGACAGGATCAAGCAGCTCGGGGTCGCAGAGGATCCGCTTGCGATGGGGCAGGCTGGACCCTACTCGCGCGTCCCCTGCCTTCGGTCCTGGTCCGATGCTGATCTGCAACAGTTGCTGACGGGCATCATCGATTATCTTCTCGTGGCCATCGCCCTGGGGTAGTTCGAGATTGAGGAGCTCCGAGGCTTCAGCTATGTCTGACTCTAGAGACGTGATGTAGGAGTAGATCGACTCGGCCGGCAGACCAAGCCACTCCTGTCCGCGGTCCTCTAGCTTTGACAGGTAGCTGCCCTTGTCGTCCCGGGTGAGCAGATCGACGGTCAACCCCGCCATATTCATTACGCGAACGAAGTCCAGGCTCTCGATGCTAGCCGAATCGTTCAGTCGATCGGGGTCGTGCATAGCGCCGACGGACGCGGTGACGATCTCGGGTAGCCCCCAGGAGTTAAGTAAGGACGCGCCGAGGTCGGAGTGATCGAATCCCAGGGTCTCGCCTTCGAGTTTTGCGCTGGGCCAGATACCGGCGGCGGCCTCATGAACCAAGGCGAATTCGTCCGGCAAGCACTCCGCCATCACGATTTGCCCGATGTGTGAGAGCAGTCCGCACAGGAATGCTTCTTCTTCGCCGAGCATCCCGGCAAGTCCCGCAAGGCTGCGTCCAGCGACGGCGCATATTAGTGACCTGCGCCAGAACTCCTGGTAGTCAAACCCCCCGGTTTCTCCGTTTCGGGGCAAGCTCTCCGCCAAGGAGAAGGAGAGGGACATCAGCTGCACCGTCTTCATGCCCAGAACCAGAGAGGCACGTTGGATTGTCGTAACCTCTTGTCCGAGGTTGTAGAGCGAGGAGTTTGCGAATCGCAACAACCGCGCCGACAAAGCGGGGTCCTTCGAGAGCACATTGGCTAGATCGTCTAGCGTTGTGTCGTCGTCTTTGCACAAGTTCAGCACCTCGAGTGCGACACCCGGGAGTGACGGCAGTCGATCGGTGGACTTGAGACCCTCTGGCAGGTCTCGAATATCGAGCAATTGGCTCATAAGGAATGGTTGGCCGCGCGGGGCGTCCTAGGTCAGGATCGGTGGGCAGGGTCGTGGGCTTGAAACCTCGGACATCCCGATTCAGGGCTCGCGGGGGCGATTCCCAGAAGCGGATAGAATCGTTCTCTAGCGACCGGGGAATTGCACCTTCGGGTAGATTTCGACGCGGTTGCGGCCGTTTTCCTTGGCCTTGTATAGGTAGTGGTCCGCGAGTTTCAGGAGCGCGCGCCCGTCTGATTCAGCGGTGACTCGAGTCACACAGGCGGCACCGAAACTGGCGGTCACGGTCAGGATCTTGCCTTCAAACTCAACCTCCAGATCCTCGATCGCCTTGCGCACCCGCTCGGCCAGGATGCGGATGCCGAAGGGGGTTGTCTTGGGGATGATGATGGCAAATTCCTCACCCCCGTAACGCGCAGGCATGTCGCTGCTGCGCGTCGCGTTCTTCATGGTCCTGCCTATCTCTCGCAGTATTTGGTCACCTGCCGGGTGTCCATGGATGTCGTTGAAGAGCTTGAAGTGGTCCACATCAATCATCACAAGGCCAAGGGCGCGGGCGACGCTCTTTGTGCAGCGTTTGTCCACGTGTATCGCGAGGTGCTCATCAAAGGCCTTGCGATTAGGCAGACTGGTCAGGGAGTCCGTGTTGGCTTCGGACTTAAGTCGGTCATGCTGCTCTTCCAGCTGCTGGGTGCGTTCCTCAGCCTGCCGGAGGTCCATCGCCGCTCCCAGGGAGACGTCTACTATCTTGTTGCGGGCGGCATCAAGGATGCTGGTGTGGGAATCGCCCTCGGGTAGCTCCAACTGCAGCAGTTCTGCTGTTTCGCCAATGCCGGGCTCCATGCTGGCCAGGCACTGGTCGACCTGCGTGCTTTTCAAGCCGAATTCGCGGCTTGCCACCTCGTGCAGATTGGCCAGGGAGGCAGCTCCGTCTTCGCCACAAAAAATGTCGGTTGCGAGCTGTGCCATGTGAGCCAGCCAGACCATCTGACTAAAGTCCACGGGGCATTCCGCGGGTAGCTCATTGGGGCGATACATGTAGCCTACGGACCCGTGGATACTAACGGGAAGCTGCCACTCCTGGAGAAGCACCATCCCCACGTCGGAGCTGCTGAAGCCAAGGGAAGATTCTTCCTCCGTAGTACTGGGCCAACCATTGTGGCGCTCTGCGAGGGGCGTGTAGTCATCGGCCAGACAGGTCGTCAAGACCAGTCGGCCGATTTGGCCCAAGAGGCCGACTAGGAACACCTCATCTTGGCTGCGTACGCCCGCAAGGCAGGCCAAGGAGCGACCGGCAACGGCGGCTGTCAGGCTGCGCTGCCAAAAGCGTCCGTAATCGAAACCATCGTGAACGCCCCCCTGGGGCATGCTTCCCACCAGCGAGAAGGACAGGGAGAGCAGTTTGACGGTCTTCATGCCCAGGACAATCGTGGCGCGCTCGAGCGTCGCGACTTCAGGGCCTGGGTTGAAAAGGCTGGAATTGGCCAGCTTCAAGAGCTTGCTGGCGAGGGCCGGGTCCCGGCTGATTGTCTCCGCCAGATCCTGGATCGTGGTTTCTGGGTCCTGGGTCAGGCGTAGGACCTCAATGGCTACTACAGGAAGACTCGGGAGAGACTCAGCCTGCATCAACGTCGGCGGCAGGTCGGGCTTGAGAAGAGCAAGGGGCATGTGGTGTCCTTAAACGCAGGGGAGAACGGGCGGACTTGGATTTCATCGGCCTAGAGATGGGCAGTCTTGAGAGCCGGGCCGGTATTCCGGGCGTTGCTCCTGGGAAGGGGCCAGGAGAGGTTTGTTGCCCAAGGAGCCCCCTCCGATCCACGCGAGATCCAAGGGATCGCGTATCCTTCGGAATCCGGCTGGGGTAGCCCATTCCGGAGCCCAAGTCGCACCCCGTCTATCCCCGCTACTTCCATGCCTTATCGCGTCATAACCGCGCTGCTCGCCACCACCCTTTTGCTGCCCTTGGGCGCAGAGCTAGATGCCCAGCCGCTAGCACAGCGCAAGGGCGGCCTGGATTTGCCCCGGCGCCAAGGGGGGGACCTTGCACCCGGTTCTCCGGGACGACGCCCGCGGCTGCAGGTACCGCGCAACCGCCCGGGTAGTAGCGCCACTCCGGGGCAGCCGGAAGCGGGGGATACGGGTGAGGTTACCTTTGGACCTGCGGGGCCCCTGGCAGGCGGCGCGGACACGGAGTCGGAATATGTCTTTGAGGAGCTAATGCGCACCCGGGATCCGCGCGCAAAAATTGTGCAGCGCGCCGAAGAGCGACTGTTGGCCATGGGTGAAGAAGGACTCGTGGCTGCCCGTCGACACCTCAGCCACTCCCACGGAAGTGTGCTGCTAATCGCCTCCCGCGTCATGCTCGTCAACGGCACGACGGAGGATCACAGGCTTGTAGCGAAGCGGTTGCAAACCAAGGTGCCTTCGAAGGTGGCCCCTTCGATACTGCGCGAGTTGATCGAACGAGATCCGGTCTTCGCCTCGCCGCAGTTTCTGGTTGCTCTCCTTGATCATCCGACGGCTGCAATGCGAATGGCCGCGGAGAGAGAATTGTCGCCGCCGAACCAACCGGCTCCCCTGGCAGATCTCGCGCTGGTTTGCAATTCACGCCGCGCGGACGCAAGACTGCGGGCGGTCAATCTGGTTGGTAACGTCGAGGACCCCGGCGCGCTGTTGCTCCTGGCGGAGCGCCTTGGTGATGGCACCGCGAAGGTGGCCGTGCGCGCCGCGGAATTGCTCGCTAGCTGGCCGGGAGAGGAAGTCGACGAACTGCTACGGGCGAGGGCCTTTGCGGGTGAAATGGCCTATGACGCAGGGCGCGCAGGGGCCTACGCGCTGCTTGCCCTAACGCACAGAGAAGAGCGCACCGGCGCCCAACTCATCGGGGAAGCAGACATTCCGCGACTCCTGGATGGGCTGCGCGAGCGCGATCCTTTGCTGGCAGTCTCTGCGGCGGTTGCCTTGGCCGACGTGGGATTCCGTAGCCCGCGCTCCTTCGAGTATACCTGGTTGGATCTTGAGGTCCCCCACGCGCTAGTGCGTTGGGGGAGCGGCGCGGAGTTCCATTCCGATTTCAGCTCCTTCAACGAAATCGCCCTGCGACGCATGGCTTTGCTGTCGGGGGAGACCTTCGGTTTCGATGGTCCAGCCTGGCGTCGCTGGTGGATGGAAATGGCTGGTGATTTCCGAGCACGGCGGGCCGTAGTGCCCGTCTCGCGACTGGATGCGGCGGGTCTGACGATGACCTTGCGCACTGGATTCCGTGCCGAGGACGCCGTCGTAATTATGGGGCCGGCCGCGAAACCGGAGGTTGCAGTGGGTGTCGATCGCGTGATCTACATCGATGTGGACCAGAGTGAAGCTCTCTTCGATCTGCTTGAGCGAGAAGGCGTCTTTGGTGCAGATCGCTTGCCGGCCGAAGGCAACACCTATCGAAGTGGGCGACTCTTGGACGTACACATCGGCGCAGGCGACAAGCAGCTCGGCGAACCGCGCGGAAGCGAGAAGGCATGGTTTGAGCGTATTCTCTCGGCCCTTGCGATGATCGAAGCAGATAACGCCTGGCAGCGCTGGTTCGATCCCCAGGTCTTCAGCGACCAGCACACATTCTGGGAAGCGACGCGGGCCCGCATGGGGGGCGATGTGATGTCCCTTGAGCGCGTGCGGGCCGAGACGGAGTTACTCCTGGCGCGCGTCGCGTCCTTTGCGGCCACGACCTTGGTTGACGAGCGCGAGGAGGAGGTCTTGAGCGCCCTTGAGGAGCGCTTCTCTCGTCCTGGAATCGCCCAGGCGGGAGATTTCGGACACTTGACGAGACTGCTGGACAATGAGCGCTACCACGGACGACGAGCGGCGGTGCTGCTTGGCATCGCCCTTGAGATTGGGCGCGTTTCGAGCTTCCAGCAGCCCACTGGCGATGTGACCGAACCGGGGGACAAGCCCAGCGGTGTCGTAAGGTTGGATCCTAGTCTTGCCCAGGACCTCCTGGAGATCCTCCTGCGCCAGGAGGGACCCGGGCTTGCCGCAAGCATGTCGAAGATCGTCTTCGACGGTGGCGAGGCCATGGCCTACCGCGCCGCCGCGCATACCGATGCGCGCCTGCGGTCCCTGGCGGCTGAGCCCTTGGCGCTCTCAGGAACTGAGGAGAACAAGCAGATACTCATGGTGCTGATAGCGGACCCCGACAGCACCGTCGTCTTGGCGGTTTGCCAGGCCGTGGCCAAGGCCGGTCTCAAGGAGTTTGGAACAGAACTGGAGTTGCGCGCCCACGACGGACCCCCGGACGTGCGCGCCGCGGCCCTACGCGGATTGGTTCGCCTCGAGTATCCAGACGTCCTGGAACTATTGCGCGTGGCGCTGTACGAACCCAGCGAAGTGCTCCAATTGGCCGGCGCTGAGGGCATCGCCGCTCTCCAGGATCCCGCGACGGTGCCGGTACTTGCCAGGCTCCTAGGCCGCGATCCGAGTAGCGCAATCTTCGTCGCCGCCCGCCGCGGATTGATGTCCCTGGGGGAAGCTGCGGTTGATGACTTGCTTGTCCTCGCGAACTCAGCGTCCGAGGACATCCGTCGAGAAGCTGCGCTAATTCTTGCGGAGCAAGGCGAGGCGGAAGCAATGCCATTGCTCCTGACTACACTCAGCCTTTACCGCGATGACGGCCGTGTGGCGAATGAGATTGCGATCCTGTCCTGCATGAATTTTGGCGGAGAGGAGAATGCCCTAGCGGCCTACTGGGACTGGTGGGATGTGGTCGTGCACGACAACTCGCGGGCTTGGATCGCTGCGGCGGGGGAGATGGCTGGACTTGCGGCACCGCCCCTGACGGAGCTCACGTCCACTCCAACGGAGGCGGGCCTGCGCTTCTATCTCGACATGCTTGATGACACGCGGCCCCACGTGGTGGAGCGCGTGCGTCGTGAGCTTTCCCGCATCCTAGGCCGTGACCTCGTACTCAAGTTCGATTTCGCGGGTCGCGGTGCCCAGATGAGAGCACTCGCAGTTGAGCTGGAGCTGCGCTAGCGCAGTCTCCCCCAAGAGGGTCCACGGTACTCATTAGCCAGTGCTCATTCGCCTTGCGCAGCGGGTGAGTCTCGCCTTCGCCCCCCCGATCGGTTCCAATCCGGGTAGCTCATGAAGTCTCTCCCCAATCTTGTCCTGGGAGTGTTGGGGAAGATCCGCGCGGGCGTTGGTCTTCTCAGGCGCCGTTCCGGACGACTGCTCGCTCTCTTTCCCATGCTTCTTGTCCTGGGTTGGGTCGGGTGGATAGCCCTAGATCGAAGCGGTGTGCGCGCGGGCTTGGAGGGCATCGCCCGCGACTACGTGGCTGCACAACAGGTACGTGAGCATCGCGAGGAACTCATGTTTGCCGCCAAGGAGTCGGGCGTCGACCCGTACCTCTTGGCCGGCATCATGTGGGTTGAATCCAGCGGCCGCATCGATGTGGTTTCCTCTGCCGATGCCCTGGGCCTCTTTCAGTTGAAAGAGATCACCTATGTATGGCGCGCGGAGTTGATGGGGCTGCCTACGCCAACGCGCGAAGACATGTTGAGCGACGCCATGTTGAACGCTCGTATCGGGGCGAACAATGTGGCCTGGCTATTGGATAATTATGGCGGGGATGTGGAACGAACACTCGTGGCCTACAACGCCGGCCCCGGACGCCTGGCGCAGTTGGCCAACGAAGCGGGCAGCTGGGATCGTTTGGCTGAAAGCAGGCGTGGGACCGGCTCTCCGATTTTTGCCTACGCGGCTAAGGTCATGCGCTACCGCGAAGCCTTTCGAGAGGACGGTTACCTCGATGAGGACGTCGACGTCTCAAGGACCCTTCTCAACACTCGCGAGTAGTTCCTCCCGAATGAAGCAAATATGCTGAAGTACTTCTATCTGATTTCAACCGGGCTATTCCTCGCAGTTCTTGGCTTTGGATGGTTCTGGCATCCGGGACTTTGGCTGCTAGTTCCCCTGGGGCTCGTGTTCCTGCTGGGCGTGATTGACTCCCTGCAGTCACGGCAAGCGGTGCGGCGTAACTTTCCGGTCATCGGGAACTTCCGCTACCTCTTGGAGATGATCCGCCCGGAGATCAACCAGTACTTCGTTGAATCCAATACGGACGGCACCCCCTTCAACCGCGAGCAGCGCTCCGTGGCTTACCAACGGGCAAAGCGCGTGCGTTCCACGGTTCCCTTTGGAACCCAGCGCGACCTCTATGCCATCGGTAACGAGTGGATCGATCACTCCCTGAGTGCGCGTCATCCGGGAAAGGAGCGGCCGCGAATTCACATTGGCGGTAGTGCTTGCACGCAACCCTATGAGGCGTCACTTCTGAACATCTCGGCCATGAGTTTCGGTTCCCTCTCGGGACCCGCGATCGAGGCCTTGAACAAGGGCGCCAAGGCGGGCGGCTTCTACCACAACACCGGGGAGGGGTCGATCAGTCCCCATCACTTGAAGGGCGGCGATCTCGTGTGGCAGGTGGGAACGGGCTACTTCGGATGTCGTTCGAAGGACGGAGGCTTCGACTCCGGACTCTTTGCGGAGAACGCCGCGCGTCCGGAGGTCAAGATGATCGAGTTGAAGTTGTCCCAGGGAGCCAAGCCCGGCCACGGTGGGATTCTTCCCGCCAGCAAGATCACTCCGGAGATCGCCAGCATTCGCGGTGTGGACCTGGGCCATGACGTGAACTCTCCCCCGGCGCACTCGAGCTTTAGCACACCCCATGGTCTGTGTGAGTTCATTGGCAAGCTGCGTGAACTTTCCGGTGGCAAGCCCGTGGGCTTCAAACTCTGCGTCGGTGAGCCGGTCGAATTTCTTTCGGTCGTGCGCGCCATGCACGAGTCCGGGATTCGCCCCGACTTCATCACCGTGGACGGCGCCGAGGGAGGCACAGGTGCTGCGCCCCTTGAGTTTGCTAACTCCATCGGTTGGCCGTTGACCGAGGGGCTCGTCTTTGTTCATAACGCGCTGATCGGCTACGCCATGCGCGAGGAGATCATGGTGGTTGCCTCGGGGAAAATTGTAACGGCCTTCGACATGGCCAAGCATCTCGCCATCGGGGCGGATCTGTGCAATTCAGCGCGCGGCATGATGTTCGCCCTTGGTTGCATCCAGGCGCGGCGCTGTCACTCGAACGATTGCCCGGTGGGGGTTGCGACCCAGGATCCCGGCCTAGTGCGCGGGCTCGTCGTGGAGAACAAGGCGGATCGTGTGCAGGGCTTCCAGGAGGGCACCGTGCGGGCCCTGATGGAACTCCTGGGCGCGGCTGGAATCGCCCATCCCGACGACCTGCGACCCTTCCACATTCGCCAGCGTGTGAGCGTGTCCGAGGTGCGTTCCTACGAAGAGATGATCGAGTTCCTGGAACCTGGCGACCTGCTCGGCAATCAAGTCCCTGCGTCCTGGAAAGATATGCTCCTGGCAGCGGACTCACAGACCTTCCGACGTAGCCTTAGGCCTTCAGGTCGGAAATCGCGCTTCGCGTTTACCTAATAGGATTAGTCCGACTGACCCCGGGGCCCCGCGAGGCAGTGAATTTGAAACAACTCCCCAACGACAAGGCTGGCCCCGCGCCGGCTTGGACTCAGGAATTCCTCAGTTCCACGTCGGGGGTGCGATCTAGCCGAGCGGTGGATGAGCTGGTGGAACGAGCGTCCGTGGGGCTCCTACGACGCGCCCGCGGTGCCTGCTTCCTGGGAGCCTTTCTGCGCGGGGGTGCCGTTGCGCTCTTCGCCGCGGGCGCCCTGATGCTACTCAGTCGTTCGATCTGGTCCCTGTCGACGTTCCAGGCCCTCTGGTTCTTGCTCCTAGTTCCCTTGGCTGCGGTTGTAGCCTGGCGCCGTGCTGCGAGCTTCCCCCTGACTGCGAAGAGCGCGGCCGCGTGGCTTGATGTGCGTGCGGGTGGTAGCGGGCTCCTCGTCACCGGTAGCGAGCAACCGGATGCGCGCTGGGAGGAGCACATGCGCGAGACAATTATTGGCGCCCCCCCTGTGCCGCGCTTGAGTCTTGGGCGTTCTCCGAACGCGTTCCTGGCGGGGTTGGTCTTTGCGCCCCTGGCACTTCTTGTGCCGGTTCCAGCTGCAACTTCTGAGGGGCCCGCGGCCGGTGCCCTCGATCGAAGTGTTGAGGAACTCGCGCAGGAGCTCGAGACCCTGAAGGAGGAGCTAGGTCTCGACGAGGAACTAGCGCAGGAGCTCGAGGAACGCTTGGACGCTCTGCGGGAGAGCGTCGCCTCCGACAATCCCGAAGGTGCCTTCGAGGCGCGGGATCGATTCGAAGATCGCCTGGAGCGTGAAGCCGAGCAAGCCTTGGACCAGGCCCTTGGCGCCCAGGAAGTGATCGAACGAGCCCAAGCTGAAGCGGCTGGCGGCAACCAGGAGGAGGCCCAGGGTCTCTTCGCCCAGGCCTTCATGGATTTGGGGAAGGCCGGCCTGACAAGGCTTGCGGCCAGTGCTCTCCAGGGCGCGATGGAAACAGCCATGGAGGCCTTGGATGGAATGAGCTCGGAGGAAATGCGAGCCCTAGCGGAGACCATTGCAGGCCTTCAGAATAGCGATCTGATGAATAGTCTTTCCTCTGAATTCATTGAGTCGATGGCTGAACAATTAGCACTGAACCCGGAGCTTTCCGCTGCCCTGGGAGAGAGCCTCCAGGGATTGATGAAGGACAAGCTCGGTTCCCTGCGCGACGCGGGTTTACTCTCAGAGGGGGCGCTGCTTTCCAGGGACCAGTTGCGTTCCCTGGCGGAGCTCACCCAAGACCTGAGCGTGCATGTGCACGACGAAGATTGTCCCCCGGGTGGCACATGAATTGGCGCTGGATCCGAGGGCGCCGTGGGTGTCCCTGTGCAAGGCGTGGGTTCAAGCAGTGGCAGTGGCGGAATCGGCCGTGGCCCCGGCGATACTCCACTCACCTGGGGCGAGGAGGCACCCGTGGATCGCGAACGCTTCGTACCAGATGCCCTGGCGCCAGGCATCTTTGCCGATCCAGAACAGCGCGGCACCGTTGGCGTTGGCTTGGCTGCCCCCGAAGAGGGCGCGCAGCATGAAGCTGGCGGGGCGGCTGACTTTGAAGCGTCGCTGGGCGGTTCACCATGGCGTCGACGGATAGCACCGCGGCATAGGCGCGTTGTGCGTGAGTTGCTGGGGCCGGGCCCCGGTTCAAGTACAGACTCAGGGACGGCTCCGCAGGAGTCGCCGCCGAAGGAGACCACCAAGGACGAGACAGATAGATGACACAGGACCTGCAATCCCCCGGGGAAATAGAAAGCGCTCGCTCGCTCGCGTCCGCGTTGTTGGATGGACTTAACTCAATCGTATTCGGCCAGGAGGAATTAACGCGGGCGCTGCTCGCTGCGCTCCTGGCCCGGGGACATGTCTTGCTGGAGGGATTGCCGGGGCTTGGTAAAACGGAGCTCGTGAAGGGGCTCGCGCGTTTGACGGGGCTCTCGTTCGGTCGTTTGCAATTCACCCCCGACCTGCTGCCCGGCGACATTACCGGTGGGCACCTCCTGGAGGAGCGCGATGGCAGTCGGGAGTTAGTCTTTCACCCGGGTCCCGTCTTCACTCAGATCCTGTTGGCCGATGAGATCAATCGTGCCTCGCCCAAGACGCAGTCGGCGCTTCTGGAGGCCATGCAGGAACAACGGGTGACTGTGCTAGGGGAAACGCGCGAATTGCCGCAGCCTTTCCTAGTGCTCGCGACCCAGAACCCAATCGAATTGGAGGGCACCTATCCCTTACCCGAGGCGCAGCTCGACCGCTTCCTCTTCAAGCTCGATGTCGGCGGTGTTAACGCCGAGGTCATGACGCGCATCTTGCTCGAGCGTCGTGGGGGCAGGCCCCCGGAGGTCGCAGCGGTGACCGATGAAGCTGGTCTGGGGAAACTACACGATGTAGTTTCCAAGATCTACCTCCCGGTTCCTGTTGCGGAGTACATCTCACGCCTCGTGAGCCTGACCCATCCCCGATCCGAGGGCATCTGTGATGAAGTGCGAAAGTACGTAAAACACGGGGCCTCGCCACGCGCGGCCATAGCCATGGCCGAGGGAGCCCGTGGCTTTGCCCTCTTGGCGGGCAAGCCCAACGTGGGCTTTGACGACGTTCGTGCCGTCGCGGCCCATGCCCTTGTCCATCGCCTAGTGCTCGACTATCGCGCCCGTCTGGACGAGGTCGACGGACACGCCGTGGTGGCCGCCGTCCTGGAGACGACCCCCGAGGTTGGAGAAGCGTTGCCGGCTGAGTTGGAGGCCCGCTGATGCGGGCTGCCGGCCTTCTCCGCTTTCCTGGGTCACTCCTGGGTTTGCTGCTCCTGGCTGTACTTCAGCTTCCAGCCCTCGGTCAGGCGAGTCTTCAACTCTTCGATTCTACGGTGGAGATCGAGGCCCTAAGCCAATGGCCCGCACGGGTGCACAGCGGCTGGGTTCCGATTCAAGTACAGGCCTGGAACTCGGGGGATCGAACCCGCTCCTTCGACGTGAGCCTGACGACGAATTCCTGGAATGAAACGGGCGCGAACGTTGAGCGAGCGGTCACCCTCGGCCCCGGTGAACGGACCGAGTTCGAGCTGCTTGTTCCAGCCCTCGATGGCGGCTATCGCACCTACAACTTGCAAGTGAGGATGGCCGGCTCGCAGCACTACGCCTCTGGAGCCCTAGCTCTTGGACCTACGGACAAGCAGGCTCGCACCGCTGTGATCCTGCGCCGACGTGCCGTAATCGGCTCCGTAGAAACTGAGTGGGAAGAGCTCCTTTCCGGCGAAGTTCTCACGGGTCGATCCGGCGACTTCAACCGGACATCCTTGGCGGCGCTTACCTGGGACAAGGCCTCCCGTAGGAGTGAGGCCTACACTTCCCTTGACCTGGTCTTAGTTCCCACCGAGGACGGCGCGCCGCCGGGGGATGTCCTAGGGGCTCTGCGATCCTGGGTGAATCAGGGGGGGCAGGTCGGTTTTGTCGGAAAGGACGCGAGGGCCGTGGCCGAGGGCGCAGGTTTCTCGCCGTGGCTCGAGGATCGCTTCCAACAGGAGACCGGCGGACAGATCAAGTCCTGGCGTTCCGGCCACGGACGAGTGCACCTCTTGAGTGGCGAACTGACTCCCGGCAGCGGTGAGTTCCCAGCGGCGGGCGAATGGCAGGACATCCTCTACGGTGACAGCGATCGCCCGTGGTTGGAATCCCTGCGCGATGTTGGGGCTGAGGAGTTCTGGCGCTGGCCGGTGATTCCTGGCCTCGAGGACTTGCCCTACCGCGGCTTCCTGGCATTGCTGCTTTGCTTTGCGCTCCTGATCGGGCCCGCGAACTTCTTCCTTGTGCAGAAACGCTGGAAGCGACCACCGCTCTTGCTGGTGACGATCCCCTTGATCTCCGCTGTTGCGACCCTCGGAATCCTTGCCTTTGGAGTGTTCTCCCAGGGAATTCACGTCCGTGAAGCGGTGGTGAGTCGGAGCGTACTCGATCAACGGGAACACCTGGCGGCGACGCTCGAGCGACGAACATTCTTTGTGGGACTCTCGCCGGGCTCTGGCCTGCGACCGGGTTCCAACACGAGTGTCTTCGCCTTTCCCGACCGGAGTCTGGGGGGATCCGGAGAATATGAAGTCGTGGTCGGTGACGGCCAGCTCCTACGGGGGGATTACCTGCCTTCTCGTCGCACCGTGCGAATCGCCGCCAGCACTGAGGGGTTGCAACGTGCGCGCTTAATCTTCGAGCGCGCGGACCTGGGCTTCCGCGTTTCCAACGCACTTGGCGCGGAGATCCGGCAGCTCTTCCTGCGGGATTCCCAGGGTGATTGGTTTGCCCTTGATGGTTCCCTCGCCTCCGATGGGACGGCACAGCTGGAGAGCGTCAAGCTTGAAGATTGCATGCAGGAATTCGGCCTTGGGGAGGTCTCTGTCTCCGACTTAGAGCACCTCCTGAATGGAGAAACTCTGAATCTGCAGAACGCCTATTTGTGGGAAGCGCTGCAGGCTCTTTGGCCTGGCGGCTACATCGCAGTCCTTTCCGACAATCCACTACGAGATGAATGCGGGCTGAATGCTCGATCGGAGTATGGCGATCACGTCGTACTCGGCGTCCTGTCCTTGAGCGAGGAGGAGTGGCTATGAGACCTGCCCTAGAGGTCAACGGCCTCACCCGTAGTTTCGGCAAGTTCACCGCCATTCGAGACATCGAGTTTCGCGTGATGCCGGGACAGATCTGCGGCTTCATCGGACCGAACGGTGCCGGGAAGACAACGACTATGCGCATCTGCGCTACGCTGGATCTGCCCGACGATGGTGAGGTCTCCGTGGGTGGTCGGTCGGTGCTAGAAGACCCCGCCGGAGTGCGTGCGCGCCTGGGCTTCATGCCCGATTCCTTCGGGACCTACGTGAATACCACGGTGCTTGATCACTTGGATTTCTTCGCGCGGGCCTACGGTCTGCGGGGAGCCGAGCGCCGTCGATCCCTGGCTCGTTTGATCGAGTTCACGAACCTTGAGGGTCTGCTGAACAAGGAGACGCGCGCCCTGTCAAAGGGGATGAAACAACGGCTGTGCCTTGCCAAGACGCTTCTGCATGATCCGGAGGTCCTGATCCTCGACGAGCCTGCAGCGGGCTTGGATCCGCGGGCGCGAATTGAGTTGCGCGAGCTTGTGCGTGCCCTCGCCGGCATGGGCAAGGCGGTCCTGATCTCGTCTCACATTCTCTCGGAGCTGAGCGAGCTGTGCGACTCCGTCGTGGTGATCGAGAGCGGGCGGATACGCGCGACTGGCAATGTCCAGGAGGTCGTGCGCAACCTACGTCGAGCAGCCAGCGGCGCGGGAGAGAAAGGACCCGAGGACCCCACCGAGGAAGTCTTGCGAGTCTTCTTGCGGACCATGGCCCCGGCCGAAGCACTCGAGCGGACGCTGCTCGAATTCCCCGGCATTGCTCAGGCTACGGTCGAGCGTCTGGGCGTCGCCTGTGAAATCAAGGGGGGCGAGGCGAGTCTGGCTCGAATCGTGGCCGCTCTTTCCCAGGCCGGTACTCCACCGGTGGAAGTCGTGCTCGAAGGTATGGATCTAGAGGATGTATTCCTTCACCTGACAGAGGGGAGAGTGCAATGAGTTCGCAAGCCACAGTCACACCCGAGGGCGGCGGCGTGCGCCTAAAGTTCTGGCGACGAGCACTAGGCGCGCTCGACGATCGCATCAATCCGATCTTGGTCAAAGAGGTGCGCCAGTCCCTGCGCGGGAAGTACTTCGGGATCATCTTCGCCCTGACTCTGACGATTGCCACCTGCATTGGTTCAGTGCTGCTCGTTTCGGAAGCGGAGTATCCCAGCTCCTCTTCGGGCAAGACTTTCTTCCAGATGATCTTCGGGTGTTTTGTCTTCGCGATCTGCCTCTTTGTTCCCTTCGCCGCCTTCTTCTCCCTCGCTAGCGAGTGGGACGAGGACACCCATGACATGCTGGTGATTTCCAATTTGCGCCCCTGGCAAATCGTGCGGGGGAAGTTCATGGGCGCTTTTTTCCAGACCCTGCTCTATGGCAGCGCACTCATCCCGTTTCTGTCCTTCGCCTTCCTCTTGCGAGGTCTGGACCTCGTTGGAGCAGTGTGGGCGACGCTGATCGCTGTTGTGACTTCCGGGGGATTGATTTCGGTCTCCCTTGCTCTTTCAAGCTCCTCGCAGAAGAAGTTTGTGCGCATCACGTTGATGGCGTTCATGGCTATCTTCCTCAGTTGGGTGAGCGCTGGACTGACGACGATCGTAGGCTTCGCATTCCTCGGTAGCGGCGTACACCGAACGCCCGAGGGCGTGGCTACGATCCTGGCCTACATCTCCCTCGTCATTGTTGTGTCCGGCTTTGCGCTGGCCTCCACGACGGCGCGCCTGACACACCCCGAAGAGAACCGCTCTTCCGCGCTGCGTATACTTGGGACGAGCACCTTGGTCGTCGGCCTAGCGTGGGGGGCGTGGTTCTACTCACAAGGTCCCTCCAATGAGTTCCTCGGGGCCTTGGGCGTGATAGGCGCTATTTGGATCACCGTCACAAGTTTGAATTTCATGTGCGAGGAGGAGCGACTGGGTCGACGCGTACAGCTAGATGTACCGCGCAACCGCTACTTGGGCATCGCTGTCGCAGCGTGGTATCCGGGCGGAGGGCGCGCCGCGCTTCACTTTATGGGGCAGGGCCTACTGCTCCTGCTTGGTCTCTCTCTGATCCCTGCATTCCTGTCCCCGATCGGATCGGCGCGGACGTCTCCCGACTCAAGGGCTGTCTTCGGAGCGTTGACACTTCTGTCCTACGGATTCATCTATGTCGGGCTTCCGACAGCGCTCCTTTCGCGCTGGACCAGGGAAGCCTCCTGGCGCGCGGCGGGTCGTATCGCAGCGATCGTCCTGTTCTTTGGCGGACTCTTTGGTCCAATGATATTCGACCTCCTCGTGAATGGGCACAGCCCGGGAAACCTCAACCACTTGGGGAATCCACAATGGGTTATCGACCGCTTCGTATTCAGGAAAGAGGGCGCTGAAATGCTCTATGTTGTTTGGGCAGTTGCAGCTGCAGTGCTGTGTCTGAATATCCCCCGCATTGCCACAGGCATCCGGGAAATGACGGCCGCATCCGAGCACCGCCGTGGAACGGAAACTCGTACGCGGATCCATGATGAGGGGCAGCTGCGTGCCGAAGCACTCCAGGCGGACAAGCAATCTGAGGAGCATGCGCCCCAGTCCTGAATCTCTGGCGGAGGCGGAGCGCTGGGTGCTCGCCGAACCGTTCCGTGTGCGACGCGGTCGTGTGGGCGATCGTTTGGGGACCGGCACCGGCTCCTCCATGGAGTTCCAGGATCACCGTGCCTACGTCGTCGGCGACGACATTCGCCAGGTCGATTGGCGTGCCTATGGTCGTTCAGATCAACTGCTCGTGCGGCAGTATCGAGAGGAGATCGCACCGCGTGTCGATCTCTTCCTGGACTCCAGCGCGTCCATGGCCGTAGGGCTGGACAAGGCAGCCTTGGCGGTGGAGTTACCCCTGCTCCTGTGGCGTGCTGCCCGCAGCGCCGGCATGGGGGTTTCCGCCGTGGCCCTCGGGGATGTGGCCCAGCGCCTATCACTGGAGGAGGTCGAAACTCGGGGGGTCGATCTGACTGCGCGCTCCCCGTTGGTGGAGACGCTGTCGGAGTCGGGTGCCCTGCTAACGAATGGCAGTCTTCGCATCCTGATCTCCGACCTGCTCTTTCCCCATGATCCAACGGTGCTCTGTGAGCGACTGGCGCGTGGGGCAGGTGGGTTCCTGGTGATCCAGCTCCTGGGGCAGACTGACATGGAACTGGCCACATTGGGTGGTAGTGTCCAGGCCCTGCGTCTCGAGGATCCGGAAACGGGCCAGAAGCGTGATCTCATTCTCGATGATGCCG
>JBLHLB010000020.1:0-26735 GCA_047618505.1 Planctomycetota bacterium
AGCCCAGGCTCGTCCCCAACTTAAGATCTCGCCCTTCTTGGACGATGCGTCCGACGTCTGGACCGGCGGCGGCCTCGTCGGAGCCCAGGACGGCGCCGCTGGCGTCGAGTCGGGAAAGGGAGATGCGCCGTTCGTGCCGGTCAAAGGATTGCACTCTCAAGGAGAGCTCCTGCCCGACAGAAACCGCATCGCGCACGTGGTTTACGCGACCGACTCCGAGTTGGGAAACGTGCAGGAGTCCCTCCACGCCGGGGAACAGCTCAACGAAGGCGCCAAAGGATTCAAGGCGCTTGACTGTTCCGTTGATGATCGTGTCATCCGGCAGCTTGTCGGCTGCCTCGTCCCAGGGATCGGCCTCGAGCTGCTTGCGACCAAGCCCAATGCGCTTGCCACCGTCCTCGACCTTGAGGATCTGGACCTCGATCGACTCGCCCACCTTGAGGATCTCTTCGGGGTGTTCGATGCGGCGGTAGGCTAGGTTGGACACGTGCAGGAGACCTTCGATTCCGGGCGTGATCTCCACGAAGGCGCCAAAGGGCTCGAGTCGCTTCACGGTGCCACGGACCACGGAGCCGGGAATGATCTCGGTGACGGCGTTGGCGCGGCTGGCTTCGCGCTCGGCTTGCAGTACGGCGCGGCGTGAGACGACCACGCGCTTGCGGCTACGCTCGAGCTCGATCACCTCACAGATCATTGTCTCACCGCCGAGGCTGGTGAGATCTTCGATGTGACTGAGGGCCACGTGGGAGGCGGGCATGAAGGCCTTGAGGCCAGCGTCGAGGCGTAGCTCGATGCCGCCCTTGTTGACGCCAATGACCGTGCCCTTGACCAGGGACCCCACTTCCATGTTCTGCCATGCGGCCAATTGCTTGGCGACCTTGGCGGAGAAGACCCACAGGTCCTTGTCCTTGCCGGACAGGGAGAGTTTGAGTGTGTCCCCAGCCTTGGGCTCCTCTTCGAAGTCCGCGAAGGGCACGATGCCCTGGACCCGCGGCCCGAGCTCAAGGAACACATCGTCACCACTGATGCCAGCCACGATGGCGGGGTAGAGGTTTCCTTCGCCACGGCCAGGGGCATCCTGGGATGCGAGCACCTCGTCCAGGTCAGCCATGAGGGTGTCACGCTTGGAGGTGCGAGATTTGTCAGCGTGGCGCGGAGAGTCAGAAGCAGTCATCGTCAAAGTCGTCCCTAGGGCGGACGGGAAAGGGGGTCAAAGTTCAGGGGAAGTTGAGCCTACAGAATACGCTGCGGAGGTCGAATGCGCTTCGATCGGATCCCCTATCCCTGGGGATGCGGTGATCCAGCATCATCCTTTTTGCGTAGATCCCGTAGGACTTCGCGGCTGCTCAGGGCCAGCCAACCGGTCTGGCAAAGGCCCGCAAAAGACAGCACGGGAATGGTCCATAGGATGCCCGGCACGGAGCCCAGGGCAACCCCGACTGCCAGGAGAAGTGCCGCAACAACCAGGTATATGGCCACTGAAACGGTGATGGGGCGCGTGTGCTTGGCGTGCACGAGGGCACCCTGGTAGTAACTTTGAAAGGCCTGGTTTCCAGGCATTATGACCGCTAGCGCCGTGGCACCCGTGGCGAGAGTGTAGACAGCCGGGGATAGGTCGCTCACGTCGCGGAACCAGAGGTCTGCGAGGGGGGTAAGTCCGAGCAAGAGCAGGATGCCCATGGTGGCGGCGGCGAGCCAGCAACAGAAGCGCCAGAGAATGCGCGGCCCACCGGGCGATCCGATCTGTGTGACGACAACTTCGTTCAGGGCGAAGCCTGTGCTGCGCGTAAGGAAAACCAATCCGTGAACCGCGGGCCAGGCGGCTAGGGAGGCAAGCTCCTTCGGCATGCGACTCATGGCGGCTGTGCCTATGGGTGGGACCAGCAGCGTCAGCAAGGGAGTTAGCGCGAGGGGCAGGTAGAAGGAAAGGAACGCCGAAAGTGTTAAGCGCTCACCCTTTGGTTCTGCAGGCATCAGCGAGCGCAGGATCGGTCGCACGCAGGCGCCGGAGAACAGGGCCTCGACTGTCACCCCAATGGCGATGGCCATAGTGCCCAGGACGATTCCGCTGAAACGATGGGTCTGGTAGCCGAGGAACAGCACGCACAGAACGGTGCCCAGGCGTAGCAGGGTTCCAATGGCGACACCGCGGGAGCGGTCGAAGCGAATCAAGACGCCCTGTTGGAAGCGACGGTAGGCTATGGCCCAGGTCCAAGGCGTCATGATGCGCATGCCGATGCGCGCGGCGTCGCGAACTTCAGTTTGCACATCGAAGACACCGTCTACGATGAGATCGAAGAGCGGGGTGAAGGCCACCAGCATGTGCACGATGGTAAGCACCAAACCCGCACTATTGGCGAAGCGCTTAAGCTTGTCGTAGGCATCGCGATCCTTCGCAAGGGCGGCGGAGGCGGCCAACAACATGATGATGGGTGCCTCGATTACCAAGGCCAGAGGGAAGACCACACCACCGAAGGCCGCCAGGTTGATCTCTTCGTTTTGCATGCGCGCGACGAAGGCTGTGAACAGCGGTAGCTCGAACCCCATGCAAAGCCAGCTCGCCGCCAGGGGCAACCAGAGGCGGAAAACGCGCCGCATGCTAAGGCGCTCCTCGGCGCCGCCAGCGGCGGAGAAGGAGTCAATCGGGAGGGGGCTGGGCATCGAGGGGCTGATCTTCTGAATCGGAGGGTAGCTTGACCCCGAAGCGCGGCGTCAGGATAGCCTGTCCAGGCCTCTCTCCACCCACGAACCGCCCGCTCATGCCGCACTCTCTTCTTCTTCCACCCCTGACCCTGTTTGTTCCGGCGGGGTTGGGCTTGTGGATGATGCGGGGTGAGCGCAAGCGCCTGGGGCGTTGGATCTTCGCCTGCGCCTCCCTGACCCTGGTCGGACTCTGCACGCCGGTGGTCGGCCTGCTCTTGACCCGCATGGTCGAGGTCGACGCAGTCGTGGACCTGGATGACATCCCCGTCGGGCCCCGAGCGATCGTGATCCTCGGTGCGGGGATGGAAAGCAGCTCGCCGGAGTACGGCCGCGGAAGTCTGAGCGATCTGTCCCTGGAGCGTATCCGCTACGGTGCCTACTTGGCCCGTGCCACGGGTCTGCCGCTCCTGACGACGGGATCCGTCCTGCGCACGGGAACCGCACCCGTAGGCGTCGAAATGGCCCGCGTCCTGGGGGAGGAGTTTCGGGTGCCCGTTCGCTGGGTCGATGACCAGGCCACGAACACCCGCGCCAACGCGCGTCGGGCCAACGAAATCCTCTCATCGGAGGGCATCCAAGAGGTGTTCGTTGTGACCCACGCCTGGCACATGCGGCGAGCGCTCTACTCTTTCGAGCAGACGGACCTGCGCGCCACTCCGGCCCCGACCATGGTGCACCCGCCTTTCGCTCTCCAGCTGGGGCAGTTTGTGCCCTCATCCAAGGGGCTGCGGACGAGTGCCTTTGCACTCCACGAGATGCTTGGGTTGTTGGCCTATCGCCTCGGCCTGAAGTAGCGCGGGCAGGCCCACAGCCGGAATCACATCCAGCGGAAAAAAGTTCTCCAGTTACGGTTCCTGCCGGTCGATAGGGGCCCCATGAGCCCCGCAAGCCCCCTAGAGCAGCAGAATTCGCCCGAGCCCAGTCGCAGCCTTGATCGACCGGCACCCCTGACGGAGGCGGAACTCGGGACCCTGATTGCCGCCATCGACGGTCGCTCCGTGACGGCTGTTCGCAATAGAGCCCTGGTGGCTTTCCTGGCCGGCTCGGGCTGCAAAATTGGCGAAGCCCTGGGACTGTTAGGCGGGGATTTAGACTTCGAACTGTGCACCATGCAACTGCGGGGCAGCTCTGGACTGCGTCGTCGCCGAGCGCGACTCCTGCCCGCCGCAATGCCCCATGTGGAAGCCTGGAACCTCCTGCGCCGACATCTTGACAGCATGGAGGATGGGGACGTATCCGAGGATCTACCCTTCTTCTGTACGCGCGCCGGGGGCTCCCTAGAGGCCAGCTATGTGCGTCGTTTGCTTCCTAGATTGGCCCACAAGGCAGGCCTAGACCGTTCCGTGAACGCGGGACTCCTGCGATCTACGTTCGCGGCCCATGTTTATCGCTTGGGGGCCTCGCTACCGGAAATTCAGCGACTCCTGGGGCATGGCGACGCGCGTTCGACCCTACACCTAGTACGTCCGGTCTTGGGCGACAGTCAGGCTCGCGAGCAGAGACCTTTTCGGCCCGAGCAATGGAGCCTCCCTGGCGCTGCGGGGACAGTGCGCGTGGAGTTGACGGTGCGCAATGTTGCGTCGACAGGACTGCTCGCTGAAGAATCCGGCATAGAGTCCATCAGCGCTATTCCCCGGGAGGACCCTCCTCTCGAGGCACAACCCGACAACGATGGGGTTGTGATCGTCCCGGCCCGTTGGCACGAGATCTAAGGGGCGGGCATCCCCTGCGAGGGGGGCCGAACTCAAACCTGCTCGGGGCTGTCCTAAACTGACCCCGAGGGGCAGGATGGGGGCATGGCGACGAACCGAAGTGAGGGACGGAGCGGGGGGTTATTGCTCCTGATCCTTGTGCTCGCGGCCCTAGGCGCGATCACTCTTGTGGTCTGGTCCGGTGGGCCCCTAGGATCAAACCCATGGGAAGGCGACAGCTCCCAGCCTATGGCTGGGGAATCTGAGGGGGCGGTGGCGCGGCCAACGGTTGCTACCTCGGAACCGGAGAGTGATAGAGCAAGCGCTTGGGATGGATCCGACCTCTCAGTGCAGGCTGGTCTTCAGTCGGACCTGCGACTCGCGCATGAGAATGCGCGAGTCGCAGATACCGGAAGCTCCTTCAAGCACGAGGTCGCAGTTCTGGGGGTCGTTCGCAGCGCCTTCGATCTGTCTCCATTGGCCGACGTTCTTGTGCGCTTTCAAATGCCGAACGCTTCCGGAGGAGGTGGCTTACAGCAGGTTGAAGGCCGCACGGACGAGGAAGGCGAATTTGAACTGACCTGGGGGAAAGACCTGCCCGTGGATATCACTCTCTTGGCCCAGGGATTTGGTGAAGCACGTCTTCCAAGCGTCAATCTCGAGGAATTCCTCGAGCTGCAACTTTCACCGGCGGCGAGTATCGGCGGTCTAGTCCTGGGGGCTCGCTCTGTGCTGGGAAAGTCAGGGTCGGATGATGTCAGTCAGCTTCGGCCCATGGTCTTGGCTTGGCGCGCGAATACATCGAGCAAGCGTCTATGGGAGCGCATTGAGGTGCCGCTATCCGAAGATGCGACCTTCCTCTTCGAGGATCTCGAGGTGGGGGAATACGTGCTGTCTGCGAACCTCCCTGGCTTGAGCACGCAGCTCCTTGCCGGCCAGAAAGTAGGGCCCGGCGAGCACCTGGACGTTCAACTTGAGGCTGTCCCGGGCGCGACCTTGTCCGGGCGGGTTCTTCAAGCGTCACTGGAGAAGGACGGCGAGTCTGAGCCCCTGGCTGGCGTAACGGTCACGCTCCAAACATTCGCCCCCGGGATGCCGCCGAACGCGATAGATGGGGAGGGCCGTACCGCGATCTCGGACGCTGATGGTGCCTTCGCCTTTGGCGGCCTTGGGCCAGGCAAATGCGAGCTGCGGGCTACTTTCCCCGGCGGCAATCGGCTGCGGCGTACCGTCGTGATGCCCACCAGTCGCGAGTCTCTCGTTACGGATCTGGTCCTTGATGTCGGAGGATCCCTGGGGGGTATCTTGCTGGATGCGAATGGCAAGCCGGTCAGGGGCGTGGAGCTCGTTGTCTTTCCCGAACGAGATCGATTGCGCTGGCGCGAACTGGTGGATTGGTCCTTTGCATCCGAAGTTGCCCTGGCCGCGACCGACGGCGGCGGAGCCTTCCGTTTTGACGATGTTCCCACGGGCGCTCCTTTGACCCTAGCGCTGCATCCGACTGTCGATGGGAGCTTCGGCGGAGCCGCCCGCACGCTGCTCATTCCGGCTATGGAGCCTGGGGAACAACGTTTGAAGGAGAGGCTTGTCCTTGCACCTGAGGTGTCCTTGGGCGGACGCGTGGTGGACGAAGGTGGCGCGGGTATTGCGGGCGCAATCGTGGCTTACTTCCATGAGACCGGTGAGGCGAAATCCAAGGGAGGTTCTCTCCTAGGGCTAGCCCGCTGCGACGATTCAGGCACGTTCACCGTGCACGGCCTACAGGCGAAAGTGGTCAAGCTTACCGCGAGCGCCACGGGCTTTTTCGGAGACAGCGAGATCGTCAGCCTTGAGCGGGGCGCCGTTCAGGTGACCCTGGAACTCGGATCTGCCCTAGGCCTTGCGGGCGTCGCACTAGATGAGGACGGTGTGGCTATCGCGGGCCTCCCGGTTCGGATCGCTATCGATAATGAGACGCCTAGCCCAGAGCAGTACAAAGGTCGCAGGCGATCCCACAACGCCGTGACCGACAGCTTCGGCCGCTTTCAGTTCGAAGGCCTTTTTGAAGCGGAGTGGAATGTCGACGGCGGCTCCTTCCAGTGGGAACTCATCGAGAGGCAACCCGAGTATCCCCGACCCGGTCAGGACGAGTGGGTCGAGCTGACCTTCGCTCCGCGCGATCGCCGCGATCGCTTCACCATTCGTGGGAAGGTGGAAGGGCTCGACGGTCGCCCACCGGGCGCTTTGTCGATCAAGGGCCTCAAGGGCGGCGTGATTGAATTCGACCAGGGCCGCTTCATCGCCAGCGGCCTAACCCCAACGCGCCAGCGCTTCACAATCTTTGCGGACGGGTACCGCAGGCAAGACGTCGGCCCCGTGGATCCGCGCCCCGGCGGCGAGGTGAACATCGGACGCATCGTTCTCGAGGATTCCTGCAGCGTCAGCGTGCTAGTGCAGAACCCCGAGAAGCGGCCGATTGAGAACGCGACTGTCTTCCTGGCTCCCTTGCCGGTGGACGAAGGTGGACCGCTTGACCAAGCGCAGATCAAGCTATTCCACAAGGCCAGGGGTCGCTATGTCGGGTCAGAGACGGAGCAGGCGAACTACCGCGTCGTGGTGCGTGTTGAGGGCTTGGGCAACAAGAGGGAGGTCATCGACCTGACCGGCAAACAGAGCTATCAACACAGGATTAGCTTCTAGCAGCCCGTTGAAAAACAGCAACTCCTCGCTCGGCCCCCACAAATCGCCTGGCTGCGTTGTCGGAACCACCCGTGTAGGTACAGCTACGCGGAGAACCCGACGCCTTGCCAGGCAATTTGTGGAGACCAACCGAGAAGCTGCTGTTTTTCAACGGACTGCTAGGGGCTAATTCGCTACTAGAGCCTGTTCGCCGCTCGCTGTTAGCGAAGGGCGAGCCCCGGGAATCAGGCTTTGCTTTGCTTCCGCAGCCAGGCCGCAAATTCCTCAAGATCCCTGGGAAGCGGGGCCTCGAAACGCATGCGCTTGGACGTCTTGGGATGCGTGAGTTCGAGACTTGCCGCGTGCAGGGCGTGCCGCCCTGGTCTTGGCGCTCCGGCAGGCGTTTTTGCCAGGCCCTCCGGTTCATAGAGTCGATCGTCCACGATGGGATGGCCTGCGTGGGCAAGGTGAACGCGAATCTGATGACGCCGCCCCGTGTGCGGGTGACATTCAATCAAGGTTACGCTGCCCAAGCGTTCACGCACCTGGAAGGTGGTCTCCGCCTCCTTCGCGCCGCGCGCGGTACTCACCCGCTGCCGGTCCGCGCCCTTCTCTTCCGCCGTAAGGGACTGCCTCTGGACGAATTCTTCCGCCGTGGGAACCCCATGGGCTAGGGCGACATAGGTCTTCTCAACCGACCGTGACCTAAACTGCTCCTGGAGATGGAGCATGGCTTCTTCCGTGCGCCCGATGACGAGCACTCCGCTGGTTTCGCGATCCAAACGGTGAACGATGCCCGGACGCTCATCGCCTAGGGTCACCGGTAGACGCCCGAGCTGTTCGACCGCAAGATCGGCCAGGGTTCCACCGGAGATCTTGTCGTTGCGATGGGTGACGATACCCGCGGGCTTGTCGATCACCGCAATCGTCTCGTCCTCATGCAGGATGCGCAGTCGAGCTGTGCTCTTTGGTTCGCGGCGCGCTTCCAAACCAAGCAGCAGTAGCGCGTCCCCTTTTGCCACGTGCACGTTCGAGCGTACAACGCGCTTGCCGTTGACCCAGACGCGCCCGCGGCGCACGAGTTTCTGGTGATAGGAGCGCGTGCGTGAAGGCAGCAGCTCGACCAGCACTTCATCTAAACGCTGACCGGCCAGGCGTTTTGGCACGGTCAGCTTGATCTCTTCGCCCGCGGGCGATCCTTGGGCAGTGGACACGATATTAGTGGTCGTCTTCCTCGGAGATGAATGCTTCGTGGCCCGCATCCTTCGCGGCACGCAGGATGCCGAAGAGCTCCGTAGCGCGTTCAGCCTTGCCACCCAGGAGTGCTTCCTGGAGTTCCAGCGTCGCATCCAAGGTGGACGTGAGCTTGCGGCGAAAGGCCACGACGAAGAGCTTCTGCTCCACTTCGTCGGTCATCTCCGCGGGGAAGTGCGGCTCGCAAGCCAGGGCGGCTGTTAGTCCCGTGCGCACGCTGTCAACGGCTCTCAGTGCCTGACCCGCGCCTTCGGGGGTACGCATGCTACGGCCAAGGGCGCGCATGCCGCGTTGCATGGACGACATGGCCTGCTCCAGGGGACCTTCTTCGTGCTCCTCCTGGGTGGGACCCGCGGTATCCTGAGACTGGGTCTCCTGAGACTGGGCCGAGAAAGCCAGGGGGGCCGCCGCCAATAGGGGCAAGGCGAGGAAGAGACGGTTTGAAATGCGCATGGGTTGTTTGACTAGGCAGGCCCCTGGTGAGGGCAGATGAGGGGCGTAGGCCCCTGGGGAATAACCGGAACATCAGTTCCAGGCAAGGCCTCCTTGGCACTCCACAGCACCATCAATCTCATTCCAAACACTCCCAAGCCCAAAATGGTACGCCCGACAGGATTCGAACCTGTGACCGTCCGATTAGAAGTCGGAAGCTCTATCCAGCTGAGCTACGGGCGCATAGGGGCGGAGTTTACTTGACCGGCTGGATTCCTCCTAGCACACCTTCCTTCAGCTGCGCTTGGCGCAGCGGCCTTCAGCAGCGCTTGGCGCGCCGGCGAGTGGCTGCGATGCGCTTGGAATTACAATGCAGCAAGGACCGGCGTCCCGCGCTATTTATCGAGCTCTCGGACCCGCACGAGATTCTGCCGGGCTCCATCGTGGCCGGGGTCCAGAACCAGAACGTACTCGAAGCGCTCGATGGCTTGGCTGAACTGGCCGAGGGAGGCCAAGAGGCTGCCGAGGTCGAAGGTTGCGCCGATATGGGCGGGGTCAACCTGGAGGGCGGCGAGGAAGCTGGTGCGGGCTTCCTTCGGGCGTTTGGCGCGGGCGTGCAGGCGTCCAAGCTTGTGGTGTACGTCGGCGAGTTCGGAGTCAAGCTCAAGCATGCGTTCGAGGTGCGCTTGGGCTTCGTCGAGGGCCCCGCGCGCGGAAAGCATGAAGGCCAGGTTTTCGTGAGCCTTCAGATAGTCAGGGCTCGCCTCGAGGATGGAGAGCAATTCCTGTTCGGCCTCTTCGGGTTGACCCGTTTCCCAGAGCAGACCCGCGAGGTTATTGCGCGACAGAAAGTCCGAAGGATTAATCTGGGCTGCCTCGCGGTAGCGCCGGATGGCCCTTTCATTTTGACCAAGGGAACGCAGGGCGTTGCCCAGTCGCGTGCGTGAGTCTGCACTCGTCGGATCCTTGCGTAGGCGCGCACGCATCATCTCCGCCTGAAGAACGAACGCACCCGACTTGTCCTCGGGCAACACGCGCAGGGCTAGGCGCGCCATCTCGTCGGCGGATCGGTTGCCCGAGAGAATGCGCTGGGGCGGACTATGGGGGTTGAGTGGGTTGTCGGCGGAATTGTCGAAGGTCAGCTGCATGGAGATCTTCGTCCCCGCCGGCAGGAAAACAGGCTCTTTGTAACTGTAGGAGGCCTGCCAATAGAAATCCCACGTGGGGATCTCGATCAAGTTCTGGCGCGAGCCGTCCGGCAGCGTTGCGTAGCACTCCACGTTCTTTCCGAGGAAGTGCATGTGGGGATAGGCCCCCAGCACCTGGACATCGATCGGTAGGACAAACTCATCGGTGACAATGAATTCGGCTTCACCAGGCGGGATGTCGATTGCCCTGTCGTTGTCCAAGCGCAACAGGAAGGGGTGCAGGGTCGGAGGGCTCTGCGCGAAGTAGAGGCCGACGTCAACGCGCAGGGATTCGGGTTTTCCCGTGGGTTGAAGGTGCACGTTCAGCACTAGATCCGTGCGACCATCCACTCGCCAGGACATCTCTGGGCGTCCGGGATTCGAAATCGTCCCCGGCTTGTAGGTCATGAAGAATCCGTTGGGCTCATCCGTTTCCGAGAAGATCTCGATCCCGCCAAAGCCAAGACCTTCCTCTTCGGCGTCCTTGCGCCGTGCCTGTCGTGAGCGGTCGGCGGCCATGCTGGCGTGGTGCACGACCAGGCGATTGTCAGGCCGAATCTCCATGGCCTGGACGTAGTGCGTGCCAACAATCTCGACCGGCAGAACGAAGTTGCGGAAGATGTCGTCGCCGGCCGCGGGGACCTCGAAGGCGATGGGCATAGAGACGACTAGATCAGGCTCGCCCATTTGCCAACCCTCGGCGAAGGTCGGAAGCTCCGGTGCATCGGCAGGATCTCCCTCGCTACGCCCTGAGTCTGCCCAGGTGCGAAGAACCGCGAGCTGCCGATCGCTGAGGAGGCGCGCTCCGAAAAGAGCATGTTCTCCCGGGGCCGGCGGCCAGGGCGGCATATAGCGCGAGGCCGTAACGATGGCGATCTGTTTTGCTCGCCTGCGCGCGTCCGTGAAGGTTTGTAGGGGGAAGGGGGCACCCCCGGAGGGGCGGTGGCAAGTGACGCAGTTGTCGAAGAGGATCGGCGCAACGTCGCGACTCCAGGTCGGGACGTAGTTCGCCAGGGGGGGCTGATCCTGGGGTACTTCGAGCGCTGCGGCTTCCTCGCGTGAAGGCTGGGGAGCCACATCTGCGCCGGCGCTGTCGGCCCCTGCGCCCGCTGTCGTTGGCGATTCCGGCTCCGACCCACAGGCACTGATTAAGAGGAGTACACAGGCACAGATGGAACTGAGAACTGCGTGCTGAACCCTGCGTTCCATGGTGGGTCTACTCAAGCTCCGGGATGAAGCAGCCGACGGCTTTGGTGGATTCAAATTCAAGCACCTGTCTATCGACTAGGGCGGTCAAGACGCGCTCCAGATCGTTGGACGAAGAGGCCCGCCGTTCGACGCCGAAGTCGACGTAGCGATCGCTGATGCGTCCGCGATAGACGAGTCGTTGATTCCGATCATAGACTACGGCCTCGGGCGTGATCGTTGCCCCCGTGACGGTGACCAGTTCGTGCTTCAGGTCCAGCAAAGCCCCACAGGGGTAGGCGTATTCCTCCAGGTGCCGCCGGACCTTCTCCGCGTCGTCGACGGCATCGGCATAGACGAGTTGCAGGTTGACACCCTGGTGCCGAAAGAGCTCGATGATGCGAATGATCTCCGGGGCGTAGCGATTGGAAATCGGGCAGTCGGTGGCGGTAAAGATGAAGACCGTTGCGACCGGCCTGTCCTCGGCTACGGAATCTGCGCTGGCAAAGAGATCGACGGGCTGACCATCGAGGTCGAAGATCCGGGCATCGACCGGCTGGCGGGCCTCGGGCAGAGCTTCCTCGGAACATGCCAGGCTCACGGCCAGGCTCACGGCCAGGCAGGCGAGAAGGCCTAGGGTCACAACCCCCCACAGGGTTCTCCCCGCTTTCAAGTTCATCTGTCGCATCGCGATCCTGAT
The DNA here is from genome assembly GCA_047618505.1 of Planctomycetota bacterium. Taxonomy (GTDB): domain Bacteria; phylum Planctomycetota; class UBA1135; order UBA1135; genus JBLHLB01. The sequence continues at coordinate 11,811 of JBLHLB010000020.1, forward strand.
TGTAATGGACGCACGACCGAGCGTGAGGTCCATGGCCAGCCGCCTGTGGAAGTCGGGGAGGCGGGACTCGAACCCGCGCCACGCACCACCCAAAGATGCGCCTCTGCCAACTGAGGTACTCCCCGAGGCGGGGAAGCGTAGCGTGTGGCCAGGAGGTGCGAAAGGCGCTTGGAGGCAACTGGAGCAAAGAGTAGGCGGTCGATCGAGCCGAGTCGGGCCGAAACGCTGGCTGGGGGGGGCGTTGTGGGGCTCCTATGGGTTATCCTGCTGACCGCATAGGGGAACGAAGTTGGCGCCCGGTTCGTGCCACGACTTGGAAACCTATTCGAGCCCTTGACCTCAACAGCCCCCAAGACTGCCACGGCCCAACGGGCCGTATCCCCGTGGAAGATTCTGAAAACTCGATGAAGGTTCTGGTCGTTGGAAGCGGTGGACGCGAGCACGCGTTGGCCTGGAAGATCGCACAGTCACCCCTGGTTTCGGAGGTGATCACGGCCCCCGGAAACGCGGGAACTGCCGAGGTTGGACGCAATGTCGAGGTGGCCCCAACGGACATCGACGGCCTGGTCGCCTTGGCCCAGAGCGAGGGCGTCGGCCTAGTGGTCGTCGGTCCCGAAGACCCCCTGGTCCTAGGCATTGCCGATCGCCTGCGCGACGTGGGGATTGACACCTACGGCCCCGGTGCGAGTGGCTCGCGCCTGGAGGGCTCGAAGGTCTTCTCCAAGGAGTTCCTCGATCGCCACCGCATTCCCACAGCTGCCTGGCGTCGCTTCGACCGTGCCGGTGCAGCGAAGAGCTACCTGGAGAACTGTAAAATCTGGCCCCAGGTGATCAAGGCCGATGGTCTCGCAGCCGGCAAGGGGGTCTTCGTGTGCGAGGACGCCATAGAGGCCTGCGCCTTTGTCGACCAGATCATGGAGGAACGGCGCCTGGGTGACGCCGGGGCCGAGATCGTGATCGAAGAGTTCATGCTCGGACGCGAGCTGTCGGTGCACGTGATGACTGACGGGCAAACCATGTGTTTGCTTGAGGCGGTCATGGACCACAAGCAAGTGGGCGAGGGTGACACCGGCAAGAACACCGGCGGCATGGGGGTCTATTCGCCCGTAGCCTTCGTCAATCAACGCTTGATGCGCCAGGTGGAGCAGCGTGTGTTACTGCAGACTCTCCACGCTCTCTCTGTTGAGGGCATCGAATTTCGCGGCACGCTATTTGTCGGACTGATGATCACCGAAGGCGGTCCGCGCGTGCTGGAGTTCAACTGTCGCTTCGGGGATCCGGAAACCCAGGCCATCATGCGGCGCATGGACACGGACCTGCTTCCCTATCTCGTAGCCGTCGCCAAGGGCGAGCTCGAGGGACTTGATCCGCCCACTTGGAAGCGCGAATCCTGCGTCGGTGTTGTCGCCGCCTGTGAAGGCTATCCCGGCACCTACGACAAGGGGCACGTCATCGAGGGGATGGATGCTGCTGGCAAGCTAGAGGACGTTGTCGTCTTCCATGGTGGAACGAAGAGTATCGGCCAAAAGGTCGTGACCAACGGCGGACGAGTCCTCTGTGTGACGTCCCTGGGCGGAAACCTCGAGGAGGCGCGTACGAACGCCTACGAAGGCTATGATGCGATTGAGTGGGGCGGAAAGTTCTGTCGCCGGGACATCGGCCTGCCGCGACCCAAGCGCGAGGACCTGATGCCCGAAGACGATCACATCGTGGGCATGGCCGGTGGCGACTACGGTCCCCGGGACGGCTACTAGCAGTCCGTTGAAAAACAGCAGCCTCCCGATTGGTTTCCACGGATCGCCTGGCAAGGCGACAGGTTCCCCATACAGCTGTATCTGCACGGGTGGTTCTGGCAACGCAGCCAGGCGATTCGTGAGGCCAAGCGGGGATCCGAGCGGGGAACTGCTGTTTTCCGGGCGGGCTCCTAGGTCGATGGCCATTGGACTCCTAAGCAGAGGGGCTTCGGCTCCTGGAATCCGGGTGAGATGAAGCCTGGATCGCAAGAGAGCACAGGCGAGCAAGGCGCCGGGCCGGCCCCGGCTGATGGAATTGCCCTCAGCCTGATCGTCCCGACCCTGAATGAGGAGGCCAATCTGCCGCGCCTCCTCGATGCGACACTCTCCGCAACAGATCCCCTGGATCGACCTACCCAGATCGTGGTGGCGGATGGCGGCAGCGGAGACAGCACGCGACAGTTGGCTTCGGATCGCGGCTGCGATGTTGTACGCACGGAGCGTGGTCGAGGTCATCAGTTGGCGGCCGGCGCCGCCCGGGCGAGGTGCGAGATTCTGATCTTCCTGCATGCGGATGCCCTGCCCTATCCCGGCGCGCTTCGCAGTTTGCGAGTCGCTCTTCAGGACCCAGCGATCGAGGCCTGCTCCTTCGCCCAGGTGATCGATGCCGACGGGCGTTTCTATCGCCTGGTGGAGCGCACTGCAGATCGACGCGCACGGCGTGGTTGGGTCTATGGGGATTCTGGCCTAGCGCTGCGCCGCTCGACCTATGACGCCATCGGTGGATTTTCCCGGCAACCTCTCTTCGAAGACCTAGACCTCTCCAAGCGCCTGCGGCAGAGGACCCGGGTGCTAATCCCCGAAGGTGCACGTATCGGGGTTTCGCCACGGCGTTGGCAACGCGAAGGGGCGCTTTGGACCACGGTGCGAAATTGGACCCTCACGCACCTTTGGCGGGCGGGAATCCCCCCGCGCCATCTCCAGCGGTTCTACCCCCCTGCCTGCCGGGGGAGCGTTCAGGGAACCGCAAAACCCGACGCAAACTAGGAGTCAGACCGCCAGGGCCCTAGGATCTGGTCTCCGCGGACAACGCGGGTCTTTTGAATTGAAGCTGACCGCCATCAAGAAGCGCTACGGGGAATTCCTTCGGGAGCGCAGTCTCAAGCTGACCTCCCAGCGCGATCGCATATTTGATCGTGCCTTCGCGACGCACGAGCATTTTTCCGCAGAGACGCTCTACAACTGGTTGCGCGAAGAGGAGGGGTCTTCGGTTTCTCGTGCGACGGTCTACCGAACCCTGGCGCTTCTGGTGGAGGGTGGCTTCCTGGAATCCCTCGACGTCGGCGGGGGAGAAACGGTCTTTGAGCACGTCCTCGGTCACCGCCATCATGACCACCTGCTGTGTGTCGAGTGCGGTCGTATCGAGGAGTTCTTTGAAGAGAAGATCGAAGAGCTCCAAGTCTTGGCGGCCAAGAAAAAGGGCTACACCCTTTTGCACCATGACCTGCGGCTCTTTGGCCTATGCCCGGCCTGCTCCCGTAAGCGCGAGGACCTAGATGCCGCTCGGGAACAAGCGCGCAGCGCAGTTCGTCGCGGGTGATCGCAGTTCGGGGCGCAGCAAGCTGCCCCTTCTCCACAGCTGAGGCAGACCCTCGCTCGCTCCCAGCTCGTCGCCCCGTAGCGAGGCTACTTGCGCCGTGTCAGTCGCAGAATGATGTCGTCCTGGACCATCTGGGCCACACTCTCGTCGGGGCCAAGGGGACCACGGGCTTGGACCCGCAAGATGGTCCGATCCAAGTCGTATGCTTCCACCACAATAGTCACATCACGGGTGTCAATCACGGCTCGGGCTTCGCGCGGGAAGTCCTGCACGACAACGTCCGTCTTGATGTCGTGCAGGATGTCCAGGCTTTCGATGGTCGCCAGCCAAACCGCATCGACATCTTCGCGCACTTCGGCTTCGAGGGCGCCTTCCTTGTCAAGCTCGCGCTTGATCACATAGCCAGCCCCGGCGCCTGCACCCAGGACCGCAAGGGCACAGCTGGGCAGTATCAACAGAAGTGCACAGCTCACGAGCAGTACACGGGAATGGCGTTTCTTCCCGGAAACGGTCGAGGATGCCATGCGATGAATCGAGATGGGTTGCGGGTCGGGTGGGAGGGGTGAACGCTTAGGCTAAGACTTGGGCCGCAGCCTGTACAAGCCCGCGGAAGAAGGACAATCCTTCGCCCTCTTCACGGGCCTCCATTCGCGTCCAACGCGGATGTTGCCAGGGGCTGAGATTGCGCTCGGGGTGCGGCATAAGACCCAGCACGCGACCGCTCGGGTCAGAAAGCCCAGCGATGCTGGCGGCCGAACCATTGGGGTCCTCCGGATAGACCGCGGGGCCACCCTCGGGGGTGACATAGGTCAGAGCTATTTGCCCGGACTCGCGAAGTTCCGCCAGGGCGTCTTCATTGCGCAGGACCAAGCGCCCCTCCGCGTGGGCAACGGGCACCGGCATCAGTCTTCCCGCCGGCAGCCAAGTTGCGTTACTCTCCTCGGAACGCAGGGTCACCCAGCGACATTCGAATTTGGAGGAGGCGTTGTCCGTCAGGGACATGCTGCGCTCGGAGGCAGGCCGATCCGGTTGGAACAGCCCGAGTTCCACAAGAACTTGGAAGCCATTGCAGATGCCGACGATGTGTCCACCGTCGGAAATGAAGCGCTGCAGGTTGTCGAAGAGTCGGTGTTGGAGGAGCGCCCCGAGGACGCGGCCCGCAGCGATATAATCGCCGTAGCTGAAGCCGCCGGCCAGGATCAGGATCTGCGAATCCGACAACATGCCGGGATCCTTTACGAGGGCGTTGAGGTGCACACGCGTAGCGCTGGCTCCCGCAAGCTCGAGGGCCTGCACGGTCTCTTGGTCACAGTTCGTCCCCGCGGTGCGCAGGACGATGGCGTTTGCGATTGAGTCAGTCATCCTTGAAAACCGCCCTGGTGAGCGCTGCGCAATTCGGTGAGGGGGAGCTTGATGAGCGGCGCGCCATCGACGCCATGAATGGTCAGGACCTGGTCCGCTACCACGTGACCGACGGCGGCGCAGGGCATCTCCGCCAGGACAGCTTCGAAGGTGTCGGCTTTGTCCTCGGAAACCTCCACGAGGAAGCGTGTGCAGGTCTCGGAGAAGAGTCGCATCGCGTCGCCGTTGCAGGCTTCGTCGGCACCGTCTTTGATAGGAATCTGGGCCAGTTCGATGGTCGCGCCAAGTTCACCGGCAAAGGCCATCTCAGCGGCTGCCGTGGCGAGACCGCCTTCGGATAGGTCGTGACAACTCGCCACGAGCTCGTTGCGCATGGCCTCATGAAGGAGCCGGAGCAGCGCCGGCGCGGACTCCAGATCCGGTGTCGGGACTCGCCCGCCCGCAAGGCCGAGGTGGGCCAGGTAGTGAGAACCGCCCAGCTCCTGATCCGTGGCACCAACCAAGTACAGTCGGTTGCCGGCTCGCTTCAGGTCCATTGTGACTGATTGGCCGACCTCGGGCACGATTGCTAAGGCGGTGATCAGCATGGTAGGGGGGATCGAAAGTGTGCGATCCCCCACGCGGTACTCGTTGTTGAGCGAGTCCTTCCCGGAAACGAAAGGCGTGCGGTAGGCCATGGCCGCGTCGTGGCAAGCCTTGGAGGCGAGCACAAGGGAACCGAGACGATCTGGCTTGTCGCAGTTGCCCCAGGAGAAATTGTCGAGGATGGCCGCTTGATCCGGATCGGCGCCCACGGCGGTGACGTTGCGTAGCGCTTCATCGATGGCAGCAGCGGTCATGGCATAGGGATCCAAGACTCCATACTTAGGGTTGGCGCCGCAGGCGATTGCCGCGCCCTTGTTGGATGTGGCCAGGGGCTTGATCACGGCGGCATCACCGGGGCCATCGCCCTTGACGCCCACCAATGGCTTGACCACCGACGTGCCCTGAACTTCGTGGTCGTACTGGCGCACGATCCACTCCTTGCTGGCGATGTTGGGCGAGCAAAGGAGCGCCAGCAGCACCGCTTCGAAGTCGTCGCTGCGCGGGCAACCGGGGTCCGGCAGATCCGGCGCGCGCCAGACGGCTTTGCGCGTGGGGCGCGGCGTACCGTCGTGTAGGAATGACATGGAGAGATCCGCGACGACTTCACCGCCGTCCTTGACCACTAACTGCCCGCTGTCGGTAAAAGTTCCGATGACCGTTGCCTCGACATCTTCGGCGGCAAAGACTGCCAGGAGTTGCTCGACCTTTTCGGGCGGCACGGCCATCACCATGCGTTCCTGGGCTTCACTGATCCAAATCTCGTGTGAGGAGAGTCCGGCGTACTTGAGCGGCACTTGGTCAAGCTCCACTTCGCAGCCCGTGTGCTCGCCCATCTCGCCGACGGCGGAACTGAATCCACCGGCGCCGCAGTCGGTGATGCCGCGGTAGAGGCCCAGGTCGCGCGCTTGCAGCAAGCAATCCTGCACGCGTTTCTCGGTGATCGGATCACCGATCTGTACTGAGGCACCGGAGATCTCCTCGGATTCCTCAGAGAGTTCAATCGAGGAGAAGGTCGCCCCGTGGATTCCGTCGCGACCCGTACGTCCTCCTGCGGCGACGATAACGTCACCCGGCTGCACATCCTTTTGAGCCATTGAAGAAGGCAGCAATCCAATGGTTCCCGCGTAGACCAAGGGGTTTGATGTGTAGCCCTCGTCAAACCACACGCCGCCGGAAACCGTGGGGATGCCCATACGGTTGCCGTAGTCACGCACGCCGTCGACAACGCCCCGAAGGATGCGACGCGGGTGCATCGATCCCTTTGGCACCGCTTCACGGGGCAAGTCCATGGGGCCCACGAAGAAGCAGTCTGTGTTTGCGATGGGCAAGGCACCGAGTCCCGCGCCGAGCAGGTCGCGGATCACCCCGCCGATACCGGTTCCAGCTCCGCCGTAGGGATCGATGGCGCTGGGATGGTTGTGGGTCTCAACCTTGATGGCCAAGGCTTGGCCCTGGTCAAACTCGATGATGCCGGCGTTGTCGACAAAGACGCTCAGACACCAAGGTCGATCCAAGGTGTGCGTTGCCTTTGCGATTGTGGACTTGAGCAGGTTGTCGATCAGCTCGACGTTCCCATCGGGGCCTTCGAATTCAATGATTCCGGTTAGCGTCTTGTGCTTGCAGTGCTCGCTCCAGGTCTGCGCAACGGTTTCCAGTTCGCAGGCCGAAGGCTCGCGCCCGAGGTCCTTGAAGTGTGCCTGGACGGCCAACATCTCGATCAGAGTTAGGCTGAGTTGGCCCTCCTTCGAGAGCCGTTCCAACTCGTTGTCATCAGCTCCCAGGAATTTGATCTCCACGCGTCCACGGGAAGATGTCGGGAAGGGCGTGCCGTAGGGCAATTCCTCACGGTCAATGCGGACGACTTCAATCGTCTCGTTTGCAAGTACCTTGGATGCGGCCAGGGCCAAGTCAGCGGAGGAAAGCTCACTCCCAAATTCCCAGGCGCTGTAGGTCCCCACCCCCGGTTGACCGCTGTCCGGGACCAGGCCCTGTTTGACAAGCAATTCATCCACCGTCGTAGCGATGGGATCCATTACACCGGGACGGCGTTGCACCAAGACGCGGTGACGCGCGCTGCTGGGCGGATCGAGGGGCTGCCCCGGTGCGCCAATTCGGAAGCTCTGGACGACCGGATCGCACAACAGTCCAGCTGCGATGCGCCGCACTGTGGCTTCGTCGTACTCGGGTGAAAGCAGGTATCCCACGCCGACACGCAGTCCTTCGGCCCCCGTAACGCCCAGCTCACCGAGGGCCTGGAGCGCGTGCTCCCCCCGGGGGTCATCAAGGTCGGGGCGGCGGAGAACTTCCACGCGCCAGGCCTTGGGCCAGGAGTTGGCGCTGGCGCCAGGGGTCAATGAGCTGCTGGGGGAGCCAGTGCTCTCACTTGTCACTGTGTCTGTCACGGCGGAATTGCCTGGGAACTCGGGGGAGGGGGTCATTCTCAACGGAGGGTCGCTGAACGGGGGAGGTGGAGTCGTGGCCCCCTTTGGATTCTTTCCACGTCGGGGGGGGATCAGGATAACGGGCGCGGGCCAGCGCAAGAAGTGAGGAGGCGCTGCAGGTCGCTCCTGTGTGCGACTTTCCAGATGCAGGGCCCTCCGGCTGTCCCAGGGGAGGTGCGCTGTGGCGCCAGGACCCTGGGAGTCCCAAATCGGGCCTCCAACGGCCCTGGGGGATTGCAGTAAAGGATGGGGGCGGCGGCCTGTTGCGCTCGGGCGCCTGATCCGCGAGCATGACCGCCCCTGGCCGAAGTCCGGCCCCACATGATGGCCCTTGCTCCCCGAATAGGAGTGCGAATTCGGCCTACGGCAGTGTTGAATCTGCCATCGTGTCTCACCTGCAACCGTGTCTCACCAACAGGTTGCGTCCCAATTCATTCAGTCACTCTGTGCCCTCTTGAGCGACAAGCCCACATCAAGCAACGACGCCGGCGGCGGACTTGCCTTCGAACGCCCCATCCGAGAGATCGAAGAAACGATCGCGGAGCTGGAGGCCCTGGCCGAGTCGACCAATCTTGACCTCGCTAGCGAGATCAAGAGTAGGCGTGAAGAGCGCGAAGAAAAACTGCGCAAGGTCTACGACGAGTTGACCCCTTGGCAGCGCGTTAACGTCGCACGCCACCCCCAGCGCCCCGTGGCGACGGATTACATTGCCTATTGCTTTAGCGATTTCATCGAGCTCCACGGTGATCGGACCTTCGGGGATGATCGAGCAATCGTCACAGGTCTCGGCATCTTTTGCGGGCGCCGCGTACTGATGGTGGGGCACCGTAAGGGCCGCACAACCAAGGAGCGCTTGGATTGTAATTTCGGTTGCGCCCATCCGGAGGGCTACCGCAAGGCGCTGCGCAAGATGAAGTTGGCGGCCAAGCTCGGAATCCCGATCATCTCCCTCGTGAACACCCCCGGCGCCTACCCCGGCATCGGTGCAGAGGAGCGCGGCCAGGCCATGGCCATTGCCGAGAATATTCAGGCGATGTTCACCCTTGAGGTTCCGATCATCGTTGTGATCATCGGCGAAGGTGGCTCAGGCGGTGCCCTGGGCATCGGCATCGGCGATCGCGTTCTGATGCTGGAGCACGCCTACTACTCTGTGATCAGTCCCGAGGGTTGCGCTGCAATCCTCTGGAAGAACGGAGAGCGATCTCCGGAAGCCGCCGAAGCGTTGCGCCTGACCTCTGCGGATCTGGATGGCTTGGGGGTCATTGACGGGATCATCAAGGAGCCCCTGGGCGGAGCTCATCGCGATCAAGAGGGTGCCATGACGGAATTCCTGCAGGTCATGACCCGCCAACTCGATGAGCTTGAAAAGCTGCCCGTGGACGAGTTGCTGCGTCAGCGGCGAGAGAAGTACCGGCGCATGGCGGCTATCGAAGGCCGCTTTCCGGTGGCCTAGACGACCCCATGCCCGGGCAGGCCCCGCATCCGGCCCCGCATCCGGCCCCGGCAAGGGCAAGCCAGGGGAAATTAATTCCCCCCTCGGGCGCTGCGCGGCATGAACTCGGGCGGCTGCCTCACATGAATGTGCAGATAATCTTCCCGGATGCCAACGGCAGCCGAAGGGGACCGTAGGACCTGGCGTCTCCAGATCCTATGGTCCGTTCACAAGCATCCACCGTTCAAAGCCCGTCCACCCGGTCCAGGCTTCAGAAGCCCAGAGAGCCGCGCTCACGCTTGGGCCATTCTGAACTTGGCCCCCAGGGTTGCCCCCGGGTGACCTCCATGGCACAGATCGCTGTGCCGGATGCCCTTGCCGTCATGCCTCGCCCGGACCAAACGCCCAACGACAATCCGCCTGGGGATCTGCGTGCGCGGGAGAAGGCCAGGGATCACGAGTTGATACGCAATGCTCAGGCTGGAGACCAAGATGCCTTTGCCAGGCTTGTCTCGCGGCATGAAGCCCGTGCAATGCGCGTTGCCTGGGGTCTGGTTGGCAATCGCGAGGATGCCCGCGATATCGCCCAGGATGGCTTCCTGCGGGTCTTCAAGAGCCTGGAGCGATTTGACTTCAAGCACGAATTCACGACATGGCTGTACCGCATTGTGACCAACCTCTCGATTGACCACCTACGCAAGAAGCGGCCGGTGTTATCGACGGGGCAGCTGGGGGGGGGAGAGGATGCGCCCCCCTTTGAACTTGAGGATGAGGATGCACCGCGGCCTTCGGCCCGTTTAGAAAGCGAAGAGACCGCGGGCCTTGTACGTGACTGCATCGAGTCCCTGCCCGAGCACTTCAGCTCGGTCCTGCTCCTGCGCGAACTGGAAGGCCTGCCGTGCAAGGACATCTCGGACATTGTGGGGGCGACGCAGGTGACCGTTCGCTGGCGGCTACACCGTGGACGCAAGCTCTTCCAGGACGAATGGGAACGTCGCCACCGCGCGGTAATGAGCGACAAGAGCGGGGCTGCCGCGGAGCTTCGGACGACCGAGGCAACTGGCTCATCCGCCTCCAGTTTGGGCCAATCCAAGTCGGGCCAGTCTCAGTAGGAACCAACGGTCATGGAACATCGAGATCAATTCAACGCACCACTCTCTTGCGAAGACTACCAAGGGGAGATTCCCCTGGTGGTCGGCGGTGACCTAGAGCCGGAGATCATGGATCTTCTCGTGGCGCACCTGGCGGAGTGTGATCCCTGTGCGGACCTCACGGCCGAGGCGGCGCGGGTTCGCGACGTTCTCCTAGAGGGACTCTCCCTCGGCGCGGAGCAGTGGAAGGAGCCGAGCCTATGGCCAGGGATTGCGGCGGCCATGGGGGCCGGTGTCAATCCGCTCATTCCGCGATTAGAGGATCACCAAGCGAGGGACCCCCGCTCCCGGACTGCGGGTCGGTTGCGGCTCCTCGCTCGTCCGGCACGTTATGCTGGCCTTGTGGCGGTAGCCGCGACGCTTCTCTTTCTGTTCAAGCCCTGGAGTTCGGAACAGCCCATCGGGGGACCAAATCAGCCCAACCCCGCGGTCGCCGATTCAGAAGACCAGCTTCCGAATGGCGCTGCAGTCGTGCCCGGAGGAGATGCCACGACCCTGGCCAGTGTTGGAACCGTTGGATTGCCCGCGGACGCCATTCCAGCCGGGTTGGTGCCCCTGACAGCACGCGATATTCAGGAGCTATCGGAGGCCGCACCCCTTTGGGTCGATTCGAGCCGTAGTGATGGCGTCCTAAGGATTCGCCAGGGGCAGGGCCAAACGTTGGCGAGTTTCCCGGCGCGCTAGTCGTCCGTTTAAAAACAGTAGCTTCCCGATTGGTCTCCCGGGATCGCCTGGCAAGGCGACAGGTTCCCCACGTAGCTGTATTTGTACCTGCACGAGTGGTTCTGGCAGGGGTGGTTCAGGCAACGCAGCCAGGCGATTCGTGGGGCCAAGCATGGGCCCGAGCGGAGAGCTGTTGTCTTTCGGGCAGGCTGCTAGCAGCCTCGATTCAATAGCGGTCCCCGCGCGCGATTGGCCACTGTTTAGCTATTGGCCACTGTTTATCTATTGGCCACTGTCGGCTGTGCGCGCAAGGGAGGCTTCGCAGTTCGCCCGTATGTCAAAGGCGCGGCGCACATCCGGATGGTCCAGGGGAGTATCAGAGCGCCTGAGGTAAATGTCGATGTCCTCAATCGCGCCGGCGTAGTCGCCGGTCTTGGAGCGCAGCTGTGCGCGCAGGGAGTACAGCTCGGCGTCCGTGGAGTCGAGCAGTAGTGCCGACTCGACGTTTGAAAGGGCGTCGGCGTAGCGGTTCTGCTGGTAGAGCAGGTCGGCCGCAAAGAGGTGCGTGTTGTGCAGCAATTGGATGGCTGCTTTCTCGTTGGTTCGGAACAGGACCTCGTCCTTCTCACCTATGTTGGAGTTCGTCAACATGCGGCGCCAGTTGGCGAGTTCCAGTCCCGCTTCTTCCAGCACTTGAGACACCATCTCCAAACTCTCGTCGTACTTACCTAGGTACGCGTAAACGCGCTGCAGACCATTCTTTGAGCGAGTACTGCCTTCGCCTTCAGTGAGCGTGGACTGATACAGAGTCTCCGCTTCGTGCCAGTATTTCAACGCCATGGTGTGGGTGTCTTCCACCAGTGCTTCGCGATCGTCGCCCTCTTCTATTTCGCGGGCGCCTGTCTCGTAGCTGCGCGCAGTCTCTTCGTACCCAAGCCCCAGACGTTCGCAAACCGTTGCCAGACCCTGGACCGTTGCGGCGTGATCATCTCCGTCGCGCACCAACCGCCGGAAGAAGTCCTCGGCGATATCTAGGTCGCGCGGAGCGCCCGAGCGCAGGCGGATCCATCCGATCATGCGACGCATGGCGAGGTTCTCCGGATCGACTTCCAGCACCTTGACCGCTTGGTCCTGCGCCCGCACGAAAGAGCTATCCTCGTAGAGGAAACTAGCGGTCTCCGAGTAGAGCTCGACTTTCTCCTTGTCCGTCAGCTCTGGTGTCTTGTCCTTGCCCAGGCAACCGCCGCTGGCAAAGAGCACGCAACCCATGGAAAGGATGCCGAGGGCTCTCTTGCCGAGGGACCCTGCCGCTGAGTAGCGGGCTGCGGGTCGACGGGAGGAGGTGAAGTCTAGGTGGCGCGATTGCATGGTGAATCGGAGGAGAGTGGCGGCGGAGTCGTTCCGTGGACTGCCGATCCTACCCGGCATCCCCCGGGGCGACTACGCGGGGTGTCAAACGAACAAGAAGGGCTACTTGCGGGTGTCCAGGAGCCGCTCCAGGCGCTCCTGCTCGACACGGATCTTGCGAACCTTGCCGCTGGAGAGGGTTACCAGGCCGGCTGGGGCCCTGCGGGGCTTCTTGATGTCCTTGCAGTGTGCGATGTGCACAGAGCTAGAGTTCGTGCCCCGGACCGGTGAGTAGTGGATCGCCAGGTGGGCGGCATCCAGGAGATCTTCGGGGTGTGCTTCGGCCCCTCGCTCGAGGCGAATGACCACGTGGCTGCCGGGGCAGTCGGCCGTGTGGATCCAGAGGTCGTTGCCCCGGGATTCCTTGAAAGTTAGGCGGTCGTTGTCCCTGGCGTTGCGCCCGACGCGGATCTCACCGCCACCGAGGCCGCGGAAGACCAGGTAGGGCAGGCGCGCCTCAGGAGCCTTGCGGCGTTCCTTGGGGGCCTTTTCCTGGCGTTGCTTAAGCCAACCGCCGGACACGGCCTCGGAGTCCAGCGCCTCGGGATCCTCATTGCCGGCACGCAGGAGCAGGGCTTCAAGGCCCTTGACCTTCTCCTCGGCTAGCCCGATTTCCTGGGGCAGCTTTGCGCTCTGGCGTTCGAGCTTCTTGACGCGGGCGAAGATGCGGGCGACGTTTTCCTTGGGGCTAAGTTTCGGATCGAGGGCGATGCGGCGCAGGGGTGTACCGTCGCTGAAGTAGTCCTCCAGCTCGATCTGGGCATCGCCGCGACGGAAACGAGCCAAGGCGGACTTGAGCAGATCACCGTCCTGGCGCTCGCGTTCCACCCGGCCCGATTGACGTTCGCGCTCCTCCAGACCGCGCAGATTACTGCGTGCATTCTTGAGACGCCGCTCCAAGCGCTGGGTGAGGTCCCGGCGTAGGCCGTTGGTCCAGGCTTCATCGGCCAGGGCGCCCAGTGAAGCCTCGATGCGCCAGGATAGGGGCGCCAAATCAGCGATCCCCCTGGAGGTCTCGGGCGCGCCCGGCACTGGGAAACTCTCCTCGAGAGTGGCTTCCCCCTTCTCTTCGGAAGCAGTCTCCGGGGACGCTGGACGACCGGGAGGAGCTTGCCAGATCTGGCCAGGGGCAGAGCGCTCGGCCGCCCGGGAGCCGGGTTTGGGCTCCACCAGGGAGATCAAGACTCGTCCGTCCCTATCCAAGAGGACCATGTTCGCGTGGCGTCCGGTGAGTTCCGCCAGGAGAGAGCGGGGATCGTTCTGGGCCAATTTCAGACCGCTGACCGGGGGGCCAGCGGCGAAGTCCAAGCGCACGATTCGATCGCCACCGACCTGTTCCACAGCCACCAGGCGCGCGCCGGCCAAGGCCTCATCCAACGACCGGTAGAAGGGACCTAGGGCGCCGTCGTGTTTGTGGACGCGGCCGACCTGCAGATGCAGGCGCGGCGCGTCCGGTGAGCTCGCGATACGTAGGCGACGGACGCGCCCCTCGCCGGTGTCTTCGGGCTCTCCAACAATGAGCAGCAGGTCCCGCGGGGGGACCGGCTGCACCTCGCGAATCTGACCGCCCAGGAGCAGAGGGGCGATCTCGGCGATCAACTCGCCGATGTGTAGACCGGTCAATCGCAAGGTGGAGATGTGCTCCTAGCGCTCTTCGTCGCTATAGACCCAGGCGTCGTTTGACGGGGTCCAATCACACAATTCAGCGCTGTCGGGGAACCAGAGGCCAAGTTCGAACTGGGCTGTGTCGGCACCGTCGGAACCGTGAACGAGGTTGTTAGAGAAGGACATGCCGAGATCACCTCGGATGGTGCCCGGCGCAGCCTTGGCGGCGTTGGTGGCGCCCATCAGATTGCGCGTGGTCTCGATGGCGTCCTTGCCCTCGAGGGCGATCGCCACAACCGGACTGGAGGACATGAAGTCGACCAAGGCCGGGTAGAAGGGGCGCTCGCTGTGAACTTCGTAGTGCTTCTCCAGCAGCTCGCGGGGGAACTGACGCATCTTGAGGCCGACAATCTTTAGGCCCTTTGACTCGAAGCGGGAGATGATGGTGCCGATCAGGCCGCGCTGGACGGAGTCGGGCTTGAGGAGGACGAGCGTGCGTTCCACGGGTTCTCGAAGGGTCTGGATGGAGAGGGGGCTCGGGAGGGCGCGGGGTGCGCTTCGCGAGGGCTGGGGGCCGGTTCGGCTCCCCTGGGAATTTGGCAAGCATGCTACCCCCTCCGCCCCCAGGCGACCAGATGTGGGGTCCAGGATCCCGCTCTGGGCCCCCGAACTTTTTGGGCCACGGCCCCCCAGCAGCGGGCTGGTTTTGACCTCTCTAAATATTTCAGCGGGGGCGCGGGTTGACCTTGGTCAGGACGGTCAACAGACTGTTGCGCCTAAAGACGAGCCGGGGGCACAAGCCCACGGCGCGAAGCGCGATGCCTTCTCGAAATACCAACGGGCGATCCGGGGGTGATTCATCTCAGGACACGCCCGCCCCTCGCCTTGAGCGAGAGGCCGGACGTAGCACAAGAGTGGGAGCTGGCTACGGCCAGTTCGCCGGGGT
>JBLHLB010000021.1:0-24630 GCA_047618505.1 Planctomycetota bacterium
CAAGGGGATGTTTCCGTGCGCGAGCGCGACGACGCCGAGCGCGCCTTGGCCAACGCGGAATTCCGCGTGCGTCAGGTGCAAGCCAGTATGCCGGGACTCGAGGCTTCGGTCACCGAAGCGGAAGCCCAGGTCACTTCGGCCGAAGCCTCCCAGGAGCGCAGCGCCACGGCTCTACGGGAAGCCACCATCCTCTCGCCCATCGACGGAATCGTGCTGGTGCGTGACAAGGAAGTCGGGGATGGTGTTTCTTCGATCTTGGCCGCGGGGGGCAACGCCACCCAGATTATGACCCTCGGCGATCTGTCGGAAATGTACATCGAGGCACGTGTCGATGAAGTCGACTTGGGTCGCATTCACGAGGGTATGCCTGCTGTCATCGTCGTGGACGCTTTCCGGGGCCTGACCCTGGAGGGATCCGTGCGTCAGATCGCACCGGCTGGATCACTGGATGCCAACGGGATCGTGACCTTCGAGGTGGAGGTTTCTGTCAAGGATCCCGACCGCCTCCTGCGTCCGGACATGACAGCGGACGCGAAGTTGGTCATCGATCGCCGCGACGCCGTGCCGAGCCTGCCGCAGATCGCCATGCGAATGGGGGCCAGCGGCAAATGGTTTGTCGAGCGTGTCGTCGGGGAAGGCGAGAACGTCAGTGTGGAGTCGGTGGAAATCGTGCCAGGTCTCAGCGATGGATTGATGACAGAGGTTCGCGAGGGCCTCGCCGCTGGCGACCGCATTCTGATGCCCATCGCCCTGCGCTAATCGTGGTCAGGCACTCAAAGATGGATCAACGTGACGCCCTTCGGAGACGCGGCGGACGCGTTCGATGAGGTTTTGGGATCTTGTTTGGGAGAGCTTGACCTCCGTTTGGGGCGAAGCCCGCCGGACGGCTCCCATGGCTGCTGGGATCGCATGGGGTGTGGCTTCGGTCTTCGTGCTGGTCGCCGTGGGACGCGGCTTTGAGGCCAATCAACGCGGTTCCCTAGAGGCTCTGGGGGATTCCTTCATGCTCTTGCGCGTCAACCGCTCGACGGCCACGCGCGGAGATCTGCGCAGCGGGTTCGTGCGCATCGACGGCGATGACATCGAAGCGATCAAGACCGGCGCTCCTTCCTTAGCGGGAATATCCCCCAAGGCCAACAACTGGTTCATGCAGGCCTATCGGGGCAAGAACCTGACCCGCGTCGTTTGCGTTGGAGTCGAACCCCAGTACGCCGACATTGTGAACGTGCCCATCGAAGAGGGCCGTTGGATTGACGAGTACGATCTCGAAGCGGCGCTGCCCGTGTGTGTACTCGGTCCCGCAGTGCGCGAAGAGCTGTTCGGTGATGCGCCTGCGGTGGGTGAGACGATCGAGCTGGTTTTCAGTCGCGCGGCGGGCGAGGACACCATCTTCCGCAAGGTTAAGGTCGTGGGCACTGTCGGGGAGGAAGAGCTAGCGGGGGACGAGATTTATACCAGCCACCGAATTGTGGTCTTCCTGCCCTTCACAACCTGGGAGCGCATGTCCCCCCGGGACTTTCAATTCTTCGTCCTGCAGCCGCGCGATGACGTCGATCGCGAGGCGGCTCTGGCTGAAGTGCGCCACGTGTTGGCGGAGCGCCACGGCTTTGACCCGGACGAGAAGAACACCCTGGTCCCCTACTTCGATGCCTTCGAGCGCAAGCAACGCATCGATCAGGTCTTCGGCGGACTAGAGGTCTTTCTCGGCGCGGTTGGGCTCTTGATCCTGCTCTTGGGTGCGATCGGCGTGGCCAATGTTGTCCTCATGTCGGTCACCGCACGCACCTTTGAATTCGGTCTGCGTCGCGCCCTGGGCTGCAAGCGGCGTTGGATCTTCACCCAGGTCTTCCTCGAAGCTTCGACCGTCTGCTTCGCCTCCGGCCTGCTTGGCTTTGTTCTAGGGATCGGTGGCATCGAACTGATGGGCATGGTCGATTTACCCGAGGGCTTTGCCGCGCCGCGACCGGAGTTGGGCGCCGCTTGGCTGCCGGGCATCCTGCTCTTGTTCGCCAGCCTGGGCGCTGCAATCTGGCCGGCCTATCGTGCGACCCGCATGTCGCCGTCGAACGCCCTTCGAAGTGGTGGGATGTGAAGCGCCCCGCCCGTATCAGTGTAGGTCGAGCTGTCCTAGGCGAGGCCCTGGGCAGTCTGCTCACCAACCCCCTGCGCTCGGTGCTGACCATGTCCAGCGTGGCCTTCGGCATGGCGGTGTTGTTCGTGATGCTGTCCTATTCCACGGGCGTGCCGGAAGCGACCGCTTCCATTCTGCGCAGCATGGGCAGCAAGGAGATGACCGTAGAGCCGCGACGTTCGCGCGGCAGCGGGGGCGGCAATCGCGGCGGGCGCGCAATTCGCATTCGCTATGCCGATCTGCCGCAAATCCGTGAAGCGGCACCTTCCTTGTCCGGTATTGCCCCGACCTACAGCCCCGGCCGCGGTGGCCCGGTCTATGCCGCCGATCGCTCTTGGCCCTGGGCCAGGATTTCCGGCGTGGGTTATGAGTACGCGAAGGTCACCGATCTCAGCATTGTCGAAGGCCGTTGGTTTTCGAAGGAAGAAGAAGTGCTCGGTTCGGAGGTCGCCTTGATCTCCTTGCCACTGGCGGAGGGGCTCTTCGAAGAGCGTGAAGCGATCGGAGAGTCAATCGACGTCAGGCTGCAGCGCTTCAAAATCATCGGTGTTTACGAGAGTAGCGCGAGCTTCGCCTATTCGATCTTTGTGCCCTACCCCACGGCCATGGAGATGGGCGATTCGGGGGGGCGCTATGTCTCGAGTATCGCCTTTGCTCCGCGTCAACCCGATCAGGCAAGGGCTGCGGTGGCGGAGATCCGCAATGCACTGGGGACTCTCTACGCCTTCGATCCCAATGATCCGGCCGCGCTCGATGTGAAGGAGAACCTCGCCTTCGCGGAGAAGGTCGAAGCCACCAGCTTCGCCCTTCAACTTCTGGTCCTCACGATCGCGGGAATCGCCCTGGTTCTCGGATGCTTGGGGGCCGCCAATGTGGTCGGCATCGCCGTATCCGAGCGCACAGCGGAGCTTGGGCTGCGCCGTGCGATCGGAGCACCGGCCACTCAACTGCGCTTCGAAGTTCTGACCGAAACGATGCTCCTGGCGATAATCGGCGGGGTTTGTGGCGTGCTCCTTGGCTGGCTCGCCATCCAGGGCCTGGGACCCCTAGAGTTCACACCCGAAGCCCGTCTCGTTCCAAAACCCAATAGGGAACTGTTGTTGATCGCTTTCCCCGTCCTGGTGTTTACGGCGACCTTGGCTGGTCTGCCGGCAGCGAGCCGAGCGAGCCGAATCGAACCGGCTGAAGCTCTTCGCTCGGAATAGGGGTGCCCCGAACGGATGCGGGGCAATGTGAACCCATGGCATTCAGCGCAGGTCGGTCGAATCGTCGTCGATACGGAAACTCTGGATTGAGAATCCGAAGGAAGAGGCAGTCCGACTCACCGTATTGCCGTTTGCGATGACACCCTAGGGGCCGGCACTCCTAAGGGAGCACGCCCAATTCCGGTTCAGTAGATGCAACAAGGCCCGAGGCCTAACTCCATGTCCCGCTTGCTACCTGTGTTCTTGATCCTGACGTTGCTTGTCGTCGGCTTCTTGATCTATAGCGACAGGGGAGAAACCCCGGCCGCCAAGGTGGCGGGAGTTGGTGATGAGGAGCTGCTCGGGGATGCGGGGGAGATCGAGGTGTTATCGAGCGACGACGTGATCGAAGCAATCCGACGAACTTCGACACCGGAGTCGCGGGACCCCTCCGAAGGGGCGCGGCGTTCGTCCAGCCCTACGACATCCTCGTCGGATGCAGCGCGCACGTCCGAACCAACAGAAGGCCCGACACCGCCGGCATGTACAAAGCAGGAGATTCTTGCACTGGCTGGCTTGCCGCCCGACACGCCATTGGCCTTACAGTTCGAGCCCTACTATCCGCCGGATCCCATGGAGAGGGGCACTTCGTCCCTGGAACTAGAACTGACTGATGGCTCGACCGGCAAGCCGATGCCAAGCGGCGTCATCCTCTGGCGTATCGATGCCCCGGCGAACTACTTCTGGAAGCGCGGCGATCAAGCGGTAGCGTTCGAGTTTGTCGGTTCAAAGGGCTTTCGGTTCGAGAACCTAGCCGACGGCAGGTATCGCCCGTTCATCCTGGAAGAACGTCGACATGCTGTTCACCAAGCAGTGATTGAAGTAACTGGCAACACCCAGGCGAGTCTCTCGGTCGAAATGCCCGGTCGTCGACAAGTCTTCATGAAGCTGATTCTCTTGGACCCAGGGAGTCCATCAGTTCAGACTTTTCCTGGTTTCAAGCGGACCTCACGTGAGCGAACCGCAATCACTCAGCTGGCACCTTGGGTCAACACGCGTCACTTCGTGCGCTCCTATTGGGACGAGTGCCCCAACCTGGAAATCGGAGAGATCGCAAGAATAGACTTCCCACGAATCAAGCAGGCGAAGGACAGTAGAAGCCAAGAATGGGGTCCCTTGTTTCCGGTCAACAAGCTCTACGACCTGGGAGAGATCCCAGAAGACGTGCGGGGAACTCACTTCGTTCGCGAAGTATACGTGCAGTTCAACGAGCGCTCCCCACGCAGATTCTTGCTTGAGAACCCGATGGAGGACCCTGGCCGTGGAGTGCCGATCATCCTCGAACTCGTGCCCTAGCTGTCGTGTGCCAGCAGCGGCGCTTTAGAAGACGAAGCTCAAGCCCGCGATGATCGAACGCCCGGGCGCGTCGAGCCCGGAACCGTGGCTGCGGTAGTTCTCGTCGAAGAGGTTGGCCATGGACAAGCTCCATTCGATGCCCGGCGCGAGTTCTCCGGCTAGGTCGATGGTCCAGGTGGTCCAACCCGGTGTTCCATCGGGGTTGATGCGCGGGTCGGAAATGTCGTCGGGGTTGAGTTCGTCCTGTTCGGCAGCCCAAACGAACGTCACGCCAGCTCGATCCACCCTCCGCGGCGAATCGCCCGCGGCGCGCCCAACGGGATTGTTCCAGGCGACCGACAAACGCCCATTCAGGGGCGGAATGCGCCGGGCGTCCACGCCATCCAAGGGTGCTCTGCCCGTGTTCGGGTCGATCGTTCCATCGAACTGCCGGCCGCGTACCCAGTTCGCTGTCCCCTCGAGTATCCAGGGCGAGCCTTCTTCGAAGAGCTCCGTTTGTGCGCTCGTCTCAACTCCATAGAGCTCAACACGACCGGCGTTCACTCGCAGGAAAGTCTCGTCCCCCGAAGTCCCGGGATCTCCGACAGAGGTCAACTGGCGGCCGATGAAGTCGTTGATGCGCGTGTAGAAAACGGTGGCGTAGCCTGACCAGCGCGGCTTGATGACCTCCAGTCCCGTTTCGATCATCCAGCTCTTAGCCGGATCCAGGTCCGGGTTCGCAACCTCGAGGCCGCCGGCGAAGTCGCCGTCGTTCGCCAGGTCTTCTAGGTTCGGAGCTTGGAAGCCCTGGGCCAGGGTCGCGCTCCAACGCAAGCTGTCAGAGAGGTCGCGCGCCACTTCAATACTGGCGTTCACGTTCGAGAAGTCACCACGCTCGCGTCCGCCTACGTTGTCATCAAAGGCAAAGTCAAAGGCGGAGAAGCGCACCCCAAGGGTCACGTAAAGCGGCTCCCACTGGGTCAACTCGTCCTGCACGAAGACGCCAAAGGAGGTGTAGCGCGCGTCCGGCGCAAAGTCCCCATCGCTATGCGTGCGGATGTTTGTGCCGAGATCCGTGCGACGCTGGAAGGAGTCCACGCGGTCGCTCTCGAGGTCCACGCCATAGGTCAGGAAGTGATCCTCTCCCACGGCGCGTGTCCAATCAACGCCGAACCCAAGGGTGTCGACGCGCGTGCGACTGTAGACCTGTGTGTTGCTGCCGGTGCGGCGCTTGTCGCGCGCTTCGTCGTATTGTCGCGCGAAGACGCGCAATTGCATGGCGTCCCCGAAGCCACCGCCGTTGGCGTCATCCAGGGCCACGAGGATCTGCTCGCGCTCCTGCAATTGAAAGTCGTACTGGGCAAAGGACGGTGCGTCCTGCCCGAAGCCTGGAATCACACTGAAGGTACGCGGTACGTCGAAGTCCCGGTGCAGCAGGCCGGTGACGCGCAGGTTGCGAGCTTCGTCTAGGGCCACATCCACCGAGGAGAAGAAGGACACGTTGTCATAGCCCGTGAAAGCTTGCGTGTCTCCCCCACCGACGCGCAGGTCGCCCCAGTCCTCGGTGCTGGCTGTGGCGAAGACGCCGACCGTTTCGTTGGCCGTTGACGTCTCGATCCAGGTGCGCGATCCATCGGAAGCCGTGTCGTAGCGACCACCGATCACACCGTGAACGGCACGGTCACCATTTTCACCGGCCGGCATGCGACGGCGTGTCCAAATGGAAATCACACCACCGATCGCGTCCGATCCATAGAGCACTGCGGAGGACCCGTGAATCACTTCCACACGGTCCACCATGGCCGGATCCAAGGTGTTCAAACTCTGGTTGGGACCAAAGCGTGTGGTCGAATCGTTCAATCGCACGCCGTCCACCAGGATCAGAATCTGATTCCCATAGAGCCCGCGCACGATCGGCGCGCCGCCGCCGAGGTTCGACTCTTGCACCCAAACTCCAGCCGCTCGCCCGAGGGCCCGGGGCAAGGAGCGCTCGCCCGTGCGCCGCAATTCGTCACCGTCAATCACGGTCACCTTAGCCGCACTCGTCGTGACAGTTGCATCGGCCCGGGGCGCGACCACAAGTGTTTCACCAAGCTCCGTCTCGTCAAAGGGGGAGTCCTGAACCGACTCTTGAACGGCGGGATTCGGAAGCGGCGGAAGCGTGATGAACATAGGTGTGATGCGTAGGCTGGGGGGGGCTTCGGCGGGATTACGGGGAGGGGAGTGACTGTTTAATCCCTCGGGCAGCGACCTGCGCTGCTCTACGGGATGGGCCACGCTACGGGATTCTACCGCTTGAGGTGCGCGCGCGTGGCGAAGGACCATGTTCCAGTTCCGCATGCGCGTCTGTCGCCCCCTCAACTGGAGAACAGATTAAAGAGTTCCTGACCCAAATCCTGCCCTGCCCCCAGCCTCGCCAGCGACTACAGGAGCGACTGGGCCTTGCCGTCATGATCGATCGCGTAGGGAACCCACAGGAGCGTGAGTTGGCCGAAGTCTAGATCGCTCTTTCGAGGGGAGATGACCAGTTCCTCGATGGGCACGCGATCCATGGAGTTTTGATCTTCGGCGTCGCGGAGTTCCTGTTCTAGATCTGCCTCTAGATCGCGCAGCTTCTCCCGCTGCACATCGAGTTCCGACTCGGCGCGGGCGACGTCTTCCTTTTCCTTGGCGGCTTGGTCCATAGCCTTCGCCGCAGATCCTGCGCGACGGGCGTTGCTGCTGGAGGCTTTGCTTCGGCTAAAGAGGGCGCTAAAGATCGTCGTGCCCACATCGATCCACGAACGGCGGGAACGCGCGCTGTACTGCTGCTCTTGCACCGCGACTTTTTCCTCTGCGCGGCGAATGCGGTCCCGTTGCGTTTCCATTTTGGACTCGAAGCGCTGCTTGAGTCGGTCCGCGTCTTCGCGTAATTCCTGGCGCAAGAGTTCCGCCAGGCGCTCCTCGAAGAGCCCGCGGACTTCGCCGTAGTTGGAGGCGAGTTTGGGCTTCTTCGCACGCCAGATCGTCGCCGGACGTTCGCGATAGAGAACCGCCTCGAGCTCCTTAGCCCAACTTCGCCAGCGGCGCCGGTCGGTCACCTGATCGGGGCACTTGCCAAAGGAAGATGCGGCCGCGGCTTCCTCTCCCCAGCCGTCACCCAGGCCGCCATCAATCGTCTTCAGTCCATCAAAGTCCGGCCCCTCCTCGCTTTCTACCAGGGGCACGGTCACGCCGATCGTGCGCCATTCCTCAAGCCCAATGGAAACGCGCGAGTAGTGCAGCTTGGCCTCTCCCGCCAGGGCCGGGCGATAGAGCAGGGTAGTACCCTGGGCTGCTTCGCGGCGCGGCAGAAGGAAGCGCTCCCTGACCTCAGCCGGCAAGCTCGGCCGAGTAGAATCCACTTTGATGCCCGTGGCCACTTCCTCAAGTGCCGACGCGACAGCGTCCGAAGCGTCGGCGGCATCCGCGATGACTCCGGTGGCTTCCAGGTCGACTTCCGCAGGCTCTCCTTCCGCTTGGGAGGCCTCTTCCTCAGCATCCAACTCGCGCAGGGGATGATTGGCCATGGAGCGGCGCAACTCTTCCCGCGTCATGGGCCCGCGCAAGTAGGAAAGCGCCCAGCGCGTGTGAAACACGATGGGCGCGTCTTCGTGAACGTTGTGCAGCAGGAACACGCGCTTGCCCAAGCCAGACAGCACGCGGTCGATCCCGCGCCGGTCAAAGCCCTTGCCGCTGGTGTCCATGGCCCCCTCCAACCCGTCGAGCACACGCTGCTTGTCACGCTCCGTCTGCAAACGACCCAGGAACCACGTACCCGTGTTCGAAAGACCCTTGTAGTCGAGGTCCACGGGGTTCTGCGTCGCCAGCACGATCCCCAGGCCATAGGCCCGCGCCTGCTTTAGCAGGGTCAACATCGGACGCTTCGAGGGCGGCTCCGCGGTTGGCGGGAAGAAGCCAAAGATCTCGTCCATATAGAGCAGGGCGCGCAAGCTGCTTGTGCCCGGCTGCGTACGCATCCAGGTCAGGACCTCATTGAGCAGCACCGTCACAAAGGACATGCGCTCCACATCCGAAAGGTGTGCGATGGAGAGCACCGCCAGGCGCGGCTTACCCTCCGGCGTGAACAACAACTTGTCGATGTCCAGGGCAACTCCCTCGGACCACATCTCAAAACCGGGCGAAGCCAGCAGCGCATTCAACTGCATCGCCAGCTGCATACGCTCCTTCTGCGGATAGAACGTCTCCAGCTCGAATACGCCCATGGTCTCGAAGGGCGGCGACTGCACGGCGCGGATGATTCCGGCAATGTCCAGGTCTTCGCCCTTGGACCAGGCCTCCTTAAGGATCGCCGAAACAAGGATCGTCTCCCGACTCTGCAACGGATCCGCCTCAATTCCAAGCAAGGCCAACAACCCCGCCGTGGCGCCTTCGATGCGGTCGGCCAGGAGCTCGCGATCCTTCAACACCGCGGAAGTTGGCGCGTTGAAGGACTTCAGCAAGGACATGGGAATGCCCGCGTCGGAACCCGGCGTGTAGACCGCGACTTCGGCGGACTCGCGCAGGCGCAGCACGCGCTCGCCGCCCTGCCCCCACTTCTCCAGGCCCGCGCGCCACATGTCAGCGGTGGACTCAGCGAACTCCTCGAGGCTCTTGCCCTTGCGCTTGGCGGCATCGGGATCCACCCAGGGTTGGAAGTCCTCCGGCTCTAGGTCGGGGAACTGCAGGAGCAGGTTCCCCATGTCGCCCTTGGGATCGACGATCAATGCGGGGATCCCGTCCAGGGCGGCCTCCTCCAGGAGACACACACCGAGACCGGTCTTGCCGCTGCCGGTCATCCCAACGCAAACCGCGTGGGTCGTCAGGTCCTTGGCGGAGTAGAGGACGTCCTTGGGCTCATCCAGCTGATCGTCCACCCGGCGACCCAGATAGAAGGAGCCGGGGCGCTCAAACTCGGGCAGCGGTTTGGGCTCGGGTGTGGGGTTGAGATCGTCGGGGGAAGTCATCTGGAGGGACGCTAAGGGTCGTATCGATGGCGAGGAACGGGCGGGCCCGTGAGGATGGCACGGGGACCTTCCGAGGGCCACCGCGAGGGGTCGAAGTGGACCCCAAAGGGATACGCCCTGCCGCCACAACGGCACTTCACGCCATTTAGGCAGTGTGTAGACCCAGGGAGTGCCCCAAGGGCGCTCAGGAGGCCTCCGCCAACTTGGCATGCAGCTTGCTCTTGTACCGGTAACAGGAGCAACGAACCATGCAAGAATCACTCACTCAGAAGACACAAGCTGCCCTCCAGGCAGCACAGGCCCTCAGCCAGGAGGCTGGGCACCCCGAATTCACCCCGCTGCACTTGGCTGCCGCTCTCTTGGGTGATCTTGAGGGTGTAACCGCTGCTGTTCTTGAGCGGCTATCAGCGGAACCCCGGGCCCTCCTGGTGGAGGTCGAGCGCGAGTTGGACAAGCTGCCCCGCACCCAGGGACAAACGCCCCAGGCCAACCGCACCCTCGTCGAGACCATGAACGACGCCGCAGCGACGGCGAAGAAGATGGGCGACGACTATGTATCCACCGAGCATCTGCTGCTCGCCCTGGCACGCCGTGGCGGAATCGTCGCGGATCTCATGGGTGCGCGCCAACTGACGGCCGAACGCATCGAGGCTGCGCTCACGGAAGTGCGCGGCAATCGCAAAGTAACGGGCGACAACCCCGAGGCCACTTTCGAAGCCCTGAACAAGTACGCACGCGACCTAACGGAAGATGCGCGGGCCGGAAAACTCGACCCCGTCATCGGACGCGACAAGGAAATCCGCCGTGTCATGCAGGTGCTTTCGCGTCGCCGCAAGAACAACCCCGTGTTGATCGGTGAGCCCGGCGTCGGCAAGACTGCCATCGCCGAAGGCTTAGCCAACCGCATCATCTCGGGCGACGTTCCCGAGGGGCTCAAGGGCCGTCGGGTCATGGCGCTTGACATCGGCCTGCTCCTGGCCGGTGCCAAGTTCCGTGGCGACTTTGAGGAACGTCTCAAGGCCGTCCTCGAGGAAATCGAAGGGGCCAGCGACGAGGTGATCCTGTTCATCGATGAGCTGCACACCCTGGTGGGAGCCGGAGGTGCCGAGGGCGCGGTCGACGCGGCCAACATGCTCAAGCCCGCCCTCGCGCGCGGCGAGCTGCACTGCATTGGTGCCACGACCCTGGACGAGTACCGCAAGTACATCGAAAAGGACAAGGCCCTAGAGCGTCGCTTCATGCCCGTCCAAATCGATGAACCCTCCGTGGAGGACTCGATCGCAATCCTGCGCGGTCTAAAGGAGCGCTACGAAACGCACTACGGCGTACGCATCCTGGACGAAGCCCTGGTGGCCGCCGCGCGACTCTCGGATCGCCACATCACACAGCGCTTCCTGCCGGACAAGGCCATTGACCTGGTCGACGAAGCCGGCGCGCAGCTGAAGATTTCGATCGACTCCATGCCGCCCGAAATCGACAATCTTGAGCGACGCCTCCGGCAGCTAGAGATCGAACGCAGTGCCCTGCAAAGCCACGAACGCGGCGATTCAAAGCGACGTGAGAAGGCCATTGGCGCCGAGCTTGCGGACCTCAAGGAGAGCCGCGACGCACTCGTGACTCGTTGGCAAACCGAGAAGGATCTGATCACACGTATCCGTGCAGGAAAGGCCCTGCTTGAGTCTCTGCGTGCCGAGGCCGAACGGACCGAGCGCGAGGGCAACCTCGAACGCGTCGGGCAAATTCGATATGGCGACATCCCCGAGACGGAGCTTGACGTTGAAGCGGCCCGCGAAGAACTCGTTCACGCCCAAGCCAACGGCGCCCTCCTACCCGAGGAAGTCGACGCTGAGATGATCGCCGACGTCGTCAGTCGCTGGACCGGTATCCCGGCCTCGCGCATGCTCGAAACAGAACGCGAGAAGCTCGTAAACATGGAGGACCGCCTGGGCGAACGCGTCGTGGGCCAGGACCACGCGCTCAAGCTGATCTCCGAATCCGTGCGCCGCGCACGGGCCGGCTTGCAAGAGACGACACGCCCCCTGGGCTCCTTCCTGATGCTCGGCCCCACCGGCGTCGGCAAGACAGAAACGGCGCGCACCCTGGCGCAGTTCCTCTTCGACGACGAGACCTCACTAGTGCGCCTCGACATGAGCGAGTACATGGAGAAGCACGCCGTCTCGCGCATGATCGGCGCGCCCCCGGGCTATGTCGGCTACGACGAAGGCGGAGTGCTGACCGAAGCAATCCGTCGCAAGCCGCACTCCGTTATCCTCCTAGATGAGGTCGAGAAAGCGCACCCGGATGTCTTCAACATCCTGCTGCAAATCCTCGATGACGGGCGCCTGACCGACGGGCAGGGTCACGTGGTTGACTTCACGCAAACGCTGGTCTTGATGACCAGCAACCTGCGCGGGGAAGACGAGCTGAAGGCCTACTTCCGACCTGAATTCCTGAACCGCCTAGATGAAGTCATCACCTTCAACAGCCTGGATGAGTCTCAGATTCGCTCGATCGTCGACGTGCAGCTGGAACGGCTGCAGGCTCTGATGGCAGAGCAAGACCTGAAGCTCGAACTGACGGACAAAGCCAGCGAAGCACTGGCCGTGGAGGGATTCGATCCCGCCTACGGCGCGCGCCCCCTCAAGCGTGCGATTCAGCGACGGATTCAAAACCGTCTAGCCGATGCGATCCTGGCGGGCGACCTGCACGCCGGTGACACGGCGGTGGTCGACTACACCGAAGGCAAGTACAGCCTGCTGGTGAACCATGACTCGGAGTCGATCTCAGCGGACCCGATCGGCGCGGCCTAGGCTCGGCGAAAGGGAAAGCCAAACGCTCTAGAGAAGCGGGGGCGAAGTCCACAGGGACTTCGCCCCCGCTTTGTTGCTGACGACCTGACGTTAGCTGGCGGGTTCTCGTCCCCGAGGGACAGACCTTGGGCGCAACCAGATCGGTACCCAGGCTTGAATTCCGCGCGAATTCGCGTTCGCTCCACTGTGAGACGACAAGCCTGCTATCGGCGACATCCCACTGGTTTTCATCTGATTCCTGGGCCGATGCAGGCGAGTCGAGGCAATTCAAAGCAGGATAGATCTTCCGCCGACATGTGCTTCCCGAGAGGGAGGCCCTCGCCACGACAAAACCATGCGCGACTCGCTACGCCCGCAACACTCCTTCCACTTCGCAACTGGAACCCTCGCTGCTCTATTCCTCTTCGGCGTTCCCGCGGGGGCACAGCTAGCGTCGACGGAAACCGGAGGCATCCCTGCGGAGCGTTCGTCGGGGACATCGCTTGAATCCGCCGTCGATGAGGTCGCATTGCCGGATGGTCAATGGACCTGCGATTGGCTCAGCCAAGCCAGGGAGTCACTTCGCCAAGGCGAGTATCACCTCTCCCCACTCGGGTCGAATACCTGGAGCGCGCCGAACCGCTCCCAGGGCCTACGCATACGAATTGATCAGAACGGGCTCGAGACTTTCAGGCGCGAAACCGCGGCCGACGGCTTGAGTGCTGAGTGGAGACTGCGCCTTGGGACTGCGTCTCTTGGGCGGGTCGGCGCCCTATCGCCGTTGACTCCGGGGCAGGTCCTCGTCGAGGACGGCCGCGCCGAGCTTGACTACGGACTCTTGACGGAGTGGTTCCTCAGCGACGAGCGCGGTATCGAACAGGGCTGGACGATTGATCACCGACCGGAGGGAGATGGGATGTTGGCCATCGGACTCCTAGTCGAGGGCGACCTTACGCTACGGCTCAACGCCGATGGACAGGCGGGGGTCTTCCTTGACGCCGCTGGCGAGGAGCAGTTGCTCTACCGCAAGCTCATGGCCTGGGATGCAACGGGAAAAGAGCTGGCCGTGCGAATGGTTGATGGGGCGGAAGGCCCCGAGGTTCACCTAGACGACACTCAAGCGACCTATCCCATCACCGTAGACCCGTTGCTCTCAAGCGAAGATTGGAGCGCGGAGTCCGATCAAGTCGGCGCCTTGTTTGGATTCTCCGTCAACGGCGCCGGAGATGTGAACGGGGACGGTTTCGACGACGTCATCGTAGGAGCGCCTTTCTATGACGTTGCCATGTCCGACAGGGGTGCCGCCTTTGTGTTCTACGGAAGCGCTACGGGACTGAGCACGGCTGCGGATTGGGAGTTTGTCTCCTCCGTCTCGTCCAAGTTTGGAGAATCTGTCGCCGGGGCAGGCGATGTGAACGGCGATGGCTATGACGATGTCATTGTTGGCGCCGGTGCCCACCTCAGTATGGGGGCAGCCTATTGCTTCCATGGCTCAGCGACGGGGCTCAGCGACACCGCCACATGGCTCGTCTTGGGTAGCGTGCAGAACGGGGCCTTCGGCGCCTCTGTTTCAGGCGCGGGAGACGTTAACTGTGACGGTTTCGACGACGTTATCGTCGGGGCCTACCTGTCAGAGGTAGACACCAGCAATGAGGGCCTAGCCTTCGTGTACCACGGTTCCGCCACAGGATTGAACCTCTCCCCGTCATGGGCCGGGGAAGGCGATCAGCTCAACGCCTTCTTCGGCGGCTCGGTCGCCAGCGCCGGTGATGTCAACGGTGACGGGTTTGCGGACATCATCGTCGGCGCGGAATTTTACAGCAATGATGTGACGCAAGATGGGCGTGCCTTCGTCTACCACGGGTCGGCTGATGGCATCGGGGAAACGGCGGCCTGGACGGCGGAACCCGATCAACTCCTAGCACGCTTCGGCTCCTCAGTCTCCGGCGCGGGCGATGTGAACGGAGATGGCTACGCCGATGTGATTGTTGGATCGCGCCTCTTCGATGATGGCGAGACGGACGAAGGCCGTGCCTTCGTCTACCACGGGTCGGCCGCTGGGCTCAGCACCGAGGAAGCCTGGACCGCGGAGTCCAACCAGCCCTTCGCTAGCCTAGGCGAGACCGTTTCCGGTGCAGGAGATGTGAACGGAGACGGCTATTCGGACGTCATCGTCGGTGCGCGTCTATTCAATGGCGCCGGCCCCGACACGGGGCGTGTCTATGTCTTCCATGGATCTAGCGCAGGCCTGGAGGCTGCCGCAGCGATGACCGTGGAGTCATCCCAGACCTCCGCATTTTTCGGTGGAGACGTGGCGGCCGCAGGCGATGTCAACGGCGATGGCTTCGCCGATGTCATCGTGGGCGCGACCGGCCACAGCAACGGGGAATCGAATGAGGGCGGCGCGTTCCTCTTCCACGGCAACGCAGCGCCCTTGGCCGATGGCTACGTGCACAATGGATCGGGGCTCAACCCGATTTGCCTTAGCAGCGAACCGCCGGTCATCGGCGAGAGCTGGAGTTCCGCGATCGATACGAGTGTACGTCCTGTCGCGACCTTCTCGTTGTTGGTCGTCCTGGGTCAACCCAGCTCGGACTGCTTCCTTCCCGGGGGCGAGCTTCTGGTTGACCTGAGCTCCACAGTGTTCGTCAACACAACGGCCACCGCAGGGGGTTCGCCCACGGCCTACACGGTCCGGATTCCCAATGTGCCCGCCATCGCTGGAATCACCGGAACGGCCCAGGGCGTCGCCTTCGGCGGAGGCTACACACTCTGCAACGGCTACACGTTTACGGTCGGGTTCTAGTCGATCCGAAGTTTCGCTCTGCGCTTGTGCGGAGTGACGGATAGGAGCAGGGGCGAAGTCCACCGGACTTCGCCCCTGCTCTTCTCTTTGGGATCCGTAGACAAGGTAGGATGTCCTTAGCGACTCGTTAGGCAATCGGTTGTCGCGCGCAGCCGCCCAGCTGCCCACTGAGATTCGACACTGACCCGCGGGGGCTCTTTTCCAGGGCCCAAAACTCGCTTGCCATGTTTAAACCGACGGTTGCAGGACAGGTTCCCTCCGGGGGCACGTTGCCCGATTGGATGCGACTGGCGCGGCGTTGGATGATGGGGCTGAGTGTGGTGCTTGGGTTGGGTGCGTGTGCAGGTATTTGGTGGATGCGGCCACTTGGGCCGATGATCATCCGCAGGAGGTTCCTCCCTCGCCAGGAGGAGCATGTGCTGGAGACCCTGATGTCTCCTCCTCTCCTCTTCTTCGGCGTTGGGCTTCTGCTCGTTGCGCTCGTTGTCATCATCCTTCGGCTTGAGCGTGGGCGAGAGGAGCGCTTCGAACCGTTCCTTCTGGTGGGCACGCTTCTGATTGTCCTTGGCAACATGAGTGGTGCCCTTGGGGCCTGGGCCATGGCGATGCATGGCGGGTACTTAAGCTACAGAATCGTCCTTCTTGATGTGTGCCTTGGCATTGGAGCCGTGGGTTCCGTCTTGCTGCTCCGCGGGTTGATCCGAGTCGCTCGAAACCCTGCTCTGCATGGCGCCGTCGTGGGGATCTGTGCCTTGATGACGTCGGTCATGACCGCCTGGTGGATCGTGATTTTCCTTGTCACGCCGAATCACGCGCAGGTCTTATCCGACCTAGAGGACATGGCTCTTCCCACCGCCGCCACAACCTCCCCGTGGTACTCCCGTTGGAGCGAGACACAACCAATTTTTGGCATCCCAGATCGGTACAACGGAGACCAGCCACTTGTGCTTCTGAGGCGAAAGCCCATGGATCGCGAGGATTGGCGGGCTGCCATCCTGTATCTGTCCAATGCTGAAGGGCTCGATCCGATTGAAGTAGACGACACTTGGGTCTCGTTGCCCGGGCGAACTCTGCAGCTTCGTGGGGCGCCGAGCAATCGAGCTGGTGTGGTGTTGGAGTTAATTGAATACGCCCAGGAGGCCGGAATCAGGCAATTGATAATCGGCACGAAGTCCCCTTTTCGCAAATCTGAATGCGGCTTGAGGATACGCCTCTCCGCCTCTGATGAACTCGCTCGCTCGGAGACGATTGTCGTTGAGCTTCAGCGCGCAGATGGGCCCGGGGAGGAACGTGGTACGGAGTACCGCATGGCTGGGCGCAAGGGGGACACTCTGCAAGCAGTGCTACCCGGCGGTTATGTCGCTGATTCGAGCGCGGGCTACATACTCGCCATCGAATCCGAGCTCACTTGGCAGGATGCCGTCACTGCGATCGAAGCTGCGAAGCACGCATTAGGTGAGTTCTCTATTCGCCGAATACCAACCACAGAATAGCCCTCGGCGCTCCCCAGACTCAGGGCATCGGATCGGTCGCCAGGGAGTAGAATCCTGTCCCATGCTCTCCTCAAGTCGAATCCTCCTGTGGCTCGCTCCGACGCTGCTCGCCCTTTGTTCACCTTCCACAGCCCGGCCGCAACAGTCGGGGTTCAACTACGACGAGGAGAACGTTCCGGAGTATGAACTGCCGGACTTGCTCACGGCAGCCGATGGCTCGGCGGTGACTTCCGCGGAGGCATGGAGGGGACGTCGTGTGGAGATCCTCGAGCTGTTCCGGGAGGAGGTCTACGGGCGTTCCCCCGCTGCGCCGGAGGAACTGCGCATTGAAGTACTGGAGGAAGCGACGGGGGCGCTCGATGGCCTGGCGCTGCGCAAGCAAGTCCGCATCCACCTAGGCGCGGACGGCCCCAGTATCGACCTACTTGTCTACTCCCCCGCCAACGCAGTGGGTCCCGCACCTGCCTTCCTTGCTCCGAATTACTACGGCAACGCCTCGGTCATAGCCGATCCAGGGATTCGCCTTTCGGAATGCTGGATCAGCACGAAAAAGTCCTTCGGCATCGTGGACAATCGCAACACCGAGGCGACGCGCGGCGTGCGTGCAAGTCGCTGGGACATCGAGGCGATGCTGAAGCGCGGTTACGCCTTTGCGACCTTCTGCTACAACGATGTCGACCCGGACGTCGATGACGAGTTCAAGAACGGGGTCCACGCTCGCTACACCGCGACAGATCAGGACGAAGCCGGCGCGCGCCTGCCCAACGCCTGGGGTTCGATCGGCGCCTGGGCCTGGGGCTTGAGTCGCTGCTTGGACACCCTTGAGACGGACGCATCCATCGACGCAACGCGGGTGGCCGTCATGGGGCATTCGCGTCTGGGCAAGACGTCCCTCTGGGCTGGCGCGCAGGACGAGCGCTTTGCCCTGGTGATTTCAAACAACTCCGGTTGCGGTGGCGCGGCCCTTTCCCGCCGGCGCTTCGGGGAAACGGTGGCGCGCATTACCACGGCATTCCCCCACTGGTTCTGCGACAACTTCGATGCCTATGTTGACCGGGAGGGCGAACTGCCGGTGGATCAGCACATGCTCCTGGCCCTAGTCGCGCCGCGACCGTTGTACGTCGCCAGCGCCACGGAAGATCTCTGGGCGGATCCCCGCGGGGAGTTTGAAGCGGCCAAGGCTGCGGCGAAGGTCTACGAGCTCCTGGGCGCCGAAGGACTGCCGGCAGAGCAACATCCCGCACCAGACCAGCCCTCCCAAGGCGGCGTCGCCTACCACCTGCGCACGGGCCCCCACGGTGTAACGGCCTGGGATTGGGCGCAGTACTTGGACTTCGCGGACAAGCACCTGAAGCGGGATTGAGCCCGCTGGTTTGCCCTTCTGGGTATTATCGGGATTGTTGAATCAAAGCGAGCGCGGCGATCACCGGGTTGCCGTACGCCATGAAACACATCGACCCCAAAACACTACTGGCCCATCACGGATGGGTGCGCGCCCTGGCGCGGACCTTGGCCAGCGACGCCGCAGGGGCGGATGATCTCGAGCAGGAAGTCTGGTCGCGGGCCCTCTCAAACCGCACCCGTCGGGGATCGGATCTCAGGGCCTGGCTGGGGAGCATCGTGCGCAATTCGGCGCGCGAAGGCTGGCGCGCTGAGAGCCGTGCCAGGGAAGCTCATCAGCGGATAGGACGCGATGTGAAGCCCGGACAGGAATTCGGATCCCACCGGGGAGCCGAGGAAACCCCCCTGGACCTAGAAGACGAGCTCTAGGGGTTCCCCAAAAGTAGCTTCGCCACGCCTAGAGATGGCGTGGTCGTTGTCCATTTCGGTAATGACGGCGTCCAAATAGCCTTCCGGAACGGCGATTGGTCCGCTCTCGGTACCCCAGAATACTCCCCGCAGGACAAGGTCCGCGCCAGAGCGAACGGTATAGGCCCAGCGTGATCGTGCTCCCGCTTTTACGACTCTTTCGCCCGCGGCGGTCTCATCGGAAACGCGGAGGTTCAACTGGGCAGGCTGACCCACAAAGAACTGCACGTCTTCGAGATCCACGCCTCCCGGCGGCAGGGTCACGGTCATGGATGCGTAGACGGTGCCGGGCCGCGAGTAGCTGAAGGACCTGCGCGAATTGGGCACCTTTTGGTCGTTCCTCGCCCTGATCACATAGGTTCCCGGCGTGAGGCCTTTGAACGTGAACGCTCCGGTATCTTGGTCGAAGCTGCCCTGTCCCGAGGACGCGCTATCGTCGTTGCTTCCGCGCCGCTGCAGATCGACCCCAGAAGTTTGGGGGAGCTTGAGGCGCGGATGGTTCACGAGTATTCCGCTGATGCTGCCGATGGAATCATCGGAAGCGATGTCGCCTCGGGACTTGAGCACAAGCAGAACCCCTTCGTCCCCAAACTCCCGCTCGGACTCCGCGCGCGGTTCCACCGTTGCAATTGACGAGATCAGGTTCGCCATTATCGCCTGAATGCGCCAAGCCCCGTCGCTCAAGGGTCCGATGGAAAAGCCGCCGTCCGCTGCTGCACTTACCAACAGATTCGAATCCTCGTGTCCCGGTCCCCTAAGCGCCAGCTCACTCCCGGACATGCCCTTTCCGTCGACATTCACTACCCGCCCGGTCAGGTAGAGCCCCTGGGGAAGGATCAGATCCATGTGATTTGGACTGCCCCTTCCTAGGCGAATCGGAGTGCCAAGGGGCACGACATCCTGGGGGTTGCTGGTTAGCTGGCATTGCAACGAAGCCGCCGGATGACAATAGGGTGTTGGCCCGACGAGGTAAGTGCCCTCGAGCAGCTGCCCAAAAAGGAAGCGCCCACCTGCCCCTGTGACCACCTCGATCGCATCGCCTTTCGGGTCGCCGCCCCTGAACTGTTCGGGCGAACAATCGATGCACTCCAAGAAGCGTGGCTGAGTGTCATAGGAACGCACAGCCCACAGGGGTTGTCCCACGATCGGCTCGCCGTCTTGGTTCGACAGTGTTCCCCGCAATTCCAACAGCCCAGGTATCTCGAAGTCACAGCGAGTCATCTTCCCCGGCTCCAGAATGAGCGGCTCCGCAAGGGGATGCATGCCGCCTTCGGGGGGGCGGATTTCAATCCAAAGGGGAACTCCGGAGGGAAGGTCGACAAGCTCGAGCTGCCCCTTAGCGTTGGTTTGTCCCTCGAAGCGGAAGCTCTCTTCCCGCACCTGAGGTTCAGATAGGCCTTGACTCAGGTCAAGGGGTGCGACTGCCACGACGCATGTCGCCTGTGCGACAGTTAGACCGGTGCTGTCAAGGACGCTGAATTGGATGCTTGCGGAACGCCTCAGGGCCACGATTTCGGTCGCGTCGCCGCGCGGGGGACTAGAGCGCACCGGGATCATGGTTGGTGTGAATCCCTTGCGGTCGATGCGCAGGTAGACGCCCGTTCCGGACTGGGCCCAGGACCAATAACGGCCCTCAGCATCGGTCGTGCTGGAGCGCAAGCCTCTTGCGTGGGATTGAACTGCCACGCGAGCTCCCTCGATTGGAGAGTTCCCTTCCGCAGTAACGACACGTCCGCGCAGGCCCACGTCGAGGCGTGTACGCAGGCGTAGGGTCACCCGTCGTTCCTCAAGGTTGCCCAGTTTGACGACATCTTTTTCCAGGGGCTGCGCCCTGCCGTCTTCGCTCCAGGCGCGCACGGTCAGAGCCTGCCTTGCGGGAACCGTGAAAGTCGCCTGACCGTGCATATTGCTCAAGAGCGCATCATCCGGCGTCCCGAGGTTCGCCCCCGGCCCTGGCTTGAGCATCCTCATTCTCGAGAGCCTTCGCCCCTGCGACGTCTCAACCGTCAGGCGTATTCCCGGTAGGGGTTCGCCGTCCTCGAAGCTGCGTACGATGAGCTCCAGGTTGCCGAAGGTGGCTTCCCCTCGCTGTGCTTCTTCTAGCCCTAGGAGCACTTCGGCGTCCACGGCAAGGATCTCGCCCACACGCTCTGTCTCTGTCGCCACAACGCTGGGCAGGACGTCGACCTCCTCCGTCGGAAGAGCTCCCCGTGGCGTCGCTGCCCCGAGCCCGCTTGGCCGTGCCAGGAGGGACTCAGCGGGATTGCCAACAAAGATCACTAGACCACAGACAACCAGTCCTAGCCCAAGGAGCGAGAGCATCCAGCGTTGCGTGGTCATGGGGTTTATCCAGGGGCGGCAAGGCCCCGATTCCGCAGGCGACTAACGCTTGCGCCAATAGGCCAATAGGTCCTCTTCAAACTCTTCCAGGGTCTGTCCATAGAGGTCCTTGAGGACCGCTTCGATACCTGCGATGTCGTTACGCCGCAGGGCGCCCATGCGATGCACGAACTCCTCGAAGAGCTTCTTGATGGGTTTGTGCTCCGCCGCGAATTCGATGACGCAGCCAGCCTGGAGGTAGCTGTCACCGGCGCTATCGCCGTTCTTCACGTCGACGTCCTGGGAGAAGATCAGGCTCTCCAGGGCGAAGAAATCCCGCAGGGGCATGTTCTTCTCCGACTTGACGACGGTGCGGAAGGGCTTGCGGTCGTTCTTCTTGCCCTCGGCGTATTCTGCGACACCTTCCTGGAACCAGGAACCGCCGCCGCTCAAACGCAGCACGTTGCTGAATATTTGGTGAACCGCTTCGTGCTTGTGAACGGGGTCACTGGGAGCGGCGTAGGAGGTCGAATAGAAGTCCTTGTAGGCGATCCCGGCGGTGCGGCGAGCTTGCTCCGGGCTAAAGTCCAAGACCTTTTCGAGGAAGGCGTGGTATTGGGCAGGCGTCTGAAAGAGATAGACGGCCAGTAGCCGACCGTTGGGCAAGTCCTCAAAGGGGTAGACGTCGCGAATCTCTTCGTAGCGCTCCTCCATCTTCTTGCCGAACTTCTTCACCGTGCCACCGTTGGCACGCATGTTGGTCAGGATGATGTAGTGCTTGGTGCGAAAGACTCCGAGCTCGCCCTGCTCCTTGACGCGATCGGGTGCGATCTCTTCCCAACGTTGCTCCACTTCCTCCTCGGTCCAATTCGGATCGAGGCTAGGACCTGTATAGCGCACACCGGTCGCCGCTAACTCGCGCGCCGCCGCTATGAAATCATCGCCCGCGGCAGACCGCGGAAGCAGCTCGATGAAGTAGCCCTGCTCCTTCAACGCCCCCGCAATGACGATCCGGTCCACGCTCTTCTCGCCGCGACTGACGGCAAACCAGCCGGCACCCGACCAACCGTACTTGCCTTCGAGTCTCTCGCTGATCTCAAAGGCCCCATCGTCCTCATCGCTTTCGGCGTTCTCTTCGAGGAGCTCAACCACCGAGAGAGCCGTCCCCAGGCCAAAGTCCTTCGGCAAGACAACAAGACGCACGGCCAGGGACACCTCCGCCAGGGTCCCGTTCCAGGCCAGCTTGATCTGGCTCCCCTGGCCCACGGTGGTCTCCTCTAGGTCCCCCATGATGTCGAGGTTGAGGACGAGCTGGTAGCTTTCCAGGACGATGTCGTCCAGGGCAGCAGTCGCTGTAACCGCAGGCTCCACGGAAGGCGCGGGGGCCGCCAGCGGCAGGGCGGCAAGGACGACAGATAGGAAGGAGATCATCGCGAACGGGGGCTGAGGTTGGGGGGGAAGGTCGCGTAGCATACGCGACCCGCGGGCCCTGGTTTCGGAGTAGCCCGCAGCAATCTCTTCGCCGCACCAGCCACCCCCATGGATCCCTCACAAGCCTGGATAGAAACCCTTGCCGATCTACGGGAACGCAGCGTCGCCTGCGCCTTGGTCGTCGTAACAGGCGTTAAGGGCAGCGCCCCGCGCGAGTTAGGAGCACGTATGATTGTGGCTGAAGGGGGTTTGGCCTGGGGAACGATCGGTGGAGGGAAGCTGGAGCTGCTCGCGATTGAGAAGGCGAACGAGTTGCTCGAAGGTGGAGAAACGACGACAGCTAGCGTGGCCTTCCCCCTGGCCGAAAGCGCTGGCCAATGCTGCGGCGGTGAAGTCACACTCCTGATCGAGGCTTACCGCTGGCAACGTCACCGCGTTGTCATCTTTGGAGCCGGCCATGTGGGCCAATCGCTCGCAGGCCTGGGGCCGTGGATGGGGGCGGATGTGAGCGTTGTTGATGCGCGCACGGAAAGCGAGTTGACGCCCAGGCCTAGCGCCGCTCGGGAGTGGACGCTCGTGCATGGTGTCGATCCGGTGAGTGAGGTTGAAATCTTGGATCCCGAATCCACTGTGCTCGTGATGACCCACAGCCATGGACTTGACCTGGACCTGCTATGCGCGTTGCTCCGGCGCAGGTGCTTTCCCTACTTGGGGTTGATCGGCTCGCAGCGGAAGTGGACACGCTTTCAACTTCGCTTGGGGGAACGCGGGTTTGATGGGGAGGCAATTGCCCGTGTGACTTGCCCGATTGGGGTGACGCTCGGCTCGAAGGAGCCGCGGGCGATCGCGCTGTCGGTGGCGACGCAGTTGGTGGAGTTGTTTGCGAGGGGAAGGCAGGGCTAGGGAACGGCTCGCGAGGGGCTGTGGCGACGAGGCGGATAGCGCGCAAGCTCGCCGGGAAGTTTCCCCAGGTGCATCGTTACCCACCGCTTTCCCGCCCGTCATCTCCTGTGTGACCAAGCAAGCCCACAACAAGCGCGGGGCCCCGCCTGCCCATCTCGACATCCGCTCTGCCCAAGAGTCATGGCTACCTTCCCTCCGCGCGGCCTTCCACAGTCACATGCGGACTCGCCACTTTGCGCGGCGCACCGAAGCGAGCTATGGCCATTGGATCCGTCGGTTCCTTTCGGCCAATCTCGGACGTCACCCCCTCAGCCTGGGCAAGGAGGAGTTGACTGAGTTTCTCTCTCACCTCGCCACGGAGCGCCACGTCAGCGCTTCTACCCAGAACCAAGCCCTCGCTGCCTTGCTCTTTCTCTATCGCAAGGTCTTAGAACTTGATGTCCCTTGGCTCGACCAGGTCATCCGCGCCAAGCCGTCCCGTCATCTGCCGGTGGTGATGAGCAGGAGTGAGGTACGCCAGGTTCTCGGTGCGATGAACGGAACGCCACACCTGATGGCAGAGATGCTCTATGGAGCCGGGCTACGGCTGCTTGAGTGTGCTCGCTTGCGGGTCAAAGATGTCGATCTGGAACAGCGACAACTTACCATTCGCCAATCCAAGAGTAATCGAGACCGCCCTGCGGTTCTGCCCGAGAAGCTGCTCCGGCCGCTCGCTGAGCAGATCCAGCGAGTCAGCGATCAGCATGCAGGTGATGTAGAGCGCGGCGCCGGTTGGGTGGAACTCCCCACGCATTCGCTCGCAAGTCCCCGCATGCCGGACGCCAGCTGGCCTGGACTTGGCTCTTTCCAGCGACGCGTCCCTACAGGCACGCCGAGACAGGTCAGCATCGCAGACATCACCTGCATGAGTCGGTGCTTCAGAAGGCCGTTCGCGAGGCTGTCCAAACCACAGGAATCCACAAGCGCATCACTTGCCACACCTTCCGCCATACCTTTGCGACGCATCTCCTGGAGGATGGCTCCGATATCCGGACCATTCAGGAACTTCTGGGACACAGTTCGTTGCGATCAACGATGATCTACACGCATGTCCTAAATCGAGGGGTGTTGGCCGTTAGGAGCCCGCTTGATCGACTCTGACTTCCCCGGGGAGTCCGTGAGCGTGGCCAAGAGGGAAGTGCAAGGAGCGGGCTCTCGACGTGACCACGCGAATGCAAACGTGATCAGCCCTGCTGACCCCCGAGAAGTTCAGCAATCTCGCTGCCCCCCACAACGCGGGAGGTGGTACTTATACAGGTCTGTAGAAATCCGCCCCCCTCCCATCCCCCCCGCCCCAACTCCGCCCGCACCAAGAACTTGCATGACCTCCCCTCTATCCACCCCGTCGCTTATACGGACCGCGCCACCCCTCTTGGGTGTTTCGACGGGTCTGTCGAATAGTAGTT
>JBLHLB010000022.1:0-24134 GCA_047618505.1 Planctomycetota bacterium
TGCATACACGACCACTCCTACCAGCGTCTGAGGCGGGTCCTGCGCTCTGGACCGCTGCTCTGGCTAGCTCCACACCTACCCACTGGATTGGCCCGCGGCCTTGCCCGGCGTCTGAGGAGGGCCTCGAAGAGCGCGGTCGCGGCCAAACCTGGCCCCCAAAAGCAGCAGATGCCAGAGGCCGCCGTGGAGCAGCTGGGGCGCCGAAAGGCCCAGATCCTAGTGGTGGGGCATGCCCACAGGTTCCGTGATGAGGATCTGGGGAGCGCCGGCCGCTGGCTTGTCGTGGATGGTTTCGGGGGCCCCCGGGACCAATTGCGGGTCGGAGCGGACGGGGATCTGCTCGCTGAGTCCAGCGGAAGCGGGCACAGCCCTCCTCCGGAAACCTCGATCTGAGCCTGTATTCATGCCAGGGGTGGTTGATCCCTACCGTCAGGGCCGTATTCTGTTGGGCTCTTAGGACCCCGTTCTGGGGCATTTCTTGCCCTCGACAGGTCCTTCGAGGACTCCCCCCAACACCATGATCATCGCGCTGGACGGCCCCTCGGGTGCCGGGAAGAGCACCGTGGCCCGGCTTATCGCCGATCGCCTCGGGTTATCTTTCCTCGATACCGGTGCGATGTACCGCGCGATCACACTCGTGGCCCTAGAGCGCGATGTTCATCCGGCCGATGAAGAAGCCTGTGCCGCCCTTGCGCGCGCCACGGTGCTCAGCTTCAACGCGGATGGTGAAATCCAGATCGACGGTGTCGCCGGGGAGCCCGCAATCCGCTCCCAGACAGTGACCCTTAACGTCTCAGCTGTTTCCGCCCACCCCGGTGTGCGTGCAGCAATTGTTGAGGAACAGCGCGCGATCGCCGCCCGTGCTGTCAGCAAATCTGGCGGTGTGGTGGCAGAGGGTCGCGATACCACAACGGTTGTCTTCCCCGAAGCCGACCACAAGTTCTTTCTCAATGCATCCAGCCCCGAACGTGCCAGACGGCGCGCTCTGCAGGAGGGAACCCCGGAACGTCAAAAGGAGATCTGCGCGGATATTGACCGCCGCGATCGCCTTGACGCCACGCGGGCGCATTCTCCCCTGCTGCAGGCCCAGGACGCGACCTTGATCGATGCCGACGCCATGGACGCAGAAGCTGTCGTAACGGAGATCCTGCGGGTGATCAAATTGTCAAAGTCTGGAGGTGTCGCGTGAGCGCCGCTCCGACCGACACTTCCCCGCCGAAAGCGGGGGCGACTGAGACTGCGGCGAAGCGTGGACCCGAGCCGGGC
Source organism: Planctomycetota bacterium (assembly GCA_047618505.1). GTDB lineage: Bacteria > Planctomycetota > UBA1135 > UBA1135 > JBLHLB01. The sequence continues at coordinate 1,267 of JBLHLB010000022.1, forward strand.
GAGAGCACGGTGGTCTACCGCACCGGGCGATTCCTCACGGGGTCTTGGCTGCGGATCGCCCACCGACTCTCCGTACGAGGCCGCGAGCATCTTCCCAAGAGTGGAGGGGTCCTGGTGGTGGCGAACCACACGTCCTTCCTGGACATCCCGATCATCGCGAACGCTGTTCCCCGTCACGTGGGCTTCGTCGCCCGGGACACCCTGGCGAACTCCCGCTTCCTTGGCTACGTCATGCGCGAAAGCGGGGCCATTCTCCTGAAGCGAGGTCAGGCGGACCGCAGCGCAATTCGCGCGATCCTGACCCACCTGGAAGCGGGCGATTGCGTCGCAGTGTTTCCCGAGGGGACCCGTTCGAAGGACGGCAGCCTGGGGGAGTTCCGCGGTGGCGCGCTATTGGCAGCTCGCAAGGCGGGGGTTCCCCTAGTCCCTGCGGCAATTGCCGGGGCGATGGCGGCGTATCCGCGCGGGGCTACGATCCCTCGGCCAACGAAGATCAGCGTGACCTTCGGACCGGCCATCGATTCGAACTCTCCGGATGCCCTTAGTCTTGCCCGTGCGAGCGTCGCCAAGATGCTTGGCGACGTTTCTGGTTCAACGGCTGACGCCGTTGAGACAGGCGACGGCGATGTTTCTGGTTCAACGGCTGACGCCGTTGTGACAGATGACAGCGGCTCTGCGACAACTCAAACCTGAACCACCTACTGTGCTAGCTGCGCCTCTCTTGGGCGTGGCGGGCGCGGTGGGCTTTTTTGCTACTCACTTTTCCTTACATCCTCTGAAACCCCACCATCCGTGTCGCCCATCCGGCGACCATCCCTGAACCCTAATGTCCCTCGCAACACAACGCGTCAAGAAGTACGAGCTTGATGCAGAAGAGCTAGATCGTCGGGTCGAAGCCGCCATGGGCGGAATCGACGGTGATCTACTCACAGAAAAGCTCGGAGCAGCAATCTCCGACATCCAGCCTGGATCTATCGTCCAGGCCAAAGTCGACTCGGTCGACAAACGCACTGGTTTCGTAGTGCTCGACATCGGCGGAAAAGCCGAAGGCTCGATTGCACTCTCGGAATTCGGTGAGGATCTGCCCAACCCGGGCGACACCTTCGAGGTCTTCTACGACGGCCTCGACGATGATGACACCGCAATGTTGTCCAAGCGCCGCGCCGATCGCCTGCGCGCCTGGGACAAACTCGCTGCCAACTACAACGAAGGCGACGAAGTGCAAGGTGTGGTCCAACGCAAGATCAAAGGTGGCCTCCTGGTCGATGTGGAGGGCGTTCACGTCTTCCTGCCGGCCTCCCAGGTCAACCTGCGACGCACCCACGACATCTCCGATTTCATCGACGAGCCGATTCGCGCGCGAATCATCAAGATCGATCCGGAGCGCATGAATGTCGTGATTTCCCGTCGCAAGCTGCTAGAAGAGGAGCGCCAGCGCCTCAAGGAAGAGCTTCTCAAGGACATCAAGGAAGATCAGGTCCGCATGGGTGTCGTCAAGAACATCGCCGACTTCGGCGTGTTCGTCGACCTCGGTGGTATCGACGGTCTACTGCACATCACGGACATGTCCTGGGGCCGCGTGCGGCACCCCTCGGAGATGGTTACGAATGGGCAAGAGATCGAGGTCAAGGTTCTGCGTGTCGACTTCGACCGCGAGCGCATTGCCCTGGGTCTCAAGCAGAAGACGCAGTCCCCGTGGGACGGCATCGAAGAGCGTTACCCGAAGGAGACTCGGCACGTTGGCGAGGTCGTGAACATCATGTCCTACGGCGCTTTCGTGAAACTCGAAGACGGTGTCGAAGGTCTGGTTCACATCTCCGAGATGTCCTGGACCAAGCGCATCAACCACCCCTCGGAGCTGGTCAATGCCGGCGACAAGGTCGAGGTCGTTGTGCTTGAGATCGATCACAGCAAGCAGGAGATCTCACTCGGCATGAAGCAAGCCGAGACGAACCCCTGGGAGCTTGTCGAGGAGAACTATCCCCCCGGCACGATCATCGAGGGGTCGGTTCGCAACCTCACGACCTACGGCGCCTTCATCGAGATCGAAGAAGGCATCGACGGTCTGCTGCACGTCTCCGATATGAGCTGGACCAAGAAGGTCAGCCATCCCTCGGAAGTTGTCCGCAAGGGCGACAAGATGCGCTGCGTTGTCATCTCGGTCGATACGGACAAGAAGCGTATCGCCCTGGGTCTCAAGCAACTCGCCAACGACCCGTGGTCGGAAGACATTCCGAACAACTACCACATCGGCGACCTCCTCTCCGGCTATGTCACGAAGATCACCAACTTCGGTGTGTTCGTGAAGCTTGAGGAAGAGCTTGAAGGTCTTCTGCACATCTCTGAGCTGGCCGATCACAAGATCGAGTCGCCGACGGAAGTTGTGCGCGAGGGCATGAAGGCCGAGGTTCGCGTCATTCGTGTTGACACGGAAGAGCGCAAGATCGGTCTCTCCTTTGTCCATGCGGACTTTGGCGAGAACGACGCCATCTTGGCTAAGGCCGTCGAGGCCGACGCCGTGGCCGCTACGGCAGAAGGAGAGGCTGATGCTGCGGCGACCGACGAGGCTCCCGCTGAAGCAGCTGCCGAGGCGCCCGCTGAAGCATCTGCTGAAGCAGCCGCCGAGGCCCCCGCTGAAGCATCTGCTGAAGCATCTGCTGAAGCATCTGCTGAAGCAGCCGCCGAGGCCCCCGCTGATGCATCTGCAGAGGCTCCGGTCGTAGAACCTGAAGCTGCCCCTGAAGCTGCCCCCGAAGCTGACGCGGAGCCCGAGGCTCCCACGGAAGCTCCGGCCGAAGCTGAAGCCAGCACCCCCGAGACGGAAGGTGGCGAGAAGCCCCCTTCCGCTGAGTGATGGAAGAGGGCGGGCTTGTCCCTCCCTCAATCCGCGCGCGGCGCGGACCCGGGGACTCTTCCTCGGGTCCGCGCCCGGCGCGCATTTCCCCCTGTGGGCAAGGGGGGTTGATCCTTGCCCTCGTCTTGTTGGGTGCAGCGGTTACTGGCACGCTCTCCTGTGGCGGCGGTCTGCGAAGTTCAGGAAGCGGTTCTGTTGCGATCAACCCGATCGGCTCGCACGAGATCGGATCTACTCGCCTGGCCGTTGTGTCGCGTAACTACCGAGCCGCCTTCCAAACCCTCGAGAGCGCCATCCGCCTCGGGGATGATGAGCTCGCTTGGGGCATCCTGGCCCGCTTGAAGTCCACGCCCCTGGACCCCAGGGAGAGCGAGCTGGCGCAGAGTCTTGAGCTTGTCCTACGTGGTCGAAAGCTGGCCCAGTCCGTAAGCCTGGAACTTGAGATCACGGCCGACGACTCCGCCGAGGGGCGCTGGCAGCTCTCGTTGCGTGTCAGCCAAGTCTTGGTCGATGAACTGACCCTACGCCTACCACCGGTACGCTTGATTCACCGTCGCCACCGCATCGATGAACTGGGCGTTGGTTCGCAACAGGCGCGCACACGCCTCTTGCCGGTTCTGGAATCAGTGCGCCTGACAAGAGGCGATGAGCAGCTCATACCCCTGGAGACCTTCGAAGTTCCCATGCAGTCCGCCGTTGCCATGCGCGATGAGTGGGAGCTGGAGCTACTCGGAGGTTTCGTTGAATTCGAAGGCCAAGAGTTGCCCGCCAACGCTTTCACCTGGGCGCGCCTGGAACGCGCCTATCTGGCAGCGTTCCTTCCTCAGGAGCCCCTAGATCCCGCTGTTCTAGTGGAATACGCCGGCCGTGAAAACCCGGCCATGGCTCCGCTGATTGAACGCGCGGTTCGCATTCCGCCGAGTCGATCCGAAGAGGCACTAGAGGCTCTCGAGCCGCTCTTGATCCAGTTAACCAGAGAGGATCCCGAGCGCTGCATAGCGCTTGTTCCTGCTCTGCGGTGGTTGGCGCGCACTAGCGCCCCGGGGGTTCATCCGTCTTCGTGGGTGCGCTATATTCGTTCACGACGCGAGCGCGCTTCAGCCCATGAACCGCGCGCACTCCCCGGTGCTTCGCGCTTGATGATCACCGGCGATCCGTCCACGTCCCAGAGGGGCAACGGACGGGGAGCACTTATTCTGCCGCCGGGCCAAGGGGCTGGCGGCGACGATCGCTAGGCCCTGCGCCACACCTTTCACAAGCCTGCCACCCTGTTCCCGATGAGCGATCAAGACCTGAACACCCACCTCGAAGCCTTCCAGCGTGGGGCCGTCGATCTGATCGAGACCGACGATCTCAAGAAGCGTCTGGGGCTGGCTCTCGCAGCAGGGCGCGGGCTGCGAGTGAAGTTCGGTATGGATCCCAGCTCTGCGGACCTGCACATGGGTCACGCCGTGCAGCTGCGCAAGCTGCGGGATCTCCAGGATCTGGGCCACACCATTGTCCTCATCGTCGGCGATGCAACCGCCATGGTGGGGGACCCCTCTGGTCGTAACAAGCTACGTCCCCAGCTCTCGCGCGAAGCTGTTGAGACCAACCTGGTGACCTACACGGACCAGGCCAGTTTGGTGCTCGATATGGAGCGGACCGAGGTGCGCCGGAACTCCGAGTGGTTCGACAAGATGGAGTTCCAGGACGTGCTGAAACTCGCCTCACGCATGACGGTGGCGCAGATGATTCAACGCGACACCTTTTCAAAGCGCATGCAAGAGTCTGCGCCCATCGGTATCCACGAGTTCCTGTACCCGCTCATGCAGGGTTGGGACTCCGTGCAGATCCATGCGGATGTAGAACTTGGTGGCACGGATCAGCTCTTCAATCTCCTGGTTGGTCGCCAGCTGCAGGAGCAGGAAGGCCAGCACCCCCAGGTCGTTCTAACGCAGCCCCTGATCAACGGTCTGGACGGGCGCAAGATGAGCAAGTCCTACGACAACACGATCCAATTGACCGACGCCGTCGGGGATGTTTTTGGCAAGACCATGAGCATCACCGACGAGGCCATGGCGACCTGGTACCTCTACCTCACACGACTTCCGGCGGATGAGATTGATGTGCTCCTGGCCGGTCATCCTCGGGAAGCTAAGGCTCGCTTGGCCCAGGAGATGGGCACCTTCCTACACGGCGAAGCGGCCGGCAAAGAGGCGCGTGCTGCCTTTGATCGACAGTTCAAGCAGGGGGCCTTGCCGGAGGACATCCCCGAGCGTGCCTTTGGTCCCTGGCCTGCCGAGGGGTTGCCCCTTACGGTTGTGCTGCGCGAGGTCGAGCTGGCTTCCTCAGGGTCGGAGGCCCGGCGCCTAATTCAACAGGGTGGCGTCAGCCTCGATGGCGAGGTCATCAAGGACCCCAAGTTCATGCTGACCCCGCCGAGCAGTCCGGTGCTGGTAAAGGTCGGCAAGCGTAAGTTTCTGCGCCTGCGGGCAGAGTAGGCAACTACTGGCCGAGGCCGCGGCGCAGGGCGTGTTCGCCATTGATCGACGGGGCGCCAAACTGCTCGGTCTTGCCGTCGATCCATGTGACGCTAAGACCACTGATCGCGCTGTGCTCGCCAAGTCCAACATGCACGCGCGGATCGTTGGCGGCGCAGTAGCTTGAGTCCGTGCGCACCACGCGGGTGAGAACGCGTCCATCCTCCAAGGTGACTTTGAGGACGGCGCCTAGGGCGTCCCGACCGTGTTGATCGATGACGCGCAGGCTCAGGAAGTTTCCGCGGTCAGCGACGACATTGCGCAGCAGTCCGACGCGCGCATCGCGGTTGACGACCAAGATGTCAATACCACCGTCCGAGTCAATATCACCGAAGACCGCAGCCCGACTGGTGCGGACCAAGGTCTCCGCCGTTCCACCGCCAAAGGTCGTGGACATGAAGTAGTTTGAGCTGCTACCGCCACGCAGGAGCGCATTCGCTTCGGCATAGCGTACGGAACGATCGACATCGACACGGCGCTCTACGCGACCGTTGGCCTGGAATAGGTCCAGGTAGGTGTCGTTATTAAAGTCAACGAAGCCGACGCCCCAGCGCGTGTTGCGCCGTGTGATAACCCGTAGGCCGTAGCGCGCGCTGGAGTCCTTGAAGTACCTGTTGCGGTTCTCAAAGAGGGAGTCCGATTCAGTGTCCAGGTTGACAACAATCAAGTCCTGGTCGCCGTCGTCGTCCAAGTCCGCGGCGGCGGTTCCCATGCCCGCTTTCTTCTTGCCGTCTTCGTCAACGGCGACGCCGAAGCGCAGGGCATCGTTCTCGAAGAACTTGCCTTCGCTGTTCATCCAAAGCTGATTCTCCATGCCGTCATTGGCCACAAAGATGTCGCTCCAACCGTCGGAATTGAAGTCTGCCACGACGCACCCGAGGCCATTGCCAAAGGCCGTGCGGATCCCCATGGCTTGAGAGGTATCGTCAAAGGCGCCGCTGCCATTGTTGTGCAGCAGGGTGTCGGGCGCGGGGGCATCGTATGAGTTGGGGCCGCAGTAGTCCGGGCCGTAGGTTGGCTGGAGGCACTCGCGCTCCGTTTCTTCGCTCCAGAAGATGTAGTTGGCGACGAAGAGGTCGAGGAATCCGTCGCGGTCGTAGTCGAAGAACGCGGTGCTCGTACTCCACAGCGATTCTTCCGCGCCCGAGTTCTGCGAAACAGTGAACTGGTTGCCCGCCTCCGTGGCGGCATTCCGTAGCAACACGTTGGGCCCCATGTTCGTCACATAGAGGTCGGCAAAGCCGTCGTTGTCGAAGTCCCCGGCAGCCACTCCCATACCATAGCCGCGGTCATCGGCGCCGGACCCCTCGGTCGCATCCGTGAACATGCCATCGCCGTCGTTGGCGTAGAGACGATTCGTTTCCCACTCCTCAGCAGGCCGGGAAATCGGACCGGCCTGAACGATGTAGGCGTCGAGGTCGCCATCGTTGTCCATGTCGAAGAGAGCCGCTCCACCGCCAACAATCTCCGGGAACAGGAAGCTCCCGCGGTGGCCGGAGTCGTAGGTGAAATCAATGCCGCGCGCCCTGGCCTCATCGCGGAACCAGGCACCGGGGGTGGGCGCACTGGCGAGGTCTGCAACCGGCAGATCTGGGGGGGGCGGGAGCCTCGGGGGAGCTTGTTCGATCGCAGGCTGAACTGGCTGACTCAATCCTGGTTCCGCACTAGTACCGTTGTTGCCGGCGGACTCAGTTTCCGTCGGTGTCGGCTTCTCCTTGCAGGCGGAGAGGAACAGCAGAAGGCCAAGGCCCAGGGTGCTCCCTATGGCGCTGGGGATGCGCCTCTTGAGTCGGGTGTCTTGCATTATTGACCGTCGTCGGCCCCATCTTCGTCTGGGGTACTTTCGTCGGCAGCTTCTGTAGCTGCTCGGCGAGCATTCGCTTTGAGGGCGGTGTCGATGACCGCCCAGCGGGTGGCGTTAAAGAAGGGTTTGTTACTGCTCGATTGCAGGGCCTTCTGGCTCTCCCTGAAACGACCTAGCTCCATCAAGCATTCCGCCTTACCCAGCCACATGTCCCCGCGATCGAGGCCAAGTGCTTCGGCGCGCTCGAAGGCCTGGAGGGCTGTTGTCCACTGCTTGAGCTGTGCTTCGAGGATGCCCACGGCGATCCAGGGGGTCTTCCTGGTTTCGTCAAGCTCGACGGCTCGGCGGTAAGCGGCGGCTGCCTCTTCGATGCGGCCCATTCTGCGCAGGACAGAACCGCGGTAGAAGTAAGCGGGGGGGTAGAGATCCTCATCGGCGATGGCCTTGTCGAGGAGGGCAAGGCCTTCCTCTTCGCGGCCAATCTTCCCCAGGGCGCGGCCTAGTTGAATGAGTGCTTCGCGGTTGGACGGAGATTGATCGAGCACCGTGCGGTACTCCGCCATGCTCTCCTCGGGGCGGTTGGCCATCGCCAAGAAGAAGGCCAGCTGGTTGCGCGTGGCGGTTTCCTCCGGAGAGCTGTCGACCACGACTCGCATCTCATCCACGGCCAGGTCGTACTCGCCCGAGTTGGCGAATTCAACCGCCTTTGCCGCCCGGTGGTAGATCGTCTTGACTTCGAAGTTGGCCGTCTCGAAACGTGCGGGGTCATACCAGAAGGGCTGAGCATCGGTGCCCATGGCCTCAAGTGCGCCAGCCCGATCCGGTTCACCATTGCGAGTGTAGGCGGTCGCAAGGAGGCGGCGAACATAGTCCGAGAACGGCATAGTCGCCGACTCGCTGAGGATCTGTGACAGGGCCGCGATGGCCTTGTCCAACTCGTCGGCATCCAGTTGAACCCGTGCCAATCCGACGATTGCAGCGGCATTCATGGGCTTCAGCACCAGGGCGCGCTCATAGCCCGCCTTGGCATCGTCGATACGCCCCATGTCGAAGAGCCAGTTCCCACGGCGCCAGTGGAAGGCGGGGACCTGGTCATCACGCTCGATGGCTGCATCCGCGCTCTGAAGTGCGGCCGTCGTTTCCCCGGCGGAATGCTGGGCCAGGGCCTGGTGGTAGTAGGTGGTGGCGAAGTCCGGATCCAATTGGATCGCCTCGCCATAGGCGGCGATGGCGAGGGTCGGAATCAGGTTGGCCTGATACGTGTGCCCCAGGGCACGCCATGCGTTGGGGTTTTCTGGAGTCTTGAGAACCTGCGAACGGGCTCTCTGGATCTTCCTGGCTACGGCTTCGTCGATCTCGGAAACATCGCTCTCCATGGGGTCCAGGGAGGTCAGGCTTAGGTCGTCCTGTTCCCTTCCGGATTGGTCCCCAGGGGCGGTTCCTGCCACTGTGCTTTCCGCCTCTCCCTCGGGGGCTTCCGTCCCCGTAGACTCGCCAGAAGGGGAATCCGGAGGTGATTCCGGTCCCGCCACGGGGTCAGAATCGCCACATGAGGCGATTAGTAGGCTTCCGAGGACAAGGCTGCCGAGGAATAGGTGAACTTTCGAGGAGCTGAGACGGGGGTCCATGGCGGTCGTTCTGCGTGCTTAGGAGGGGGCCTGGGGCTACCTGGAGCCTATCCCTACTGCCAGTGACAAGCCTACACAATCTCAACCATTGCAGTGTGTTGGGCTGGCAGTAATGACCTGCCCATTCCCCCGATCATCAACCTCCCCAGGTGCCTAGTCTTCGACCCGGGGGTGGCAGACCCAGGGGATGCGAACTTCACCTTCTGAGGAGCGCTCGAGTTCGAGTACGACTTCACCTCGGCGGATCTCCGTCGGCCATTCCTCGGGCGCGATCAGAGACACACTCCAGGCCAAACCTCGCCCCTTGGCGTCCGGATCGAGGGGCTCGACACGCAGGCCGAAGGCCTCGGCGCCGACTCCCTCCACGCGCGATTCAAGCACGACCAGGCGCTCACCGGGGCGGCGGGAGCTGAGCTCGACCGTGGAACCAGGACCGAGTCTCTCGAGCTTGTCATCTAAGCCATCGTTGTGCAGAACGAGTCGTGCTGGCGACACATTCAAGTCCGGGACTACCTTCGCCAGGAAGGGAATATCTAGGGGGTGGCCATCTCCTCCACTGAGGCGACGGGTCTCGATCTTGATCATCCCAATGACCGGCCCCAGCTCCAGGGGCGGGTCAAGGCTGGCCAGTATTTCCCATGTCGGTTGGCCCATGATCTCGGAGGCGACGATCTCAACTCGGACCCCTTCGGGGCTGGAGAGGACGTTGATCAGCTCCGTGTCTTTATCCCCAAGGGGTACCACGTCGATCGTCTTCGAGGCGCCGATTCCAACTGCTACATCCCCAAGGTTCATCTGCTTGGGAGTGATCTGCAGATCCTGCAGGACGCGCAGGTGCACCTCAAAGGTGCGGTAACGGCCGACCTTGGCATCCGTGGTCAAGCGCGTAACCACCGTGCGATCCGTATTCTTCTGGGAGATGTCGCGCGTGTCGACGCTGAGGCTCACCTCTACATCCGCTCCGGCGGGCACCACGGCCCAGACATCCCCGGCCTCCCTGGGCTTTTGTCCTTCGGTGACGGTGCCGTCAGAAGCAATCACTCGCACGGAAGGAGCGGTACAACCGCAGCCCGGGTGCAGGCCTGTAATACTGACGGGAAAGCTCTCGACGTTGTGCAGAAGGAAGGTGTGTTTGGCGGTTGCTCCGTCCGGAACCAGCCCAAAGGAGTGGAAATCCGGCCGACTGGGGATGCCTTCAGCACTGATTTTTGTCGGCTCGGTCTCCCTGAGGACGAGCCCATGTTGCTCAGCCCCACCCTCCAGGGACGGGCCAGCGTCCGCCTCTTTGGGACCGCAGGAAACAGCTAGGATCGAACCGACGCCCAAAATCAGGCCCAGGGACAGGATCGCGGAGAAGATCCGAATCACGGGGGACACCCGGCCGGCGGAAACGGCGATGTTCCCGATGGGGGCGTTTTGATCTGCTGCTTGCTGTGTCACTGTGCGATCGAAGCGAGGGGTTTGGGCGAGCTGCCCGTCGGGTCGTGAGTGGATCCTAGTCGAGCTGAGTCGAAGGGGAACGGGCGAACCGGAAGGAAGCAGTTCCGCGGTGCCGGATCCGGTGGGGACCCGCCCGGATTGGCGTTCTGACCGTGACGGGGGGCTAGGGGAGCTGCACAATGCGCGTCTAAGCCTTCCTGATCCAGCGCAATGGGCGCTGGCTCCGCACCCCAACCTGATTCTGACCTGATGCCCAATCTTCAAAAGGACGACCAAGTTTGGGCGGCCATTGCCGCCGAGGAGGCCCGCCAGGCCACCCACCTCGAGCTGATCGCCTCCGAGAACCACGTGTCCGCGGAAGTCATGGACGCCCTCGGCACGGCCTTGAATGACAAGTACGCCGAGGGCTATCCGGGTCGGCGCTATTACGGGGGTTGCGAGCATGTGGACGAGATCGAGCAGATTTGCCGCGACCGCGCCAAGGAGCTCTTCGGCGCGGCCCACGCCAACGTTCAACCGCACAGCGGAACCCAGGCCAACATCGCGGTGTTCCTCGCGCTGCTCAAGCCCGGAGACAAGATCTTGGCCATGTCCCTGGACCACGGCGGGCACCTCTCCCATGGTCACCCGAAGAACTTCTCGGGAATGCTCTATGAAATCCATGCCTACGGTTTGGATCGGGAGACCGAGCGTCTGGACATGGATGCCATTCGCGAACAGGCACTGGCCGTGCGACCTAAACTGATCCTGGCGGGGGCTTCGGCCTACTCGCGCACGATTGACTTCGAAGCCTTCGCATCTATCGCGAAGGAAGTCGGCGCGCACCTCTTTGTAGACATGGCGCACATCGCTGGCCTTGTCGCCGGAGGGGTGCACCCCTCGCCGGTGCCCCACGCAGACATTGTAACCATGACGACCCACAAGACCTTACGCGGTCCCAGGGGCGGGATGATCCTGTCGTCGAAGGAGCACTTCAAGTCGATCAATAGCGCGGTTTTCCCAGGCGATCAGGGCGGTCCCTTCATGCACGTCATCGCGGCCAAGGCGATCGCCTTCCGCGAGGCAGCGCAGCCTAGCTTTAAGGACTACGCGGCCCAGGTCGTCGCAAACGCGAAGGCCTTGGCGGAAGTGTTAACGGAGCGCGGCCTGCGCATCGTTTCCGGCGGTACGGACAACCACCTGATGTTAGTGGACGTCACAGGCATGGGACTCTCCGGTGCCCAAGCGGAGGACGCCCTCGGTGCCGTGGGGATTACCTGCAACAAGAACCTGATCCCCTACGACAAGCGCCCGCCCATGGAGGCCAGTGGTGTGCGTTTGGGGACTGCGGCGATTACTTCACGTGCCATGGGGGTTGCGGAGACGCGCCGCATGGGCGGCCTGATCGCTGACCTCTTGTCAGCACCCGACGACGGTGCGCGTCGCGAGCGCGTGGCTGACGAAGTGCATGAAATTACCGAAGCCTTCCCGATCCGACCGGAAGCCCGCTGAGGTGACCGACGCACCTATCCCCGTCACCGTCCTCACCGGGTTCCTTGGGGCGGGCAAGACGACCCTGGTAAACCGCATCCTCGGGGATCCGGATTCACCCCCCTGTGCCGTGCTCGTGAACGAGTTCGGCGACGTGGGGGTGGACGGATCTCTGGTTGTGTCGAGTGACGAGGAGATCGTTGAGTTGAACAACGGTTGCCTGTGCTGCACCGTCCGGGGCGATCTAGTGGGGGCACTGGAGAGCCTGCTCGATAGGCGGCATCGAGGGCTGTTGCGTGCGGCCCAGCCCTTTGAGCGTGTGTTGATCGAGACCTCCGGCCTGGCATCCCCTGGTCCGGTCGTGCAAACCCTGTTGATTGAAGATCGATTGCGCTCCCTGTTGATCCCCGACGGGATCGTGACCCTGTGCAACGCGGAGAGGATTGCGGAGCAACTGGACGAGCATCCGGAAGCTAGGGAGCAGGTGGGCTATGGGGACCTGCTCTTGCTCAACCACTCGGATCGTGTGCAGGCAGCTGGAATCGATGAAGCCGAGAAGGCGCTGCGCGCGGTCAACAGTCGTGCGACCCTGCACCGAACGCAGCAGGCCAACATGGACCTGAGTCTCCTGACTAACGTCGATGCTGCGCAGCCCGAAGTCGATGGGAAGTTCGCGGATGCCGACTCATCCCACAGTCATACGACGGACGCCGGGACGGTCGTCCTGCGCACAGACAAGACCCTCAGCATTCACACGATCAAGATCTGGCTAACCTTCCTGGCTAGCTGGAGATCCCACGAACTCTGGCGCGTAAAGGGCATCTTGAACTGCGCCGAGGTCGACCAGCGCGTCGTCGTCCAAGGCGTCTATCAGCACCTCAACATCGGTCCGGAGGCGGGACCCAAACCAGCGGAGTCCGTGCTGGTATTGATCGGCAGAGGACTCGACCGCGAGTCGCTCTTGCGCGGATGGGAAACGGCCATCGCCGCCCCCGAGTAGCCGCCCCGAGTAGCCTACCCGAGTCCTTCGGTCTAGGCCGCGCTGTCGGCGGGCTCTTCCTGTCCCAGCAGCTCTTCGCGGGAATAACCAAGCTCGGTCAGAATCGTGAACAGTTCCGACCAGGTCGGGAAGAGGCGTCCGGCTTCGTCGCGGTAGCGCTGACGTGCATCCTGGAAGCGCTCGATCTGCTCGTCATCGGCGTTGTCCGGCGTGGCCTCAAACTCCGGGTGTCCATAGCCCAGGGAGTAGAGGATGTTCAGGATCTCAATGTCGTCGAGGAACGAGCGCATGTGGTTGCGCTTGTAGTCGTCGATGGCCGCGATGAACTCGAAGGTCTCTTTGGAGAGCTCGTCCGGTCGCGGCGTATGGGTCTTGACCACCCGTTTCGGGGTGCGCGGAGCCTGGGATTCCGCAGTCGCGGATTCGGGCTCGTGGGGGGTCGTGTCTTCGGGGGAGGATGACATAGCGATGGTGTAGTGCAGCTCGTACATCCCGATGCGCTTGGGCCAAGGGCGCCAAGGACGGGGGGACGGGGCCAGAGACTCCAATTACGGAACCTACGTAGCCGGGTGTAGTTCTGCAGGTTTCGGGCCGATCGCTCTCAAATCTGGAGACCAATCGGTCCGCGCTGGAAACTCTTCGGTTTGCGACGTGCGCCCCCGGTCTTTTCCGTAACCCGTACACCGCTCGTGCCGCTATTCCAGACGACCAGCCGCCCTTAGGATCGCCTCCACCTTGGCCTGATCCGGGGCACTGATGACCCCCGCTTCGGTAACAATTTCCGACACCATCGAGGCCGGGGTGTAGTCGAAGGCAGGGTTGTAGACCCCCGCTTCAGCGGTGATTGTGCGACGCCCAAAGCCCTCACTGACTTCCTCTCTTGGGCGCTCCTCGATCGGGATGTCGGCGCCACAAGCGACCTTCGCGTCGAAAGTCGTAAGGGGGGCGACGACCGTAAAGGGAATGCCGTGGTGCTGGGCCAGGACGGCAACGCCATAGGTCCCGATCTTGTTGCATACGTCGCCGTTCCTGGCGATGCGATCGGAACCGACGATGACGCGGTCGATCTTGCCGCTGCGCATCACGCTGGCGGCCATGTTGTCGGTGATGACGGTGGTCTCGATGCCAGCCTTCGTGAGCTCCCAGGCGGTGAGACGTGCGCCCTGCAGCAACGGCCGGGTTTCGTCGGCGAAGACATGGATGCGCTTGCCCTGTTCCTTGGCGACGTAGATTGGAGCCAAGGCCGTGCCCATACCGCCCGTGGCAAGGGCGCCGGCGTTGCAGTGGGTCAGGATCGTCTGTCCATCGGACAGTAGCTCGGCACCCAGCTCGCCCATGCGGCGGCATTGGGCATCGTCCTCGGTGTGGATTGCCATCGCTTCTTCGAAGAGCCCGGTGACCATCTCGTCACCGCTCTTGCCGGCCTCGCGATCCGTCTTTGCGCGCGAAACCATGCGGTCCAGGGCCCAGAAAAGATTGACCGCAGTGGGGCGCGACTTGGCCAAGGTGGCGGCGACTTCGCGCACGTGCGCTTCGACTTCGATGTTCTCGAGTCCCGAGAGTTCTTGGACCCCCAGCAGCACGCCATAGGCCGCCGCGACTCCGATGGCCGGCGCGCCACGGACCGCCAATCGATAGATGGCGTCCACCATCTCTTCCACCGTGCGAACCTCAAGGGCGCGCTCCTCCAGGGGCAGGAGCGTCTGCTCGATCATCACGACGTGTCCGGGTCGTTGTCCTTCCCAGCGAAGGGTCTCTACGTGCGCAGCCATGGTCGATTGGGTCTTGGAAACGGTTTGTGTGGGGGGGATTCGTGCGGCGTGCCTTCAGCTCGCCGTGATCAGGGCGCAGACTTCGAGGTAGCGCGCGGAGATTCTAGCGATGAGGTCGGCCGGCAGGTCGGGTCCCGGCGCTTCCTTATTCCAGTCCAGGGTCTCCAACCAATCGCGCAGGATCTGCTTGTCGAAGCTCGGTTGGTTGTGGCCTGTTCCATATTGATCGGCCGGCCAGAAGCGCGAGCTATCGGGCGTCAGGGCTTCGTCGATCAAGAGCAACTCGCCGCCGCGCAGCCCAAACTCAAACTTCGTGTCCGCCAGGAGAATTCCGTGGCGGGCCATTTCTTCCGTGCCGAACCGAAACAGCTCCATACAGGCCGTCACGGCTTTCCCGTAGACCTCAGCTCCGACGCGGGTGCGAGCTTCCTCCGGAGAGATGGCCATGTCGTGCAGGGCATCCTTGGTCGTAGGTGTGAAGAGCGGTGCGGGCAACTCACCGCAGAACTCGATCCCCGCGGGGAGAGCCTGGCCACAGACTGTTCCCTTGGCTACATACTCCTTCCAGCCCGAGCCCGCCAAGTAACCGCGCACCACCCATTCCACGCTGGTCGGCTCGCAGCGCTTGACGAGCATGATGCGACCACGCAGAGACTCCTTCAGTTCGCCTTCGATCCCCGTCGCCTCCGGCAAATCGTCCACTTCAGTGGAGAGCAGGTGGTTCGGGAGTATCCCATCGGTTTGCGCGAACCAATGGGCCGCGATCTTGGTCAGAACCCGCCCCTTGTGCGGGATTCCCTGGGGCATCAGCACATCAAAGGCGCTAACGCGGTCCGACGTCACGAAGAGCAGTGTGTCCTCGTCCACGGCGTAGATATCACGGACCTTGCCCGCATGCAGGAGTTCCAGGGAGCCCAGGGTCTGGGCGCGACCAACATAGACGTCGGTTGTTTCGGGCTGGCTCACGGTGGGTTTGGGCATCGCGGGTTCAATCGAAAGGACGGGAATCCGAGGGGGGAGTATGGCAGGGCTCCCGGCGTCCTACAATCTGCGTGCCCGCCCACAGGTGGATCCCCTTCCTTTCCATGCAAGATCAGACCGCATCATCCGAGGCCACGTCGAAGCGGGGTCTCTCCCCGAAGTCCCGGATCCAGGGTGTTCTACGCACACCGGGCTCGAAGAGCGCAGCCCAGCGGGCCTTGATCGCCGCCCTGCTGGCCGATGGCGAATCACGCATCCACGGCTTGCCGGACGGGGCGGATGTGACCGCCGCCATCGCGCTGGTTACTGCGGCGGGGGCGAAGCTGACCTGGCTCTTTGACGGGGAGCTACGCCTGCCGGATCCCGCCCCAGGCTCCCCGGCGGGAGCCGCCCAGGAGCGCGCCGTTCGCGTCGTTGGCCAACCACCCTTGAGCGCCGGTCGCCCCCTGGGCCCCGCGCCGACGGGTCCCCTGCGACTAGGGGAGAGCGGCACCCTGGCACGCATCGCGACCGCAGCCTTGGCCCTCTGTGGTCGACCGGGTGGGCGTGTGATGTTGGAGGCCCAGGGGAGCTTGGTGACGCGCTCAAGTCGCGCGCTCTTCAAGACCCTGCGCGCGGCGGGCGTGGAAATCCTGCAGCAGAACCTGCCGGGAACTTGGCCCGTGGAGTTCAAAAGTGTGACCCCTCCGTCGACTATGCGCTTGATCAAGCCGAGTTCGAGCCAGGAGGTGACCGCCCTCCTGATCGCCGCTGCTGCTTGGCCGGATGTGATTCACATTGAGGTCGAGGGCAACATCCCGAGCCTGCCCTATGTGAACATCACGCGCAGCCTGTTGGAGGACTTTGGCGCACCAGTGGAAGAGCAGATCGAGGTGGCCTCTGGGGTTGGTGCACTCAGGACGTACAGCGTGGGTGGTCCCTTGGTCGCTCCGCCGGGTCCGTTGATGCTAGAGCCCGACGCGAGCAGCGCTGCGGTCGCCTTAGCAGCCGCATGTCTCTCCGGTGGAGCGCTGACTGTCCCCGGCGTGACGCGCGAGAGTGCCCAGGGCGATGCGGCCATCGTAGATCACCTCGCAGCTTTCGGTTGCGAGGCGTATTCCAATGCGGAGGGGTTGCATGCCAGTGGTTTCCCCACGCGTGGGGCGGACTTGGATTTGGCGGCGACGCCGGACCTAGCGCCGGTGCTTGCCGCTGTTGCCGCTGCTTCGGCCCTGCGCAACGGTGCCAGCAGCTTGCTGGTCGGTTTGGACACATTGCCGGGCAAGGAAAGTGATCGGTTGGAGGTGCTTGCCACGGGACTGCGAACCCTTGGGTTCCTGGTGGAGACGGGGGCCGACCGACTTGCGATTGCACCGCCGCCCGAGTCTCGGGAAGGCCTTTCGCCCGCAACCCATCTCTTGGATCCCCAGGCCGACCACCGCATGGCCTTCGCCTTCGCACTGATGGGCCTCGTCGTCGAGAACGTCTGGGTCGAAGACCCCACCTGCGTCTCCAAGAGCTGGCGCAGCTTCTGGGACGACCTCAAGAGCGTCGGTGCGGTGGAGCTTGGGGGCTAGGCCCAGGGAAGATTCGGGGCTAGGCCCAGGGAAGATTCGGGGCTAGGCCCAGGGCAGATTCGGGGCTAAGCCCAGGGCAGATTCGGGGCTAAGCCCAGGGGAGCGCAAGTGCCACGGACACCCGCCGCGGCTTCCCATCATCAGTCGATCAAAGCCACAGTACCCTGGCCGCTAGTGACACTTTCGGTCCAGATGGTTGCGTCGCCGAAGGGGGTTTGAGTTGGGTCGATGGCTAGGTCAATCGATGAGGTATAGACTTGGCCGATGCTGATGGTGCCGGACGCTAGTTCCGTAACGGTGTCGAGCTCATTGTCGGGGCGTGGACGAAAGCTCGTGCGAATGTGAGCCCAGCCGGTGTCGAACTGACTTACGACGAAGTAGCGCCTAAGGCCGGAGCCGCCGATGACTCCGTCTGACTGGCTTGGGGTTGAATAGCGCAAAGTCAGGCTTGCCAGATCCACACGGGTTTCGCGGCGTTGCACGCCCTTGCGAAGCAGAACTTTTCCAGCCAGGATTCTGTTGGACCTCATCCCCCGTTCGCGGAACTCGAGGGAGTACTCGCCTTCCATACCAGAGGTCAGGCGAAAGCTCCCGTCGGCGGAGAGCCCAGCGGTGATCCCCCGCTCATGTACGAGCTGACCGTCGGAGGATATTGGAGTGAGGTGGGCGGACCATGCCAGCGCGGAATCGTCCTCGCCATGAACGCCTTTGAAATGGATGGCTCCCTCAAGGACGCAGCCTTCCAGTTCCCCCAGGTCAACCGTAACGGTGGTTGTCGAATCCGGGCGAATGACAGTGTCCCAACGCCGCCAAGAAGCTAGTGGGTCACCATCCGAAAACAACATCGCGCGCAACGGTGTACGGTCTGCGAGGGGAGCACGCAGGGCGCGAACCTGCCAGCTGCCGGGCTGCAGGTCGTCCAAACTCCAGCTTCCATCGCTGCTGATCTGCGCGACGCGCAGGTTGCTAGTGCCCTTAGATGCGGCGACGACGTACCTGCTGAATTCCTCAGATGGGACACCCTCCGCTCGACCTTTCATGCGTCCGGCTGGCTTTAAGTCGAAGTTGATGTTCACGTCATGGCTTCCGTCGAACACGAAGGCCTCGCCGACGGAAGGTGGGAAGCCGGGACTCTCCACCGAGAGGAATAGGGTCCCTTCCCAGTGGGGGATAGCGACGAAGCGCCCGTCCGTATCGGTCGTCGCGTCGTGGCGGCGGTCTTGGCCGGGAATGTTTAGCAGGACCGGAGCATGTGGGTGTGTAGGGGAGCCGGAGGGGTGCGAAGTTCCACGGGGGTAGCCCAAGAGAATTCCGACTTGCGCGCCCCCCACAGGCTCGCCGCCGGATGTGACCCGGCCCTGAATCAAGAAGCCCTGCTGCATCTCAACGGTGACGACTTCACCATCTGCCGGTGCGGCTTGGCCCTTGTGAGTCTTAGTCGCGAAGCCAGGAGCAAAGACCGTGAGCACATAGGAGCCCAGGGGCAAGGGCAGTTGGACAACACCGGATTCCATGCCGGGGTGCAGCTCATCCGTGTCGTAGCCGTAGGGTGGCTGGCCTGTTGTCGAGCGACTGCGGACATTGGCCCATGGAATTGCGGCGCCTGTGGGGTCCACGACTCGCACTTCGAAAACACTCTCTTCGCCCAGCTGCAAACGCACGTCGCTTGTATCCATCTCGACGTTCGGCAGATGAGCGGGCCGAAAGCCTGTTCCCGGAAGTACAGCCCACACATCCATCCCCGCGTCGGAACCCGAACCTTCGCCTTGCAAGGTGAATTCGAAGCTGGCGTCCTCCTCACTCACAGTCACTCTGTCCCTGTACGGCGGGGAGAACCCAGGGTTGGTCTGTGCGTGGGCAATGGCCCCGATGGCGGGCTCCCCATTTGGGAGCAGGACTTGGCCAGAAATCCGCTTCGTATCCTCTCGGATGCTGACTTGCACGTCCACCGTGGCGACTGGATCGAGCTCCGTCAGGACGATGGGGGCGCTGATTCCATGATCGGTGAAGTCAGCAGACAGAGCGGCGTAGACAATCTTGTGCAATGGCAGATTGTAGGCCGTGAAGGAACCGTCCTCCTGGATGATGCCACCGAGGTGCCCCACGTGTTCTGCATCCTCAATCTCGGTGTCGACTGAGATCGTGCCCAAAGCCGCCGCCGTGTGGAAGAACTGGATCTCGGCCGAGCGCGCTGGACCATTGATCGGGTTGCCCTCCATATCGATAGCTCGCCCCCGGACTGTCCCGGCCAATTCCATCGGGACGATCCCCAGGTCGAGAGTATCGCCCCTGCTGGTGTTGGCCATGATCGGCTCGGAGCCGTGGGTCTCAGTCGCGAAGACGAAGACCTGTTGTCCCAACCAGTCCGATTCCTGCTGGCCCTCGAAGTAGACCGCAACTTGCTCCATTACACCGGAGGCATCGGAGACCAAGCCAATGCTGGGGATCGCTTGGAAGGGGAATTGAGACCTGGGGCGCCTGTTGTAGAGGTGCGCTTCAGCAAACGGCACAGGCCGTGAACCGGAGTCCACGAAACGTGCGCTCAGGTAGAAGAGGGGCTGTCGTTCGCCTGAGGCTGCCGATGGACTCTCACCCGTTGTGGCGGAGCTCTGGGGTTCGCTGCGTTCTTTGTCCGGGGTAGCGGCAACCTCCGCCCGCTCCCCCAGATCAACTGTCTCCATTGTAACAGTCTCGATTCCAACCGGCGCGACCACGATCCCCTCGGTCGGCGCCACCGCGCCACGCGTGGCCACCTCGCTCTTCGCACCCTCTCCCTTCAAACTCACCACGAGCACCATCACCACGAGGGCGAGTACGGTCATCGTTCCTGCTAAAACCGATCTGCGAGCCATGGGAGGTGTCTCTCGAGGGTGTGGAATCGACGGGCTGCTAGGGCGTATAGAGGAAGCGCCAGGTGACCTGGGGGATGACGTGCTCGTCTCGGTTGACACCATCGTAGGCAAGCATGGCCGTGATCGCTGGCCCGACGATTAGGTTTTCCGTCAGGCGCGCTTCCAGTCCAAACTCCACATACACCCCCAGGTAATTACCGGGGTCATTGATGATGTTTGGCTTGCCGCGGGCGTTGAACCAAACACCGCCCGTGCGAAGTGTGGCCCAGCGCCCCGGATCGAAGGGGTAGGCCCAGCGTGCCCCCAACTTGCCCTGACTCCAGTCTCCGGCCTCGGGGTTCTCGCTGTCGGTGAAGGAGGTGTCGTCGATGAACTGCTGCGTGAACTCTGCCTCCACCGCGACGCCGCCTCCTCGCCAGACCCCGACTTCGCGTGCAATCGTCCCGGTCAACCCAAGATTCGGCAGGAAACTCGGGGACACACCGAAGAGCCACGGATCACCCTGGTGGGGGGTGAGGACCTGACGCCAGTTCGCGCGGGCGTCCTTCCCCCTAGGGCGTTCATTTTCGTCGATTGCCCCAGGGCTGGAGCAGCCGCCTAGGCCGGCAGAGGCGAGGATGCTGAGGATCGCCAGGAATCGTCGAGTGTTGGTCTTTTGCTGCAAGTCTAGGGAGCCATTAGGCGTTGACGGAGGCACAGGCTAGTTCCGCTCCCGGGCTAGCTCAATCGCTAAGGCCAAACCAGGTGACGATTGCCGCCTATGATTTCTAGGGCATTGCATGGGACTGACCCCACCGAGCTTGATCCCGGCTCCCATCCTGGGATTCAATGGGCGCTCCCCGAAGTCCCCCGTAGCAATCTCTCCCATGTCCATCGCTCCGAACGCCCTGGTGGCGCCTGTCGGTCCCGTACTCGTCGCCGGTGGCGCTGGCTATATCGGTAGTCACACCGTTCGACTCCTGCAGCAGCGCGGCGTGGATGTCGTTGTGCTCGACAACCTCTCGGCGGGGCATCGCGCCTCCACCACGGCCACCCTGGAGGAGGTCGATCTCGGAGACAGAACGGGTCTCGCCGCCGTCTTTGCCAAGCACAAGCCCAGCGCAGTCGTGCACTTCGCCGCCAAGTGCTACGTGGGGGAATCGGTCACCGATCCCTCCAAGTACTACCTGGAGAATGTGCATCACACCTGGTGCCTGCTCGAGGCCATGCGGGAGGCCGGTTGCCGCGACATCGTTTTTAGCTCGACCTGCGCGACCTACGGCGAGCCCCAGATCGTCCCCATTCCCGACGATCACCCGCAGAATCCGATCAATCCCTACGGGCGTACGAAGCTGCACATGGAGCACATGCTCCAGGACTTCGGGCATGCCTATGGCATGCGTTGGGCGGCCTTGCGCTACTTCAATGCGGCGGGTGCGGCCAGCGACGGCTGCATCGGCGAGGACCATGAACCCGAGACGCACTTGATTCCCCTCGTCCTCCAGGTCGCACAGGGCAAACGCGAGCACATCTCGATCTTCGGTGACGACTACGACACGCGCGATGGAACCTGCGTGCGTGACTACATCCACATCGATGATCTGGGGGATGCGCACCTGCGCGCCCTGGCCCTGTTGCAAAGTGGAACCAAGGGATTCGCTTGCAACCTCGGAACCGGCGAGGGCTTCACGGTTTTAGAGCTCATCGAAGAAGCGCGCCGCGTGACCGGCCACGCCATCCCCGTGCAGATGGCGCCGCGCCGCGAAGGGGATCCCGCGACATTGGTTTCCGGTGGCAAGCTGGCCAAAGACGTCCTCGGTTGGACGCCCAAGCGCTCGGACGTGCGTACCATTCTCGAGGACGCTTGGCGCTGGCACCAGGCGCACCGGGACGGCTTCGAAGAAGCGTGAGCGCGACCCTCACGGTTCTCGGTGCCGGTGCGATCCTGCCCCAACCGGGACGCGGCCCGGCCGGCTATGCCCTGCGCCAAGGGGCTGATCAACCGGTGACCCTGTTGGATTGTGGCCCCGGCAGTGTGCGCATGCTGGGTACGGTGGGCATCGGCGTGGAGGAGATCGAGCGCGTGGTCCTGAGTCACTTCCACTTGGACCATTGCCTGGATGTCTTCGCCCTGGCTTTCGCGCGTCGCAATCCCCAATTGAAGGATGTGCCACAGCTGGAGATCATCGGTCCGCCCGGTGTCGCTGCCTGGTTACAGCGGTCGGCCGAGGCCCTTGGACGTTGGGCCCTGGACCCTGACCTCACGGTTTGCGAGGTCGAGCTCGACGGCGAGGGGCGGGCAACAGTTTCACGCTCCGCTATGCGCTTCACCGCCCAACTTAATGGGCACACGCATCCTGCGCTCTCGTGGCGTGTTAGCCTCGACTACGGTTTGTCGTTGACCTATAGCGGCGACACCAATGACGACCCGCGCGTCGCTGCCCTTGCTCGCGACACGGACCTCTTCCTGTGCGAGTGCTCCTTCCCCGACGGCCAAGGCACCGACAACCATCTGACCCCAGGCCAAGCCGGAGCCCTAGCTCAATCGGCCCGGGCCAGGCGCCTCCTCTTGACCCACTTCTACCCGGGGACCGACCCAGGGGAGTCAAAGCGCAACGCCGCTCGACATTTTTCCGGCCCGATCGAGCTAGCTCAAGACGGGTCGGTGCATCGGATTCAAGCCCCTGATCAATCCTAATTGGCTCCCCGGGGACTCGATGTGGATGCTCACGAGATCTCGCCTCACGTGACAATCCTGCGCCCCTTCCACCTTGCCGCGGGCTGCTCGCCGCTGACAACAAGAGCAACTACCTGTGTTCCCACACGGACAGGATGCCCCGATTCAGTCAGGTGAAAAGGCGGCTTGACGCACAGTTCAGAGGACATGCGATACGGGCTCTTACGCCGTTTTTGGGCGATAGTGTCGCGCGGAGCGATGCGCCGTATCACGATGCGGGCATGTCACGAACTGTCATGCTCCTGGGTTTATCCACCGTCCTCTGCGCTTTCC
>JBLHLB010000023.1:0-23329 GCA_047618505.1 Planctomycetota bacterium
CGGCGAAGCCGTTATGCCTGTGCAGCGTCGCCAGGGGCGTGCTGAACTTGTCGCCCGCGTCGCCGCTTCCGCCCAGGCTCTCATTGCCGAGCAGCACCTGCACTCCGCTGTTCTTCACGCCGACCATGGCATGGTAGTAGTCGGCGTCGATATCAGCGCCATTGCTTGGCGCGTCGGATTGGGTCGCGAACTCGGCCCGGTAGCTGACATTCGTTCCATCCGCTACGTCGGTTGCGCCCGCGAAGCTCACCCCGAAAGTATTCGTCGACATGGCACTCAGATTGGTGTCAAAGTCCAGCAGGTAGGCATAGCCAGTAAGCTCTCCAACGTTCTCCCAATCATGCCCAACGTTTAGGAAGTGCATCGCGCCGCGCTCGTCACCCATGGGATTGCCGTCTCCGAAGATCCGGTTGACGTTTGTCACCGCCGCGTAATCGAATTCCACGGGCCAGTCGTTGTTCGACGTCACACGCAAGGCATCAAAGCTCTGGTGGTTCTGACGCCAACCGACGTTGCCCACGAAGCGGTGGTTGCCAAGGACGATTTCCTGACGGCCCAGGCGAACCTTGCCTTCTGAACTACCGGAGTAGGTCAAGTAGGCCTGGTTGAGCTCCGAGCCGTCGGGGTCCGCGACCACGGGGTGATCCCCCTTGCCGTTAATCGTGTCATTGAAGTTATGCGCACCGATGCCCGCCACATCTTCGAACTCAAGGAACGCGCTGAAGCCCCGGAAGACTCCGGTCTCGTAGCCGAGCGTGGTGCGGAGCGTGGAGGCGTAGGCGTTCTCCGCCTTGCCATCCTGCTCAACGCCTTCCATGCGGTAGCGAAAGTTGAGCCAGGTGCGACCATTCGCAATGGCCTCCCAAACGTCCTGTGACTCTTCTTCGACGGCGGCCTCATCAAGCAAGTTGACGATGGGTTCGCTTCCCGGCTCTCTTCCCGGCTCTCTTTCCGGCTCTCTTTCCGGGCCGCTTGCGATGGCCGTAAGGCCCAGCAGTAATCCGATAGTGATCATGGTTACCTACTTTCTTTTCTCTGGTTACTGGGTGCTGGCCTCGGGCAAATCCCAGAGTAGGAATTCCGCGCCGCTGCCCTGCTCGAAGACCAGGTTCGGCTCCCCATGAACCGCCGCGCCATCACCGGGGCCGAGGCGCTGACCGTTGAGGGTCAACTCTCCGCAGGCGACGTGCACCCAGGCGGCTCGCCGCTCGGGTAGTTCGAAGGAGCAAGACTCCTCGCCGTCGAGGAGGCCAAGATACAAATGCGCATCCCCTCCGATAACCAGATATCCAGATTCCTTGGTGGGTGATGCAACTAAACAGAGACGCCCTCGCCTTTCCGATTCAGGACAAACAGCCTCCCCATAGCGAGGGGCCGTCCCCTCCCGGTCCGGGCGCACCCACATCTGCAGGAGATGCAGCTCCTCGGTCTCTGAGCCATTGAACTCGCTATGGGTCACACCGCTCCCGGCGGACATGAACTGGACCTCGCCTGGGTGGATCCGCGAGCCATTCCCCATGTTATCCCGGTGCTCCAAGACCCCTTCGAGCACCACGGTAACGATCTCCATGTCGCGGTGCCCGTGGGTGCCAAAACCCTGGCCCGGGGCAATGCGATCCTGGTTCAGTACCACCAAGTTGCTGAATCCCATGAACTCGGGGTCGTGGTATCC
Source organism: Planctomycetota bacterium (assembly GCA_047618505.1). Classification (GTDB taxonomy): domain Bacteria; phylum Planctomycetota; class UBA1135; order UBA1135; genus JBLHLB01. The sequence goes on from JBLHLB010000023.1 coordinate 1,673, forward strand.
GGCGAAGGAGAAGGAGTGACGGGCGTTTAGCCAGCCGTGATCGGCGTGGCCACGGTCTTCGGAATGACGGATCTTGATCATGACGATGCGGGAGAAGGGGGGCTTCAGCTCCGGGGGGATTCCAGGTCGAGCTACGAGTTACGGCCGACTCTTGGGATGTGACCGCTCCCGCGATCAGGAGCCCGGCGGCAAACGTAGCGCATCGGGGGGCCAGCCCTCAGAATACGCGCGTGCTGCGCAAATCGCGCGGCCACCGACTACGACCCTGCCCCCATTCGAGCCCATGACTCTCAAACGCATCCTGATCCCTGCATCTCTCCTGGGCCTCTTCACAATTGGTGCTGTTGCCCTGAACCAAGAGGAAGTCGGGCTGCTTGGCGCCGATGATCACATCTACCGCTGGGATTCCAGCTGGGGTGAGTTGAAGGATGGCGCCGTGCTCGGCAACACCCACGGCTGCATCGTCAGCGATTCAAAGGGTCAGATCTACGTCAACACCGACACGGAGAAGCCCATGGTGATTTTCTCCGCCGAGGGCGACGTGGTCTCTACCTGGGGCCCGGAGCTCGCCGGCGGCCTGCACGGAACTTGCATCGCCACTGAAACAACAGAGTCCGGCGAAACGCGCGAGGTGCTCTACCTGACGCACCTGGGCAAGCACGCCGCCCTCAAGACCACCCTGGACGGCGAGATTCTCTGGGAGATCCCTTACCCCAAGGAATCGGGTCATTACGAGAACGGCAACCAGTACAACCCCACCAGCATCTGCGTCGCCGCCGACGGTCGCTTCTTTGTGGCGGACGGCTATGGCAAGTCCTTCGTGCACCGCTACGACGCCGACGGCAAGTACCTCGGTTCCTTTGGCGGCTACGGAACAGAGCCCGGGCAAATGCGCACGCCCCATGGCATCTGGCTGGATACGCGCGGCGAGGAGCCGCGCCTCCTGGTGGCGGACCGCGAGAATAGCCGCCTGCAACTCTTCACCCTCGAGGGTGAGCTCCTCGAGGTCATCCAGGGCGACCTGCGCCGCCCTTGCCACGCACACCAGAATGGTGAGTACCTACTTGTCGCCGACCTCGCTGGCCGCATCACGATCTTGGACGGAGAGAACAAGCTCGTTGCCCACCTCGGCGATCAACCCGATCCCAACAAGCGCGCCAAGAACGGCATCCCCTTTGAGCAGTGGGTCGATGGCGAGTTCCTCTCCCCGCACTGCGCCCACTGGGACGAAAAGGGCGACATCTATGTGATGGACTGGAACGCCCGCGGACGCGTCACGCGTCTTGAGCGCGTGACGAAGTAGAACGGAGCATGGGGTTCCCCTGGCTGGGTTCCCCTGGCTGGGCTTGATTCGAAGCGGCGCGCTATTGGCGCGCCGCTTCCATTTCAGCCAGAACGGTCCGCAGCCCCTGTTCCACGAGGTCCGGACGCTCGAGCTGCAGATAGTGCCCGACGTCGCCGATCAGGATCACGTCGAAGTCCACCAGGGCGCGGTTCTCTTCCCTGAGGGTTTCGGCGCCACCGGCATAGGGCGCGGCGTTGATAGCGCGCACCGGGACCGCGGCTTCCCTCGCGAGCTGGGCCAGGTCGAGCCCACCAAAACTGCGCATCAAGCCCAGGGCCGCAGTTTGATCCGTTTGGGTAGCCCGAGCCGTGATCCAGCGGGCCAGATCGGAACCCGCCCCACCGGGCACCATGGTGGCGATGGCGACCTGCATAGTCTCGTTCCAGTCCGACTCAAAGGAACCGATCAGCGGGTCTAATAGATCCTGCGGCACCGGCGCCGTCATGTTGTGGAGGGAGTCGACAGCGATAACCGCGCGCACGCGCCCGACCATTTGTCCGGCGGCGGCGAGGGCCACCGGCGCACCCATAGAGTGCCCCACAAGGACAATGTCATCCAGGGCGAGTATGTCGCAGAGATCGCGCACATCCGTCCCGAGGCCAAGAATCGACCAGTTTTCGCGCTCGGTCCCGGACTGACCGTGACCGGGAAGATCGAGACTCACCACGCGGTGATCCACACCGAGCCGCGCTGGCAGTTCGCCCCAAAAGGAGCGATCGCAGGCCCAACCATGCAGGAACACCAGGGTCGGCGCAGCGGGTATAGGTTCTTCAGCTTGGCGATCGTCGAGCGCCAGGCTCAGCCCGTTGACTTCAAAAGTTGCAGAAGGAGGCGCCTCTTCAACTGATGCGCAAGAGGTGAGACAAAGAAGCGCAGCGGCGACAATCAAGCCACCGCCGCGCTTCTTAAACCGCTTGAATTCCACTGGCTCCTAGCAGTGCTCGCCGAATCCATCGACGAGGCTCTGGGCGATCATCTGGGCATCACGGCCTTCGATGTCGTGGCGCTGCCACATCTGCACAAGTTCACCGTCCTTGATCAACGCGAACTGCGGCGAGCTGGCCTGGTAGGGCTTAAAGCGTTCCCGTGCGTGGGCGACAGCCTCTTTCTCCATGCCGGCGAACACGGTCGTGAAGTTGTCCGGCTTCTTGTCGCTGCCCATTTGCATGGCCAGGGCCAATCCCGGGCGCGCGCCACCGGCCGCACAACCGCAGACGGAGTTGACGAAGATCAAGGTCGAGCCCTTGCGGCTGAAGATCTCGTCGACATCGGCAACCGTGAAGAGCTCGGACACGCCGAGGCGCGTGACCTCTTCCCGCATGGGCTGCACCATGGCGGGGTCGTAGGAGGGAGGAGCGGCACCAGCCGGAGGTGCAGCCGCAGCAGCCGGGGCAGCCGCAGGAGCTTCACCGGCGGGCGGGTCTTCCACATCGATGCGCGGCAAATCGTCCAGGGAGTAGTGGTCTTTCAGGGCCGCGGCAAATTCGCCGGCGCGGGTCTTGCCCTCGCTTTGGTTCGGCGCGAATCCGGCGATATGCACCAGTTCTTCACCCGAGCTGCCTCCGCCTCCCACCAGGTCAAGGAGCATCGGACGCTCCGCCAATACGGCCACACACCAGGGCGCATCGGGCTGGTGGGCATGAATATGGAGCACCATGGGCGTTTTTTTCTCGCTCGCGGAGCGCAGGGCGGGGCCGTAGGTTTCGTGCTCCTCGATCTTTTGGATGAGCGTCTTGTACACAGTGAGTCCTGGAGGGGGGGTCCTAGCGGTGGGTCTTTGATTGCGGCCGCGACCAACATGCCGGGGCCTCGGGCTCCTGCTCAGCAGAAGTCCGACTCTCTAGCTTACGTCAGAGTCAGGATGATACTAGACTGCTCCGCCCGGATTCCGCTCCAGGACCCCCATCTCTTCCCTCCGATGACTGCCCACGAGATCAATCAAGCCTCCAAAGTCCCCTCCACGGGCTCGGCAACCACAGACCAAAGCAGCCCCGCTCAGCAGGACGGCCCCGCGCAGCAGGACAATGCCGAGCTACGCGGGATCGTCGACCGTGAGTACGAGCACGGCTTCGTCACCGACATCGAGACGGATTTCCTGCCCCCCGGCTTGGACGAGGGCGTCGTGCGCGCCGTCTCCGCCAAGAAAGACGAGCCCGAGTGGCTTTTGGAGTGGCGCCTAGCCGCCTATCGCAAGTGGTTGACCATGCGCGATCCGAACTGGGCGCGGGTGTCCTATCCGCCCATCGACTACCAGGGCGTTTCCTACTACGCAGCGCCCAAGGACAACAGCGACGGGCCGAAGAGTTTGGACGAGGTCGATCCGGAGCTTCTCAGGACCTACGAGAAGCTCGGCATCCCCCTGCAGGAACGCGCAGCCCTGGCTGGCATTGCCGTGGACGCGGTCTTCGACTCTGTCTCGGTGGCGACAACCTTCAAGGGCAAGCTCGCCGAAGTCGGCATCATCTTCTGCCCCTTCTCCGAGGCGGTCAAAACGCACCCGGAACTGCTGCGCAAGTACCTGGGTTCCGTCGTTCCCGTGGGCGACAACTTCTACTCGGCCCTGAACTCCGCGGTCTTCAGCGATGGCTCCTTCGTCTACATCCCTAAGGGCGTGCGCTGCCCCATGGAGTTGTCGACTTACTTCCGCATCAACGCGGCCATGACGGGCCAGTTTGAACGCACCTTGATCGTTGCGGACGAGGGCTCGCACGTGTCGTACCTGGAAGGCTGCACGGCGCCCATGCGCGACGAGAACCAGTTGCACGCTGCTGTGGTTGAGTTGGTCGCCCTGGGCGATGCCAAGATCAAATACTCCACCGTCCAGAACTGGTACCCCGGCAACAAGGAAGGCAAGGGTGGCATCTACAACTTCGTGACCAAGCGCGGCCTCTGCAAGGGCGACCGCAGTCACATCTCTTGGACCCAGGTGGAGACCGGTTCCGCCATCACATGGAAGTACCCCAGCTGCATACTCCAGGGTGATGACTCCATCGGCGAGTTCTACTCCGTCGCTGTCACGAACAACTTTCAACAGGCGGACACGGGCACCAAGATGATCCACGTGGGGCGTAACTCGCGCAGCACGATCATCTCCAAGGGCATCTCCGCGGGCAAGAGCGACAACACCTACCGCGGGCTCGTCAAGATCCTCAAGGGTGCCACCGGCGCGCGCAATTACACGCAGTGCGATTCGCTCCTCCTGGGGTCAACCTGCGGCGCCCATACGGTTCCCTACGTCGACGTGGCGGAACGCAGCGCCCAAACCGAGCACGAAGCCACCACTTCGAAGATCGGCGAGGACCAGCTCTTTTACCTGCGGCAACGCGGCCTTTCGGAAGAGGAAGCAGTCACCATGGTCGTCAGCGGCTTCTGCAAGGAAGTCCTCAAGGAACTCCCCATGGAGTTCGCCGTAGAGGCGCGTGCTCTGCTGGGTGTTTCCTTGGAAGGTGCCGTGGGATGAGATCGGCGGAGCCGAGCTCATTCCCTCGGCAGCTTCCAAGGAAACACCCAGCAGAGCACGCGCCTCTACGGCGAACTGTGTTTCTGGCGTCAACGGCTTACGCCGTTGAGCGCGGGGCCGTCGAGGTCAGGTGCGGGGTTGGCGGGGCTTGCGCTGGGTCGCTTCGGGTCGGGTCGGGTCGCTTCGGGTCGCTTCGGGTTGTTTTCGGTCATTGGGCGGTTGTCATTTGACGGTCGTTCTCACTTCGTTCTTCGTTAGTCATCTCTGCTGCGCGCGAGCGCGGCGGTCAAGGTCTTTTGGGCCTCTCGAACTCTCTTCAATTTATGTCTCTTCTTCAGATCAAGAACCTCAGTGCCACGGTTGGTGGGAAGGCAATTCTCAAGGGTCTCAATCTCACAATTGGGCCAGGGGAAGTGCATGCGATCATGGGGCCGAATGGTGCGGGCAAGAGCACCCTGGCCCATGTGCTCGTGGGTCGTCCGGACTTTGAAGTTACCGGGGGCTCGGTCTTGTTTGACGGCAAGGAGCTCTTGGAGATGGAGCCTGAGGAGCGGGCCCGCGAGGGCTTGTTCTTGGCCTTTCAGTATCCGGTCGAGATTCCCGGGGTGGCGAACGCGACGTTCCTACGCACAGCCCTGAACACGGCCCGGGCCCACCGCGGTGAGACCGAGTTGGATGCCATGGAATTCCTGGACCTGATGAAGGGCGAGATGAAGAAGCTCGGCATCGATGGCGCCTTCCTGTCGCGTGCCTTGAACGAGGGCTACTCGGGCGGCGAAAAGAAGCGCAACGAAGTGCTGCAGATGAGCGTGCTCAAGCCGAAGGTTGCGATTCTCGACGAGACGGACTCAGGACTGGACATCGATGCACTCAAGGCCGTGGCCGAGGGCGTCGAACGCCTCAAGGATGGCAAGCGCGGTTTCCTCGTGATCACCCACTACCAGAGACTCCTGGATCACCTCGTGCCGGACTTCGTGCATGTGCTCGCCGATGGCCAGATCGTGCGCACCGGCGGCAAGGAATTGGCCTTGGAGCTCGAAGAGAAGGGCTACGGCTGGATTGGAGAAGGAGCGGCTGAGACCGCTGGAGCCTAGACCGTGACAACAACAGTATCCCCCATGCCCAAGGCTGGCCCCGCCTGCGCCACGGATTTCCAGGGCGCCTTCGCAACCCGCGCAACCCAACGTGGCACGGAGCCGAGTTGGCTCGCAGCCGCCCGAACCGAAGCCATGGCGCGCTTCGAGGGCAGCGGCCTGCCCTCTCGCAAGAGCGAACTCTGGCGCTACACCGCCCTGGCAGCCTTCGGGCGCCAGGCCTTCGGTCTTGATGCTCCTCTGGACAAGGCTGAGAACCTAGCCGAGCACATCGCCAAGCATTCCATCGGCGATACCTGCGCCCGCCTTGTGTTCCTCGACGGGGTATACCTCCCCGAGTTCTCGACGAAATCCACTGACGCAAGCGTCCTCGTCAGCGCTCTTTCGGCGGCCAAGGGCGAAGCACTCGAAGGAGCCCAGCGCTCCATCGCTTCCCTGGAAGGCAACTGGGAACGGCCCTTCCTCGACCTCAATACGGCCCTGGCGGACGAGGGAGCAGTGGTGCGCATTCGCGCCGGTCAGGAAGTCGCCCACCCGATTCAGCTGCTGTTCCTAGCGAGCGGCAAGTCTCCCCATGCAAGCCTGGCGCGCATCTCTGTCGAACTCGGCAAGAACAGCCGCGCAACCCTGGTGGAGGAGTACGCTTCCCTCGGAGACGACTCCGACCTTGTGGCACCGGTCACGCAGGTCCGCGTCGCCGATGGTGCCGAGCTCCGTCACATGCGTGTCCAGGACAGCGCTCGCCCGGCCTTCTTCTTCGGCTCCGTCGACGTCGAGATCGGAAAGGACGCCGCCTGGCGCGGAGTTAGCATCCAATTCGGCGCCGCCATTGGACGCGAAGAAGTACGCGCGAGCTACAGCGGCAGCGGTGGCGAGTTCGAGTTCTACGCCCTCGGGCATTCCGACGGCGCACGCGTTGCGGACATCCAAGCCGAGGTCGTCCACGGCCCCGAGAATTGCACGAGTCGCCAGACCTATCGCGGCGTCGTCGACGACAAAGCCCGCGGCGTATTCAACAGCCGCGTGGTGGTCGAGCGCGACGCCCAAGGCAGCGACACGGGCCAATCCTCCAAGAGCTTGCTCTTCTCCGACGACGCCATCGCCAACACCAAGCCCCAACTCGAGGTGCTGGCAAATGACGTCAAGTGCTTCCACGGTGCAACCGTTGGCCAGCTCGACGAAGACGCCTTCTTCTTCCTGCGCTCACGTGGGATCGGCGCCAAGGAGGCGCGCGCGATGTTGACCCAGGCCTACGCCCTAGAAGTCATCCAGGCCCTCTCCGTCACGGAGCTGCGTGATCGCATGACGATTCAACTGCAGAGACGGCTCGCGGGTGCGAAGTCATGAGTAGCGCAACCCAAAAGGACCCTAGCCCCCAAACCGGAGAGCACTCCGTGAGCGGATACGACGTTGCGCGCGTGCGCGCCGACTTCCCCGTCCTGCACCAAGAGATCAAGGGCAAGCCCTTGGTCTACCTCGATAACGCGGCAACGGCTCAGAAGCCGACCGCCGTGATCGATGCCATGGGGAACCACGACCGCCGGGATAACGCCAACGTGCACCGCGGCGTGCACACGCTTTCCATGCGTTCGACGAACTCCTACGAAGGAGCGCGCAAAACGATGCAGCGCTTCATCGGTGCGGCCACGACAGAGGAGGTCATCTTCACGCGTGGCACAACCGAGGGCATCAACCTCGTAGCCCAGAGCTGGGGGCGTGCAAACTTGAAGCCTGGCGACGAAGTGCTCGTCAGCCAAATGGAGCACCACTCCAACATCGTCCCTTGGCAGATGGTCTGCGCCGAGATGGGAGCCACGGTGCGCATGTTGCCCATCGATGACGCAGGTTGCCTGTGTCTGGATCAACTGCCGGAGCTGCTGACGGAGCGAACGCGCTTGGTCGCCGTTGGGCATGTATCCAACGCTCTCGGTACGATCAATCCGATCAAGGAAATCGTCGCCGCGGCCAAGGCCGTTGGAGCCCTGGTCCTTGTGGACGGAGCCCAGGCGACGCCACACCTCAGTGTCGATGTTCAGGACCTGGGCTGCGACTTCTACGCACTCTCCGCCCACAAGATGTACGGCCCAACGGGTATCGGCGTCCTCTGGGGACGACGCGAGCTGTTGGAGGAAATGCCCCCCTGGCAAGGGGGCGGCGACATGATCCTGAGCGTTTCCTTCGACGAGACGACCTACAACCAACTGCCCTACAAATTCGAAGCGGGCACGCCGAGCATCACCGCGGCCATCGGCATGGGTGCGGCGGCGGAGTACCTGAGCGAGCTGGGACTAGAAAATATTGCGGCCCACGAACACGCGCTTCTGACCTACGCCGCGCCGCGTCTCCAGGAGATCCCCGGGCTACGTCTGGTGGGCACTGCGGAGCATAAGGCCGCCGTGATCTCCTTCCTGATCGAAGGGCTACACCCCCACGACATCGGCACCATCGTCGACGAGTACGGCGTGGCCATTCGCACGGGACACCACTGTGCACAGCCGGTAATGGACCGCTTCGGCATATCTTCGACGGCACGCGCCTCCTTTGGTCTCTACAACACCACGGCGGACGTTGATCGATTGATCGACGCCCTTAACGAAGTGCGCACGCTCTTCGGACTCTAGGGATTCGAATCTGACACCATGAGCGATCTACGCGAGCTGTACCAGGAGGTCATCCTCCACCACGCCAAGACACCGCGCAACTACGGTGTGCTTGAGGGCGCGAACCGTGTCGCCGACGGGCACAACCCGCTCTGTGGGGATCGTCTGCACCTGACGCTTTTGACCGAAGACGGCATCGTCAAGGACCTACGCTTCGGTGGAGATGGTTGTGCGATCTCAACCGCATCGGCTTCCATCATGACCGATACAATCAAGGACAAGCCGATCGAGGAAGCCCAGGCCCTGCTGGCCAGTTTCCACGCCCTGGTGTCCGGGGGCGACGCTCCCGAAGACGCCGTTGAGCTTTCCTCCAAGCTCCAAGTCTTCGCCGGAGTACGCGAGTTCCCCGCCCGCGTGAAGTGCGCAATGCTCGCTTGGCGAACCCTTGAAGCTGCCCTTTCTCAACCCGAGGGATCCATCGATCCCTCTTCGATCACCACCGAGTGAGCCTCACCCCGCGGCCTCCTCGGCCCCTACCGGAACCAACACCGTGACCACGAACGACCCGACCAAGTCAGCCCAGGACGAGACCAACCGCCCCGGATCCTTCAACGGACCCAACCCGGCCACCTCGACGGGATCCCACACGAGCCCGCTGCCGAGTCGCGAATCGACTGTGCCACCGCCCGCGGCGGCGGCAACCGATATGTCCTCCAGCGCGGGGTCGCCTGAGGGCGGGGATAGCAGTCCTCCGAACCCCGCCAGCGAACTGCGCGCACTGGACCCCGCCATGGATTCGATCCAGGCCGCGGTGTTCCAGGTTCTACGCACGGTCTACGACCCGGAGATCCCCGTGGACATCTTCGAGCTGGGATTGATCTACGGCGTCGATGTGGAGCCCGAGGGCAAAGTGAAGGTCACCATGACTCTCACCTCCCCGACTTGCCCCGCGGCCCAAAGCCTGCCCGCCGAAGTCGAACAGAAGGTCCGCGGCATCGCCGCCGTCACCGACTACCAATTCGAGCTCACCTGGGAGCCCACCTGGAACCCTGAGATGATGAGCGAGGCTGCCAAGCTAAGCCTGGGCATGATGTAGCTCGCCTGAAGGCGCCATGCAGTTTGAACGCGCCACACGGTGCGGGATTCCCAATAGGCTGTACGGAACCTGGGTCCGTACCGTCGATTAGGAATCGCTCTCGGAGTGCAGGGCGATGCGGTTGCCTTCGCTGTCGATGACGATGGCGCGGAACCCGTGGGGTCCTAGCAGTCCGTTGAAAAACAGCAGCTTCTCGGTTGGTCTCCACAAATTGCCTGGCAAGGCGTCGGGTTCTCCGCGTAGCTGTACCTACACGGGTGGTTCCGACAACGCAGCCAGGCGATTTGTGGGGGCCGAGCGAGGAGTTGCTGTTTTTCAACGGGCTGCTAGGGATGTGACATCGTCAATCACCTTGCCGCCGAGTTCTTGGGTCTTGGTAACAGCCTCGCGGATACGGCCGTCCACATTGAAGTAGACGAGTAGCCCCTTAGAAGCGGTGACCTCGTCGGCGCCCGGAACGAGGCAACCGCCGTTGCCATCTTTGTGCTCGAGAACCGAGAAGTCGATCTCCCCCACCCTCGCAGGATCGACTCCGCAGGGGAGAACTCCGCTGCTGCAGGGTCAAGTCGACATCCTGGGAGTAGGTGTCTTCACCGTGGCTGCTCACTCCCCCCGCTTCGATCACACTGTTTCCCTTAGAGAATTCGTCCCGCCCCGAGTCTCCGAGTCTAGCGAGGTCGTGGAATGAATCCGTGCCGCAGGTCATCGACAGCAGCGCCCCCCTACTGGGAGTCCCGGCCGCTAGAGACGCAGCGGAATCCAAGGTGGGTCATGCCGGTGTCGGGGGGGGTGCCCATCTTGGCCGTGGGGCGGTAGCTAGAGCAGTAGGAGGAGTTGCACAGGAAGGACCCGCCCTTCTGGACGCGCGAGTCCTTGGCGAAGGGATGGCGCGGGTCTTGGGTGAACGCCGGACCCTCGGGATTGATACAGCAGGTCTCGCCCTGCAGGGCATCCACACGGGCTGCATACTCCCCCGGGTTGAACTGGTCGGCGGTCCATTCCCAGACATTGCCGGCCATGTCGAAGAGACCCAGATCACTCGCAGGGAAGGAACGTACGGGGGCGCTGCTTTCGAACCCGTCCTCCGCACTGTTCTCGTTGGGGAATTGTCCCTGCCAAATGTTCGCCATGTGGCGCCCCTCCGGCGTCAGCTCGTCACCCCACATCAAGGCATGTTCGTTGTGCCCGAAGCGTGCCGCATGCTCCCACTCCGCCTCCGTCGGTAAGCGCTTGCCGGCCCACTCGGCATAGGCCACGGCATCAAACCACGACACGTGCACAACGGGGTAGTCATCCTTGCCCTCGATCGAACTCCCCGGACCTTCGGGGGCGCGCCAAAAGGCGTCCGGTGTCCAGGTCCACCACTGCGTGTAGTCGCGCAGATCCACCGCATAGGACGGAGGCTTGAAGACCAGAGAGCCGGGCACGAGTAAACCTTCCGGCGGCTCCGGCGTACCCGGCGGAAGTTGTTCCTGCATGTCCTCCCACTTCGGGACTATCTCCGCAGTCGTGCGGTATCCCGTCGCGTCCACGAAGACGCGAAACTGTGCATTGGTTACTTCGGTCACGTCCATCCAGAATCCATCGACTCGCACTTGGTGGGCGGGTCGTTCGTCAAAACGGCCATCGTCGCCGTCCCAACCCATGGTGAATTCCCCACCTTCGATCCAAATCATGCCCGCGTGCGACTCAGGCTCAGGCTCAACTTCGGCACAGGCAAGGGAGAGCAGGCCAACCGCGCTCAACACTAAAAAGGCTCGGGGATGAATGTGTTGTTTCATGACTGCATCAGCTCGAGACGGTTGCCAAAGGGATCTAGGATAAAGCAGCGGGATACGCCGGGCAGATTGGCGTCGCGCATCACTTCTAATCCAGCGGATTGAGTGCGTGAGATGAGAACTTCGAGGTCGTCGACTAGGAAAGCGGAGTGAGTCTTCTTCGAGCCACGATATCCGTCCTCAAGACTCAAGTGAATACGCGTGGCCCCAGCTTCGAACCACATGCCGCCATTCTTCCTGAGGGAGGCGGGCTTCTTGCGCTCGGGCAGCCCCAGAATGCCGCCGTAGAAGGAGCGCGCCAGCTCGGCCCCATCGGCGCTCATGATCACGTTGATATGGTGAATGGCACGGGGCACTCCGCTGGGAAAGCCCATGGTCTGGTGTTGCTCCCAGGCTTCGCGCGTAAGGACAAAGAGCCGGCCCTCGCGCTCCTGGAGACCCCAGTCAGGCAGAAGGTCCGCCCCGTAGGTGAAGGTGATGAAGTGTTCGAATCCCAGGCGCTTTGCGACCGCCTGGGAAGGCTCGTTCCCCGCCAAGCAGGTCGAGATCAGGCGCGGGCGACCCAGCACTTCGAACCCATAGTTCACCAGGGCTTGGGCAGATTCCGTGGCGTACCCGCGCCCCCAGCGATCGCGGCGTAGACGCCAACCAACCTCGGTATCGTTCACGAAGGTGCGATCTAGCTTCAGCATCACGAAGCCAACAACCACTCCGCTCCGCTCCAGCAGAGCGTGAATCCCAAGGGGCATAGCATCCGCCTGTTGCGCGATGCGCTTGAGGAACCACTCCTCGTTAGCGGCACGGTCAGTGGAGGTGCCGGGCAGGAACCGCATGACCTCGGGATCCTCATTCAGATCCTGCCAAGCGTCGAAGTGCATCGGCGCTAGGGGGTGCATCTCCAGGCGCTCCGTCGTCAGGAACACCTCCGGGGCAGACTCGTGGGAACTCATGGGAGGTGGGCGCTGATCTAGGCCTTAGCCATCAGGTCGTCGAGCTGCAGGCTGTGCCTAATTGGGTGCATCACCGCATGCTCAAACATGGCGTCCACGCAGTAGACCACTTTCCAAGGGGCCTCGCCGGTGCGGTGGTAGAACTCCTTCTCTGTCGCTCCACGGAAGGTGACCCGGTAGGCATGCAGGAGCTCGTCCAGGAACGCCTGCGCCCCCGCCTCCACGGGACCAACCGAGCTTGGGTCAACCGCAGGGTCCGGAATCGGCGGATCGGGCAGGGCCGGCGGAACGATTTCCAGCATGGCGCAGAGGCCACCGAAGTATCCACGGGCCGCACGCAGCATGTGAAAGAGGAGCGCTTCCATGGATGCGTAGGCACGATCATCTGTCTTCGGGAGCGACACGCCCACGGCCTTCGCCCGCTTCCAAGACGCGAGGAAAGAGCGCAAGTTCTCCTCGTGCAACCTCACAAGGGTTCGCGCTCCACCATGAGACCAATCCTCGGCCGAGCCGTATTTCAATTCATTGTCCATGGCGACAATTTACCGCGCTGCCGCCGCTCCGACTAGGCCGCATTCTTCAACGGACTGCTAGTGCGAAGACAGCGTCCTTTGGTGCCAGGGAAAATTTTGAATCCCTCTCCCAGGGGCCAACGCAGTCTTTTTGCCAACGCAGTCCTTAAGCCAACGCTGCCCTTAAGCCAACGCTGCCCTTAAGCCAACGCAGTCCCCAGGGGGACTTCTCGCTCCGGCGCGCACAGAACCACATGCCCGTCGTCGTCGTGGAAACCCGTCACAAGGCACTCCGACATGATCGACCCGATTTGCTTCGGCGGAAAATTGACCACCGCTACCACCAGGCGCCCCACAAGGTCTTCCGCACTGTAGTTCTCAGTGATCTGTGCGCTGGACTTGCGAATGCCAAGGTCGCCGCCGAAGTCCACGCTTAGTACGTAGGCCGGGCGACGTGCTTCGGGCAAGGGGATAGCGTCCAGCACTCTCCCAACGCGCAGGTCGACTTTCTCAAACTCATCCCAGGTGATCGTGGTCATAGCATCCTTGGATCGACAGGCGGAAAGGTCAGTTCGCTACTTCGAGACGACCATAACACAGACCGCGATAGATGCGCATCAATACGTCTGTCGTCGGACGTGGTATGTCCCTCGGAATCTTAACCAACGGACCATCCTTGGGAAAAGGTGGCGTAATTGATGCCTCAAACATGCTCGGCCAGAGTCGAACCGGCGCGCTGTAGTAGATCGTCTTTGCTTCCCCGAACTCCTCCTCCCACTCCACCAGTTTCTCAACGGTCTCTTCGATCAATCGTTTTGCGTTCTGCAATCGGAGCCGTGATCCATATCTAGATTTGCCCTTACTAGCCAAGTGCGTGGCCTGAGAATGCCCTTTTCCGCGCACGACGTAGCGTTTGAAGCTCTTTGTGGCGAGAGGTTCTTCGTCATCAAAGACAGCAAGAGATGTGGCACCCGCCTGCATCAGGATGACCAAGTGTCGAGGCAATTTTTCGGGCAAGTCGCATAGGTAGTCGTCAATAGAGCGACAACCTTCCGCGATCGGCAACACCAAGGGCGGAGTGCAACGCAGTCCCTCCCCCTCAAAGAACCTCCCTCCTGGTTCCAGGGTGAAGCCCCGCTCCTGTAATCCATAGAGAAAGCTCTCAGCCTCACTCCAGTGGTAGGTTTGCGATTCGGCGGATGACATGGGAGGGGGCGACGGGATGCCTTGGGAATGCGTCCATCTCGGACAATACAGTAGACCCAGGCCGGCCTGGAAAGAAGTGCAGGAGCCGAACGGTCGGGGGACCTTTCTGCCTGGCTGGATGCGAGGGCACCGGGCACAGTCGATTCGAGCTCGCTCCGGCGCGCGCATGGGCCCGGCAGGTGGCACGGGGGCTCGCCCCGATTCCCCATGCCGCTCCTCGTTGATTCCCCTCGCGTCCGACTCCGTGCGGGGGAAAGACAGGAGCAACCCCGCTTGGGTGTCAGTTCAACCGCTGGAATCTCACGTCCTAGCGGTCCGCTACCCCACGGCGACGCCTAATTCGGCTTATCGATCGTCCGCAGAAGAACCCGGCGCAAACCAGGCATGCGACGCAGGCTCTTCGAGGCAAGGCGACGCACCGGTCCCTCCGAGGACCAGGCCCACTTCGCGAAGTTGTCCTTCGTGGAACGAACGGCCCGCTTGATCCGTAGGCCCATGGGCGCGGAAACTCGATCGCCGTTGCTCAATTCATAACCAAGCTCAGTCATCGGTTCCTGCAGCAGGAACTCAATCGCCTGGATCTGTGACTTCGTGAGATCGTTCTTCCAACCGTCGACTTCGCCCTTACGAAAGAATCCCTGGGGACCGTGGTCGGCCTGGCGCAGCTTCTCAATGCTGCAGGCGTCGAGCGCGGCCTGGGCGGATTCCTCCGTCCCATCGAGGCCAAGCTTGTTTAGTAACTCGAGCAGTTTGGGCGCTCCTTCGTGCTTGAGATCCTCGAAGCGAACTTCCACGTAGGCATCGGTTTGCGCACCGATCTTACGTGCCTCGAAAACGTCGCGCTTCCATTCCTCTGCAAACTCCGCCGGATCCGTCGGGAAGTGACGCGGGTCACCCCAGGCTCGCACTGCGCCGCGGTAGGAAGCAAAGACGGAACGTGGGTCGCGAATCATGTGCAGGAAAATTGCGTCGGGGAAGACCTCCAGAATCTCCTCCCAAGCTTGCACATTCTCCGGCGTCTGATCGACCACCGTCGTCGCGCCGTCCTTCGTCGCACGGAAGCGCTCGAAGACATCCGTGGCCACTTCGCGCGCCATGGAGTAATAGGAATCCATCGGCTGCACGGACCCCAGCTTCTCGCGCACCAAGCCTTCCTTGGAAAGCTCGGCTTCAGCGTCTCCGCTGTTCGGCAGATGCAGCACGCTCATCCCCCACTGCTGGTCCTCGCGCCACCAGCATCCGAAGCGCCGCAGGGTACGGAAGAAATCCGTCTGCTGAAGGGCCACCACTTGGGGGTGTTGGGCCAGGAGAAGCATGGCCCAGGTGGTTCCGCTGCGCTTGCAGCCGGCTAGGAAGATCCGCCGGGTGGCGGGCGCAGGGGAAGAAATTGTGGAACTCACGGGAGGAGGAATCGGCTGTCACAGCGCATGACTGGACAGGTCCGGCCCATTCTGGCCTCACAATCCTCTCGGATCGCCCCGAGAAGCCGATTTACCGCGGATCCCCAGGGAGTTCTGGAAAGCGAAAAACGGGGCCCAGGCGGTGTAGGATCCGGGATCGGTCCGAGCACTAGAGTATCGGGCTCCTACCGCCGATATCTCCCCAGGACTAATCCCCTGGGTCCCCCCTGAGCCGGATGGATCAATCCCATCCCCCAAACCGCCCCACAGAATGCTTCCCCAGTCCGAGGAATCCAGCGCCGCGCGCCCGTCGTTGAGTGACACCTTCCAGAAGTCGCGGCTTCGGCCGGACACGTGGAATCAGCTGAAGGAAGACGTGCGCCGACTGGAGCGGGCTACGGAAACCAAGGGAGAAGGATCCGAGGAGGCCATCGCCAAAGCCCGCGCCGCCGTGGCCGCCGGCCTTGAGATCTTGCGCCCGATTGAGCGCTACTGGGCCTTCCCCGGTCAGCATATTTTCATGGAGTTGTTGGCTGTCTTCGAAGCGGGACGTTGGCGCTTCCTCGAACGACTGGTCACTGTCATCGCCCGCCTGCTTTCCACCGACCACTACCGCAACCGCGACTGGTCATCGGTTTGGCGGCGCGAGTTTGTTCCGGGACAGGTCGGTCCGGACTTGGAGGAAATCGTCAACACGCCTCTGCACGAGGAACGCCGGCCCTACTTTGAAGTCCTAGTGGTCGACTCCCTTGCTGTCGAAGACGAGCTGGCCCTGCGCAGTCATCACCTGGAATACCGCCGCCCCGAGGACGAGTTCGTCTACGACGTAGTGGTCGTGCGTACCCTGGAAGATGCAGCCATCGCGCTGCTCTTGAACTACAACATCCAGGCCTGCGTAGTGCGCTACAGT
The DNA here is from genome assembly GCA_047618505.1 of Planctomycetota bacterium. Classification (GTDB taxonomy): domain Bacteria; phylum Planctomycetota; class UBA1135; order UBA1135; genus JBLHLB01. Next base: position 18,024 of record JBLHLB010000023.1, read on the forward strand.
TTCCCCTTTGCCTCTGACAATCAGCTTGATTTGCTGGGCGACTTAGTGGGATTGGCGGGGACATCGTCGGAGGATCTCCAGGCCCTCTCCCCTGTTGATCGCTCGGGCGCACTCGGTCGCGTCCTGCGTGCCATTCGGCCGGAGCTCGATCTCTACCTGCTTTCGGAAGCCACGGTCGAGAAGGTCGCTTCGGAACTACACCGCGACTTTAGGCGCGTGTTCTTTGGTACCGAGGACTACCTTGAGACACACCTGACAATCCTCAAGGGCATCGAGCAACGTTTCGAGACCCCCTTCTTCAACGCGCTACGCACCTATACGCGCAAGCCCACGGGCGTCTTCCACGCTATGCCGATCAGCCGTGGGAAATCGATCTCCAAGTCCCACTGGATCAGTGACTACGGGCAATTCTACGGCGAGCGCCTATTTCTATCTGAGACCTCGGCCACGACAGGCGGCTTGGACTCACTCTTGCAACCGAGCGGTTCGATCAAGCGTGCCCAGGAGCTAGCAGCCCGCGCCTTCGGTGCGGACCAGACTTTCTTCGTCACGAACGGCACGTCGACAGCAAACAAGATCGTGTTGCAGGCCATCACACGACCGGGTGATATTGTTCTGCTCTCCAACGAGTGCCACAAGTCCCACCACTACGCCGCGATCTTGGCCGGCGTCTGCCCGGTATACCTGTCGGCCTATTCTCTCGACACCTACTCGATGTACGGGGCGGTTCCCCTGGAGACGATCAAGGGCAACCTCTTGAAGCTGCGTGCGGCAGGCCAGCTGGAACGAGTGCGTGCGGTGCTCTTGACCAATCTGACCTTCGATGGCCTGGCCTATGACGTTGAGCGCGTCATGACCGAGTGCTTGGCGATCAAACCCGACCTGGTCTTCCTATGGGATGAAGCGTGGTTCGCCTATGGACGCTTCACGCCGCTCACGCGCGGTCGCACGGCCATGCATGCCGCGGACTCCCTGCGACGTCGGTTCCAGAGCGATGAGTACGCGCGCGAATACGAGGACTGGCGCGATAACTTCGAAGGCGAGATCGAAGAGGCTTGGCTGCGTGATGCCCTCCTCCCGGATCCCGCGACTGTACGCGTGCGCGCCTATGCCACACACTCGACGCACAAGACGCTCACAGCTCTGCGCCAGGCGTCAATGATCCACATTAGCGACGACGACTTTGGCACGCAGGTGGCGGTGCCTTTCCGCGAGGCCTACATGACGTTCACGTCGACCTCCCCTAATTACCAAATCGTCGCCTCCCTCGATATCGCCCGCCGGCAGGTCGAGTTCGAAGGTTACGAGCTGGTGCAGAAGGCCGTTGAATTAGCAACGATCTTCCGCAGGCGCATCAGCGAAGACAAAACGTTGGCCCGGACCTTCCGCACATTGGGTCCCACCGAGTTGATTCCCGCTGCCCATCGCGGGAGTGGAATTGAAACACTTTCCCCCGCTACGGATGGTTGGAAGGTAGTCATGCAGTCCTGGCTTGGCGACGAGTTCGCCCTCGACCCATCGCGCATCACCCTGGACGTTTCGCGCACGGGGTTGACCGGCGATGAATTCAAACAGGTGTTGATGAATCGCTTCGATGTGCAGGTCAACAAGACCTCGCGCAATACGGTACTGCTCCTAATCCACATAGGATCAACGCGTGGGATGATCACCTACCTGCTCGAGAGCTTGGCCACCCTCGCTCGCGAATTGGACGAACGCTTACCGCGCATGGGTGATGAGGAACGCAGGACCTTCACCGAACGTGTGGCGTCATTGGAACGGGGCGCCGCTCCGCTGCCGAACTTTTCAGGATTCCACGCCGCCTTCCGCGATGGGCCCGAAGGCACTCCGGCCGGCGACATGCGGCGCGCTTTCTATGCCGGCCAGGCACCCGGAGCCTGCCGCCACCTGCAACTCGGAGTGGAACTTGACGCCGCCATCGCATCCGGCGAAGAGCTCGTCTCCGCATCCTTCGTGACCCCCTACCCCCCCGGCTTCCCGGTGCTGGTGCCTGGTCAGCTGGTCCTGGCCGAGGTCGCTGCCTATCTCGCTGCCCTGGACGTGAAGGAAGTTCACGGATTCGATCCGGTGGTCGGGCTGCAGGTCTTTTCGGGGGAAGCGCTTAGAAGCCTTTCCCCTCGTACCTGATTCTCATTCGACCCGAGTCTGATGCCTGAGTGCTTGAGTGGTCGTCAGGCGGATGCTGAACACATCGCGAACTAGACAGTCAATCCTGTCAGATAAATCGGGGGCCAAGCACAGGGAAACCTGTGTGAGCCCTTGGGTAAGAAGGTAGGCTCAGGACATGGTCCAGACGGACATGGGTCTACGAGCTAGGTTGTCAGTCGCTCTGCTTGCCTCTGCGCAATTCATGAGTGCCTGCGGTGGGGAATCGGATGAGTTGGATTCTGGCGCTGGCGCGAATTCACCCGTTGGGAATGGAAGTAGCGATCGGACGCAGTGGTCCGCGCTCCTGGTCACCCTGGATACAACGCGCGCGGACGCCCTTTCGAGCTTCGGAGGCGTCGAGGGATTGACGCCACATCTTGATCAACTAGCCGCCGGGGGGATTGTCTTTGAACGCGCCTATACAACTGCGCCCCTAACCCTCCCGGCCCATGCTTCGATCATGACCGGCTTGACTCCCCCGCGACACGGATTGAGAGTCAACGGTGCCTCTAAACTTCCGGCCGCTGGCCAGACGCTGGCGGAACTGGCCCGCGAAGGTGGGCTTGCTACGGCCGCCTTCGTTTCCGCCGTCGTCCTAGATAGTGCCTTCGGCCTCGACCAGGGCTTCCAGGTCTACGATCTACCCGCCCATTCGCTTGTTCAGAGCGATTCACACTTCAGCGATCGCAGTGGCGTTGCCGTTGTTCAGGCAGCCAACGCATGGCTACGCGAGCACGACCCCAAGCAGCGCTTCTTCCTTTGGGTGCACCTCTGGGATCCCCACGGCCCCTGGAATCCGCCGGCAGAAATGCGCGCATTGGCACCAGAGGATGACACGGGTTACCTCGGTGATGTGGCCCTAGCGGATCAAGCCTTTGGTCAATTGATGGAGGGCTTGCGCGCCACCGGGCATCTGGAAAACACCGTAATCGCGGTCGTGGCCGACCACGGAGAAGCTTTTTGGGAGCACGGTGAGTACTCCCACGGCGCGCTGATCCACGAACCGACGATGCACGTTCCGATGATCCTGAGGCTGCCGAACGGCAGTGGCTCGGGAGAGCGCCGCACCGACGTCGTGAGTGTTGTAGATGTGCTGCCGACCCTGAGCGCGGCCCTAGGATTGCGGACGCCCCAGGGCATCGACGGCCGGGATCTCTTCAGTGCAGAGCTCATTGACGGCGGAGCCTACCTCGAAAGCTACTACGGCTACCTGGCCTATGGTTGGGCTCCCCTCGTCGGATACGTTGACGCCAAGGGCAAGTACATCTATGGCGGGCGGCCCCTGCTGTTTGATCCTGTTGCGGATCCCGAAGAAAAACGGGAACTGTCCCCCCTACGACATGCTGACATTGCGGGCTATCGCAATGCAATCAAGCGGATTGCAGCACGTCCACAGCTCGACCTAGAGCAGGCGCAGGGCAACGCAGATCGAGGGGCGAGCATCGCCGCCCTGGGCTACGCCGAGGTTTCGGGGAGTCTCGAGCTGCCGGCCCCCCATTCAGCGGTGAATCGGCCGGATCCGCGCAGCGCAGTGGCGGAGCACACGGTAATGCTCGAGGCCCTGGGCGAGTTCAACTCGGGCGACTACGCCGCGGCGGAGAGGAGCTATCGCAAAGCACTCATGCGCAACCCGGCGAATGTGGATGCCCTGGAGCGATTGGGCATCACCCTGATACGGTTGAAACGTTTTGAGGAGGCGCTTGTGCCCCTGGGGAAGGCCCTTGAATCCGGGCATGGATCGGCAGCAGGCGCGGTCAACCTGGGCACCTGCTATCGCAAGCTGAAGCTCTACGCCCAAGCACTTGCGGCCTTCGAGCACGCCCTCGTGGTCGACGCCAGTCAGGTGCGTGCAGTCCGTCACTTAGTCGATCTGTATCTGATGGCAAACCAGCCGGGGCTCGCAGAAAAGTATTCTGCCCGCTTCACAGAGCTGACCGGCGAAGCTCTAGTTCTTCAGGAACGGCGCTAGCGATCCGGAGAATTTGCCTCCGAAGGCGAAGCACCCCGGCGTAGCAGGCATTAGCCTGGGGAGGCAGATTCCCCCTCTGATCCGAGCCCCGTCGCCACACCCCCATGAGTACTCCCCCTCCCTTCGCCCCGATCCTCACCCTCGAAGAATTCTCCGCCCTGCGTGAAGAGAAGGGTGCGGAAATGGGCACGGTCGTCTGCACCTCCGGTGGCTACGACCCGATCCACCCTGGACACATCACCTGCATTGTCGATTCGTTGCAGTACGGCGACACCATGGTGGTCGTCGTCAACGGGGACGGATTCCTGCGCGCGAAGAAGGGTAAGCCCTTCCAGGATGTGGACACGCGCTGCGCGATCGTCTCGTCAATCCGCGGTGTCGACTACGTGATCAAGTTTGAGATCGAAGACGATACGACCGTCGGCCCCGCCTTGCGTGCCGTACGCCCGCACATCTTCACCAAAGGCGGTGACCGCATCGCCGGCAAGACCCTCCCCGCCTCGGAAGAAGACGCCTGCCGCGACTTCGACATCAAGATCATCGACGGCGTCGGCCGCGACAAGGTTTGGTCCAGCAGCGACTTCCTCGCAGACTGGGTCAAGTTCAAGCAGGGATAGTCGGCGGTGCGCACCCCTGGCGATCCAATTGACGGATCAATTGGATCGCCAGGGGTGCGTCACTTCGTGGTACGGGACGGGGTTCCCCGCCCATTACTCCGGCAAGTTGATCAGGGTGTAGTAGGCCTCAGGGTGAAGGAGAGGGAGGCCCTTGGCGGAGCGTAGGCCCGCCGCGTGCAACTCATGCACGTAACCCAAGCGTAGGCCTTCCACTACTAGGTGCACGCTCTTCCCATCGTCTCCAACACGAACGCTGGTCACTGTTGGCGTCTGGCGATCCATCTCCGCTGAACCGTAGGCCGAGTGCAGTTCGTAGGTGTAGCTTTCGAAACGGAAGCTCGCCGGTGTCACCGATCCGGGATCCACGGGGTGCGTCAGGTTCAAGAGAAAGCCATCCGGCTGTGCCTCCATCGTGTGGATTTCAAAGGGCGACTTTCCAGTCCAGCGCATGCGCTGCAAGCCGAATTCGCCACGCCCGCGCGAACCCCAGCCTCGGTTTGTCATGCCAGCAAACAGTGACCCATCCGCAGCCTGGGCTACGCGGGTGATGC
>JBLHLB010000024.1:0-23216 GCA_047618505.1 Planctomycetota bacterium
CCTCTGCACGGCTCCGGAGGACCTTCACCTCTTGACCAACCTCGACTCCGATCACATACCGCTCCCATGGCAAAGCACCCCATCACTTCCCGGGCCGACGATTACGCCCAGTGGTACCAAGACGTCATCGCCCAGGCCGAACTGGCCGAGCCCGCCGGTGTCGTACGTGGCTGCATGGTCATCCGGCCCCATGGCTACGCGATCTGGGAGAAGATGCAGGCGGACCTGGATCGGCGCTTCAAGGCCACCGGGCACAAGAACGCAGCCTTTCCCATGCTGATTCCCAAGAGCTTCCTCGAGAAGGAAGCGGAGCACGTGGAAGGCTTTGCTCCGGAACTCGCCGTGGTTACCCACGCCGGCGGGAAGGAGCTGGAGGAGCCTTATGTCATCCGGCCCACGTCCGAGACGATCATTGGTCACTTCTTTTCGAGGTGGATCGACTCGCACCGTGACCTGCCGATGCTGATCAACCAGTGGTGTAATGTCATGCGTTGGGAATTGCGCACGCGCATGTTCCTGCGCACGAGTGAGTTTCTTTGGCAGGAGGGTCACACGGCCCACGCAACCCACGACGAGTCCTGGGAAGAAGTCCTACGGATGCTCAACGTCTACCGCGATTTCTGCCAAGACGTCATGGCCATGCCGGTCATTCGCGGTATCAAGACCGAGCACGAGCGCTTCGCCGGCGCGGTCGAAACGACTTGCATCGAAGCTATGATGCAAGACGGTAAGGCGCTCCAGGCGGGCACCAGCCACGACCTGGGCCAAAACTTCGGCAAGGCCTTCGACGTCAGCTTTCAGAACGAAAGCGGCGAGCGCGAATTCGTCTGGCAGACTTCCTGGGGGGTCTCAACGCGGCTCGTGGGCGCGCTGATCATGTCTCACTCCGATGATGACGGTCTGGTTGTGCCGCCCAAATTGGCGCCGATCCATGTCGCCATCGTCCCGATCTTCAAGACCGATGAAGAGCGTGCCGCCGTCTTCGAAGCGGCCGATCGCATCGCGGACGAACTGCGCGACGATGACTTGACCGTCGAAGTCGACAAGCGCGAAGGCATGCGCCCCGGCGCGAAGTACTTCGATTGGGAACGCAAAGGCGTGCCCCTGCGCATCGAGATCGGGCCGCGCGACCTGGCGGAGTCCAGCGTTATGGTGAAGATGCGCCTTGGGGAGCTCGACGAACGCGGGCGCGCGCTCAAGGAGAAGCTCCCCATGGCAGGCATCGGCATCGCCGTTGGAAAACGACTCGACGACTTCCAGACATACCTCTTCGACCGTGCAGCCAAGCGTCAGGCCGAGAACACCGTCTTCGTAGACACCTGGGATGAATTCACCCAAGTCTTCTCCGAGACGGAGTCCAAGTTCGTCTGGGCACACTGGGACGGCACGAAGGAGACTGAGCTCGCGATCAAGGACGCGACGAAGGCAACCATTCGCTGCACCCCGCTCTTCGGCGACGGGCCGGAAGCGGAAGACGGTTTGTGCATCAAGACTGGAATGAAAAGCGCCCAGCGCGTGCTCTTCGCCCGCAACTACTAGCCCCCACCCCGCCCAAGTAGGTGCGCTTACTTGGGCGGCGGGAAGCGCAGGCGAAAGGCCTCATAGGCATCGTCGTTGCGCAACTTGGGACCCAGGTCAGGGTCCCCGTAGAACGAGTCGGTCGCGTAGTCGAAACGGTTGATGCACACCATCAGGGCAATGATGGCCTGCTTGTGCTTGTCCTGGGCGGCATAGGCGATCGCCTCAAGGAGCGGATCGCCGTCCCGTTGGGTGGAACGACGGGCTTCGACTTCGGCCAGGGAGAAGTCACCGGTTCGCATTGCCGCCACAACGAACATGCGTTCGATGGGTACAAGCAACGCCTCGTTGCGGTCAAGGCGCTCCCAGGTGCTTCCAAACAGATCCAGGGCGCCGCTGTAATCCGCCAACCAGAAGGCGCGCACACCCTCTAGGGCAGGCAGTCGTAGGTCTTGGGGGTCATCGGCGCGGCGAGCCTTGAGAAGTTGCTCCAGGAGAACTGCGTCCGTGCTCTCCAGGGCGTGTTGACACAGCTGACTAAACGTCAGCTCGTGGGGCTCTATCTCCCGGTAGGCCTTGAGCGCCTCACCGTTCTCCACCCGTGCCCGCACGAGATTCCAGCGGTAGACCTCGCGAGTTTCAGCGTCCCTCGCGTTGAGCAAGCCCTCTTCGAAGCGCAGGGCGGCCGCGTGCAAGTTGCCCTGGGTGCGGAGGATTTCGCCGCGATAATAGGGCAGCCAGGGATCGTCTGGGAAGCGCAGCTCGTGCCGCATGGCGAGCTCCTCAACTTCCTTCGGTTGCCCGACTTCTAGGAAGTAGCTGCAGAGGAGATCGAAGACGAAGGGGCTGTCCGGCGCTTGCTCGTAGGCCTCCATTGGGACACCGAGCATCACACAGGCGTCGGCGTACTGTTGGACGTAGTAGCGCAGCTCCGCGGGGTCGGCCACCTTGGGGAAAGCGTTACGCAGGAGATCCGCGGCGATGCGCAACTCGCCACGCTGGATCAGAAGTGTCGCTTCGTAGTAGTCGCCGTTTGGATCCGTGGGCGCGATGTTACGCAGCTCGTGAATCAGGGACTCCACGTCCTCAAGATCGCCACTGCCGAGTAGGTCGAGAACCAGGGGCTCAAACCACTCCGCCGGGTTATCGAGCCGGCGGAACTGCTCGCGTAGCTCCTGGCTTCCGGATTGGTCGAGGGCGCGGGCTAGACCAAGGAGGTTGTCCACGTTGTTCGGATCAATCGCGAGACCGGCGCGGAAGGCATCAGCAGCCTTCTCGCGTCGCCCCAGGGCCGCCTGAGACTTGCCTTCGATGAAACGCAGGTCGGCGCCGCAGGGCAGAAGTTTCCTGTACTCCTCAACGGCATAGATTGCCGACTGCCACTCGGAGCGCTGCGCGTGCATGAGGGCCTTCGCGTGGAAGACCATAGGCACATCCGGGATCTCGGCGGCGGCTTCTTCGAGCCAACGCTTGGAAGCTTGAAGTCGATCTTCCGAGAGAGCTGCTTGGCCGCGCAGGAGGTGAATCGTGCCGTCCATGACGCTCGGGAATTTTGTGCTCTCAAGGACCTGGAGGGACCATCTAACGGCCTCGGCATCTCCGCGTCCTAGGGCATCTGTCCCCCGCAGAATGTCATCGATCGCATGGGTCCAGGCGGGTGCGTCATCCACTGCTGCGAAGGTGCGGGCGGCATACCAGGAGAGGGCTGCGCCACTGGCGAGGTCGATCCGCTCGACCACATGCCATTGATCCTCGCGCTCCTTAAAGATCCAGCGCTGATGCTTCACCTCTAGTTCCCCATCCGTGTCCAGGATCGAACGCGTCGTCAGGCGCACTCCATCCGTTTCTGTATCGACCTGGGTCTCCAACACCTCAATCGTCGTCCAGGGCGCGTGCTGCGCGCGGGTCAGCCCGGACAGCAGCTCCTCGGAGAACCTCAGAATCAGCACGGGATCCGCCAGGGCATCGAGCGGCGCCAGGGCGTGACTACGGCGGTGCACGGCGCGGACGTCGAGGATCTCGCCCAGGCCCTGGGCATCGCCCGTCTCCACGGCTAGGCGCCACGCTTCCAATCTCTGCTCCAAATCCAGGAGCATGTCCTGTCCGACATAGCGCTCTGGGCTTACCGCCTCCTCAACGATCTCCTCTTCTTCCTGTTGGACCTCCCCACTCACAACCGGCGGCAGTGCCAGAAGAAGCACAAGCCCGGTGGCAATAGATCGAATTGGAGAGTGAAGAAAGGGAAGCATCGAACGGGGGTTGAGGCTTGCCTTGCCTTTGAGCGAAGTTGCTCTGGGCCTGATAAGCAAAGCGCTTTGACTGCTTATGAGGCTGCAGTGAGGGACGCCGTAACTCTTTCTCGGATGGCCCGCTCATGCGTCTGGAGACGAATAGAAAGTCCTGCGGAAAGACCTGAGGTGCCAGTCTCCGCCCCCCCATCTTTGCCACCCTCGCCGCTCGGAAACTAGCTCGCCAGGGCTGCCGCACCAGCGAAGGCTGGGATGGCGAACAGGAAAAAAAGGACCACTGCGATGATCAATAGGACCAATCCCGCGATCTTCAGGAAGGAATAGGGCGCATCCCCCACCACGCGGCCCGTTTGGCCGTTGACCAGCGCCGTGTAAGTTTTTCCACCCAGGTTGTATTGCATGCTCCAGATCGGGAGGAGGATGTGCTTCCAGCGGATGTCGCGCACCCGGTTACTCACGCGCAGGTTGCGCTGGGTGTCCCCCGGAACGTCGCTGGAGCAGCGCGATCGCTGGATCTCCTCGACGCGATCCTGGGCCAGTTCCCACCCGGCTTCGAGGTCAAGCTCGTACTCCTCTGCGCGCCAACCGGCCAGATACTCCGGGCGGTAGGGCACTAGGGCCGAGGTCTCGAAGTCCCCCAGTCGATCCAGGGATTTCCGAGGGAGGCCCTTGGATGCGGGTACTAGCAGGTCGTCGAAGCTGTCGTCGCGCTCGCCCCAGGCCGGACTCCAGCGTGTCCGGCGCTCCTGGCGCATCTGCACCTGGGGCTTGCCGTTCACCATCACAGTGTGAGGAACGCTGACGTAGTAGTAGGTGCCCGAGTCCGCCGACCAATCGGAGTGCACACCACAATCAAAGGTCCAGAAGGGAACGTAGATCCCGGTGGCTCGCACGGCTTTGGTGGTCTTCAGTGCGCTGGGCCGGAACCAGAGTCGGGCTGCCCAGCTATGGAACTGCTGCTGCACCTCTTTGCGCGTAAGGTCCAGGGGGATAAGCGACTCGGGCCGCAGGGCGTTGCGATTCGCCTCCTGGGACAGGACGCTGGAGGATCCACAGTAGACGCAATCCTCGGAGGTTGAGGATTCGTCGAAGGAGACCTTCGCACCACAGTTCTTGCAGTTCGAAACAAGCAGCTCAGCCCCGAAGCCGCGTGCGGAGGAATCAGTGGCCGACAGGGCTCGCTCCAGGACGAGGCCTTCACCGCGCGGCACGGGCACGACGCTTCCGCAGTACTCGCAGGAGAGCGCGTCCACCTCCGGATCCCAAGTCATGGGCGCGCCGCAGTTTGTGCAACGGAAGTCAACCTGCTGACTTTCGGCCTGGCCAAACCCCTGGTCAGTCTCTTGGCCGACCCCTTGGATAGCCTCCTCGGATCCACTGCTCGCGGGAAAATCGGGCGGGGTCTTTGTCACAGGTCGGCGGGTCTGGGGATGGATTCTGGGAATGGAACGGGTCAAACCGAGGCGCGGCCCAGGTCAGTCAGTTGCCGACATTCTGGCGAATTGGCTGCAATACGCCTATCTTGCGAAGGTATACGTCCTCCGCTGGTTCGCCTTCAAAGTCTAGGCGCGGGTTCTGTTGCCCGCCTGACCAGCCCCCCACACCATACCGGAGGCCATTGGCCTCCCTATCGCAGTAGAGGAAGAGCCCATGGGTTTGGTCGATTGGTTTAAGCGCGGCGTAGGCGAGATGATGATCGCCCGCCCGGACGATGCGAAGTCCCAGGTCGTTTGGAAGCACCCGGACCGGACAATCCCCATGAAGTCACAGCTCACGGTTGAGGCCGATGAGAAGGCGGTCTTTTTCCGAGACGGCAAAGTGGTCGCCACCCTAGCCGCCGGGCGCCACACCCTCGATGCCAGCAACCTGCCCTTCCTATCGGACCTGGTCGACAGCTTCACCGGTGGGAACGTTTTCATCACCGAGGTGTTCTTCGTCAGCATCCGCGAACACACCGGCATCAAGTTCGGCGGTCGCGTCGGTCACCTGGAGGACCCGAAGAGCGGCATTCCCGTGGAGACGATGGTGCACGGCAAGTTCTCGTTCAAGGTAGACGATCCCGAAGCTCTGATCGTCGGGCTGGTGGGCATGGGCCGCGCTGAGTCCTACACGGTGCGCTCCTGGATGAAAGAGCAAGTGCTCAAGGTCATCCGTGACCGCATCGGCGAGCTACTCGTGAAAAACAAGTGGCCACTCCTGGATGTGACTTCCGGCGCCTACACCGAGGAAGTGGAGACCGACGTCCTGAACGGCATGGACGTACACGTCGGATCCTACGGCGTGCAGATCGTACGCCTCGGCAACTTCGTCATCGACATCGATGAAGAGGACGGCGACAACCTCAAGCGGCTCTACACCGACGCAGCCTACCTGCGCACGGTCGGGGGAGTCGGCGCCTACAAGGACTTCGCGGCCGGCAAAGCGATGATGGGAGCGGGCGAAGGCATGGCTAAGGGCGGCGGCGGCAGCGGTGGAGGCGGAGGTGATGGAGGCATGATGGCTGGCGCAAGCCTCGGCATCGGACTCGGCATGGCCCAAATGATCGTGCGTGACCAGCAAGGCGGATCTGCCCTGGTCCCCGCGGTTGCCGGCGTGGTCTGTGGCTCTTGCATGGCCAGCGTGCCCCCGGGCAAGTTCTGCTCGGGCTGCGGCGGCTCCTTAAAGAAGAAAGAAGAGGGGAAGGAAACGCCCGGAGAGGCTCGTACGCCCGCCTTTTGCGTTTCCTGCGGATCCCCCTATGCAGCCGATGCTCGCTTTTGCGGACAATGCGGCACCTCTCGAACTGAGTGACGGCCCCGAGGGGGATCGCGCCCTACCCCCGCTGCCCACGCCGTCCGGCGCCCTGGGCACAAGGAAGCCAGTCAGTCACCCCCACGCACGCTATCTTCCCAAGCCCCCTGGGAAAATACTTCAGGCCCAGAGCCCATTAGGTCGAACCACGGCAAATGGGTATTGAGCCGAATTCCTGACCACCAACTGCATCCAGATGCCCCGTACTTTCAACCTCGCTTCGAATCTGATCCTTGCCGTCGCCCTCGGGCTTAGCCTCATTGCCTGTGGAGGGGGAGGCGGCGGTGGTGGAACACCGGCCATCGATGCTGGCACATCCACGGTCACGGCGACGCCCGGCTTCGGCGCCATCGCCGACGGTACGGACATCGTCGTCATCTCGGCCACTCTGCTGAACACAAAGGGCAACGTGGCCGCAAACCGCGACGTGGTAATCACCGTCAGCGGAAATTCCAACACCGTTGTCCAAGCCGCCGCGATGAGCGACGCCAACGGTCAAGTTACCGCCACCCTGGTGACCACGGTCGCCGAGGAGAAGACCGTTACGGTTACGATCGGCACGGGCAACTCCGAAGTCGTCTTGGACTCCACACCGACGGTCGAATTCCTGTGGCCCTCGGCCCAGACATTTTTCGTTCGTTCTACGGGCAACGACTCGAACCTAGGTGATTCACCCAACCGCGCCTGGGCGACGATTGGCTTCGCTGCGAGCCAGGTCGTGCCCGGCGACAACGTCTTCATTGGTGGCGGCACGTACCCTGAGTCGATCACAGTGACGCGCTCTGGAACGATAGGCGACGAAATCTTCTTTGTTGCCGATCGCACAGGCGTGTTCACGGGCGTGGCCGGTGAAGTTCTGGTCGACGGCGGTGGGGCAGATCACTCTATCCGCGTCAATGGCGCCAGCGACCTGGTCTTCAGCGGCTTAGTCGTGACCGGTGCAACGCCCGCCGCCAACGCCGGCGGGGGCTACTCAATCAACGGCGGTGCGACACGTATTTCCTTACTCGACACCCAGGCCTACGGAAACGACCGTGGGATTTGGATCGACAACGCGACCTCGGTCACGGTCAACGGCCTGATCGCCTCGAACAACAGCGGCGGCGATGGAGAAGGCGTCTCAGTGCGCAGCGCGTCTAACGTCTCGATCACGAACGCAAAAATCTACAACAACAGCGGCTACGGCCTGCATGTTCGGTCTTCTGTCACAAACGTCACCGTCAATGTCTGCACGTTCTACCTGAATGGGGACGACCACGTGCGCGCGGACGGCGGCGGTAGTGGAAACACCGGCGTGGTCCGCAACTCGATCTTGACCATGGGCTTGGCCGATGGACTGGACTTCGCCGCGGGAACGGGCCTCACCCAGCGCAATAACGCCTTCAATTCGAACACAGGGAGCGACTACGTTGTCGGTGGTTCGGGCCAGGCCCTAGCGGATGGGAGCTTCTCGAGCGATCCTTTGCATGCGGACCCCGATGGCCTCGACAACACCCTTGGGGGTGCCGCCGGCGACGACGACAATTTCAGTGTCGCGGACACGAGCTTGACGATCGATGCCGGTGACGACGATGCCAAGAACACCACCTTGTCTTTCGGTGGCGGCGCATTGACGGGGGGGACGACACGTACGGACTCTCTCCTGGATGGCACTCTGCCTGATGGGTCGACGGTCAATCTCGGCTTCCACCTCCTAGCTTCCAGCGATCCCCTGAACTTCATCACCAACGGAGACGGGCGTCTGTTCTTCGGCCGCGGTAACAACGTGCAAGTCTTTGGGCGCGCTTGGCTGAACGAATCAGAAGTCTGGGAATCGACAACGCTCACGGATCCTGCCATCGCCACGGTTAAGTGGGTTCGCAACGAGGTTTCGCCGATCAACTCGCGCGAGGAGCTGCTCGCGATCTTCTCCGACACCGGTACGGAGACAGAGCTTTCCGTACGTCTTTGGAACGGTCGTTTCTGGGCGGAGGCCGGGGGCACTACCCCGATCGACAGCCAGATCTTGAGCGCCAACGCCGACCAACGCGCCTTCGACATCGCCTACGAGCACCTGTCGGGACAACCGATTGTTGTCTACTCCGATAACACCAACAACCCGGTCTATCGGACCTTCACCCTGGGTGTTTGGTCCGAGGAGTTGCCGGTTTTCAATCCAGGTAGCCCCGGCACCGGGGAAGTCCTTTGGGTGGAACTCGCCAACACCGAGGTTTCCAACGAAATTGCCATGGTCGCCCTGACCACGGACGAGAACCTCATCAGTTGTGTTTGGAACGGCAATTCCTGGGACCAAACCACGGCTGAATTGCTCGACACCAGCATCGCCGTCCTGACGGAATCGCGCGGCTTCGATGTCGCCTACGAGCAATCCAGTGGTGACCTCCTGATCGCCTGGGGCAAGTCCCTGGTGGATGAGCAGCTCGATTACGCGGTGCTGCCTAGTGGTACCTCCAGCTACGTCTTTAGCGTCGCAAGCTCGATCGACGCCGTCGGCGGAATCGTGCGCATGGCCTCCGAGCCCGGCACAGACCGCATCGTCCTGGGAGTCTCCGAGGGCATTGTCAGCAACGGCGACGCGGTCGCCGGCATTTGGACCGGCATTGGCTTCAACAACATTGTTGAAGTGGAGCTCAACACCGGTGCCGACGACGCCAAGGATTGTGAAGTTGCCTGGGTCGGTACGAGCGGAATCGCCATCTTTATCTGGAAGGGCAATGATGGTGGCGGCTCCATCGACTGGGCCCGCTTCCGTTCAACGGGCTGGCAACTGCAGACCGACGAACCCTTCGCCGGTATCGGCGATATGGAATTCATCCACGCCTCCTCCTTCCCCGGCGATGACCAAGTCATGGTGTTGCTCTCCGACGAGACGGGTTCGCTCTATGGCATGACCTATGACGGTACGACCTGGACCTTCACCAACTCTGGTGTGGCCCTGGAGTCGAACCTCAGCGACCTGGGCGCAAGCTCCCAGCCCTTCTCTTTCTCCTTCAAGCCCTGAGGGTCGAGCAGGCCAACGCCGTTTTGGGCGTATAACGGGGGGTCGGTGCGTAACCGCCGCGACGCCCGTTTTGTTTGGGCAGTCAGCGACTCCTGCCCTTAGGTTTGCGGCATGGCCCAGCGCTCCCTTGAGCTCCCCTCACGCACCCCTTGCTACGGCTGCCAACGCCCCCTTGATCATTGCCTGTGTGCTGAGATCACGCGCGTGGACAATCGAACTCCGATCCTGATTCTTCAGCATCCACGGGAGCGGACACATGCCTTTGGGACAGCGCGCCTGGCAGAGCGCAGCCTGACTCAATCCACCGTCCTGGTGGACCACCTCGATGGCTTCATGCGCGACCAGAGCCTGGGGCAGCGCCTGGAGGGCTGCGGGCTCCTCTATCCCCACGAGAGCGCAAGAGACCTCGCACAGCTCGCACCCGTGGAGCATCCCAAACAGCTTGTGGTTCTGGACGGAACCTGGAGTCACGCGCGCGGGATGTATCGGAGCATTGCTGCCCTACGCAAGCTTCCGCACTACACCTTGCCGGCGGGCTTGGTGAGCGGTTTCAAGATTCGCAAGCAGCCTGCTGAGCATTGTCTCTCGACCCTGGAGGCGATCTACTTCGCCCTCGTGGCATTGGAGCCGGAGACCCCGGGACTAGATGGATTGCTACGCCCCTTCGAGGCTATGCAACGCCAGCAGCTCTTGGCCATGCAACCGCGCTCGCCCCGCCGAAAGAAGCCCTCACGACACCGGGCAAGCCGTAGGCTTCCGGAAGCCTTGATGATCAAGGCTGACTCCCTGGTGGTGGCCTACGGTGAGTCGAGTACGGTTGGCAAGAGCAATAAGCCGCGGCGACTTCTGACCTTGGCTGCCGAACGCTTGGGCACCGGAGAACGGCTGCAACTCGTGTTGGATGAGCACGCCCGGCACGAACGTCACCTGCCCTATATGCGCCTCAACGAGGCGGACCTGCTGAAAGCCGTGGATGAATCGCAACTGCGTTCTGCATGGCTTGATTTTTCTCAACCCGGTGATGTCGTCGCGGCCTGGAGCAAGGGCACCCTAGACCTCCTCCGAGCGGAGCTGCCGAACATCGGGGATGGTCTGCACGTGAAGGCTGCCTACTTCAACCAGAGGCGTTCGCGTGGATCCCTGGAGGACATCGTCATTCGGGAAGAACTCCTCTCCGCCCAGGAACTGGCGCATAACCAATCCCAACTGAGCCGCCCCGAGGAACGTCTACAGAGCACCCTAGCCATGGTCGATTTCCTACGCGCCAGGGGAGCGGCGCAAATCGCCGACAACTAGCTTCGGGGACGACTCGGGCGGCAAAGGCTCTGTTACAACGGGTCCATGAAAACGTGGATCACCTGCGCTATCTTGGGCGCCCTAGCGACGCTGGTGCAGGAGTCGATCGAGCCCGCCGAGCCCCTGGAAATCGCGTCCGGACAACGCGTAACCATTGCCTTCGCCGGGGAAGGAGAGGAGCGTGTTCTGACGTACCGAACCCAGGCTCCCTGCAGTCTCTTTGTCTGGACGCAGTCCGACGAAGTCGATGTGGAACAAAGCGTGCGGCGTCTTGACACAAACGGCGTCGCGGAGGGCAACTGTGTGAGCGGAGCAGCCCCCGCTTTCATATTCATGGATTGCGCGGCGGGCGTGAAGTTCGTGATTACTCTGGGCGCCTCCCATGCTGGGAGCGCGGAATTCCAGCTCACTGAAGTGCCTGAATCCGAAGCCACCCGAGTGGCCGACGCACATCTCCGGGAAGGACTCGCCGCAGCCAAACAACTACGCGCCAGCGGCGCACATCCCCAGGCCCAGGAACGTTTCCGGACCACTGCGGGAGAATACCTAGAGGCCACGGATATTCCGGAAGACCAGCCGACCCTACTCACCAGGGGCGAAGTCGACGCGCTCTGGGACATCGCCATTGCCAGCGGTGAATACGGGGATAGGGAATTCAACAGGGACTGCTTTGGGCGCCTCGTGGAAGGCTGCGAGAACTTGCGTCCCCTGCG
This sequence comes from Planctomycetota bacterium, assembly GCA_047618505.1. GTDB lineage: Bacteria > Planctomycetota > UBA1135 > UBA1135 > JBLHLB01. The sequence goes on from JBLHLB010000024.1 coordinate 11,568, forward strand.
CAACTTTGAGGCTATTCGCACCCGTTGGTTCTACGCCATCGCTCACCGCAACGCCGGCGCGATCGACGAGGCTCAAGAGCAACTCAAGGTCGTGCTCCAGAGGTTGCGCCCCACCTCCCCCCGGGAGGAGTCCCTTCGGATCAACGCTTTTCGAGAGTTGGGCAAGGCCCTTTCGCAGCTTGGGCGCTACGCAGAGGCGCAGGAGGTCATCCAGGAATTCCTGAGCGACTACTCCGGTGCCATGGGTCCTACGCACGAAGCGATCCTCGACGGACGCACGACCCTGGCCAACATTAGGCTGGGTCGTAACGACATGGCCGGGGCGCGCTTGATCTTCCGCGATGTTCTCCGCGACCTGCGGAGTATCCACCCCGCACTGCACATCAATGTGCTGCGGATGCGGGGAAATCTGGCCAACAGCTTGGCTCAGTTCGGCAAAGATCGCGCGGCCCTAGATGCCCAACGACAACTTCTGGCGGATCTCGAAAGCGTGTCTGCCCTTGGGGACTCCGCGGAGCTCGATCGCCTCGATTTAAGCCAACAGGACCTGCTCAACTTCTCCCTGGGGATGCGCCTAAACCTGGCGGTCACCCTGAGCGACCTCGGTCAAATCGAGGAGGCCATCCCCCTCTTTGAGGAGGTCCTGGCGGAACGTCAACGGCGCCTGCTGGAGGGTCACCCCGACCGCTCCACCGCCCGTAATCTTCTCGCCAACGCCTATGCGCAGCGCGGTGAATACGAAGAGGCGCTAGTGCTAGCGCTAGCCACCCTCGAGCAATTGAAAGCCACATTGCCCCTTGGGCATCCGCGCATTCTGGGTGTCCGACAAACGGTGTTGCTTTCCCTCATGGGCCTTGGGCGTGTTGAGGCGCTGGAAGAGCAGGCACTGGACTATGCTCATGGTGCAAGACTACGCCTGCGTGGGGCCTTCATGTCCTCGGCGCGCGAGCGCACGTCAGTAGCCCGTGCAACGGCAATTCAGATCAAAGCGCTCCTGGTCATTACAGCGGGCACCTATGACCCACGGCTGAAGGAGGCCACCCTTGCGCTTGTTGAGGGAGTGCGAGTGATCACTGGGACTTCGCCGCGCTCTTTCGCGAGCGCGACGAATAAGTCGCCCGTCCTACGCCAACTCGATGCAAGCATGCAAGCCGAACACGAGCGCCTCGGGGAGATGCTTGCGGCCCGCGCCAGTGGTCAGCCCAGTGGTCAGCAGGAGAGTAACCAGCTGGATATCGGAGCGGCTATCGAAGCTCGCGACAGCGCAGAACGAAACTACCTTGCGGAGCTGGCCAAGGAGGGTCTGTGGTACCTGAAGGAGATCGCGCCGGTCGACATCGCCGCGGCACTCCCCGAGGGCTCCTGTGCCATCAGTTTTTGGCGCACGACCGGCTCCGGCCTCTTGATGCGCGTGCCCGGTGCGTCGGGAGACGAAGGGGAGTTCTTTGCCCAGGTTCTACGTGCGGATGGACGCATTTCCACCACGCGTTTGGGCGATGGCGGAGAAGTGCTGGCATCGATTCGCAACTGGCGCGCCGCCATTGGGAAGCCCTTCCCCGGTGACGAGCGCCGGCCTGCAGAATTCGATCCCACAGCCGCCGGTGAAGCCCTGCGCGCCCTGATCCTAGACCCCGTCCTACCCTTGCTCGGGGACAGTTCACGGATCTATGTTTGCCTCGACGACGAGCTGCACTTGGTGCCCCTCGACGCGTTGCCCCTCGGGGATGGGTTCGTTGGAGACCGCTTCGATATCAGGCCCCTGAGTTTTCTCTCCGCCCTGGTCAGGCCTGAGCTGACGGCAACCTTGACCGGCGGCTTGCTCGCCGCGGGCGATGTGAACTACGGCTCAGAGGAAGAGGCGACTCCCACACCTAAACGAGCTTCCTCCGACGGACTATTTGAAACCCAGTTCGGCGCCCTGCCGCAGTCCGGCAAGGAAGTCCGCGCAATCGCCGAGTTGCACGACCAGACTTTTGACAGAGATACGGTTCTCTTGCTCGGGGCTGAGGCCACTAAAGAAGCGTTTCTACGCTTGGCTCCAGGGGTGCGCTATCTGCACCTTGCGACCCACGGCGGTGCGGCTATCGGGCTCGCCTCCCTGCGGCCCGGCGATTCGGTCTCTGAACGCGAAACGATCGAAGCCATGGCGCCCCTGAGTCTGTGTGGTGTGGCCTTTGCGAATGCCAATCTCACCGCCGGAGCGGGCGGGATCCTGACCGGTGAAGAGCTCTCTGGGTTGGACCTGTCCGGTTGTGAGTTGGCTACCTTCTCGGCCTGTGAAACGAGCGTTGGCCTTCACAGCGCAGGACAGGGATTGGGGTCCCTGCAAGCGGCGCTGCAGGCCGCCGGCGCACGTACAACCCTGACTTCCCTGTGGAAGGTTGACGACAAGTGGACGCGCGTTCTGATGGTGCATTTCTATCAGCGTCTGTGGAGCGCGGAGGGCGTGTCTCCGTCGACCGCGCTATGGCAGGCCAAATCTGAACTTCGGCGCCTGCGAGCAGGCTTCCACAATTGGGCTGGCTGGATGCTCTCGGGCGATCTGGGTTCGTGATAGGTAGAGCCAAAGGGGTACGGCGCTGGGCGACATCTTCTCCAGTGCGAATTGGTTTGCCGTCGTCCTGCAGGACAACCAATTCGCCACGGCCATCGGGGAACCCACCGGCAACGCCCTCTCTTCCTTCGGCGACATTCTGACCTTCTCCCTGCCAGTTACGGGCTGTTCCTTTACCGCCTCACACAAGCGCTTCAAACGGGCCTTCACATGGGCCGATTCCTCGCGTGATCCAGCGGACACGCTTTCCCCGGACGTCCATGTCTCTTGACAGGCGACGACATCGCGAGTGGAGTCGATCCCATGTGGGGATATCTCGGCGAGCACTAGGTCTTCCTCGGCGTCAAGTCCACTACACACACATCCCCATGAACAAGACGCCCCTCTCCCTATTCGCCATTGGGCTCGTCCTGCTTTCTTCGTCATGCAGCGGCACAGGATATTTCGCGCAGCGAGGGAGCGACTTTGCGGACTGTTTCGTTGGAACGGTTGGGTTTGGGCTAGAGGTCAGCGCGAGTGTTGAGGCGACAGATCTCGCGCACGTCATGGTTGGGGGAGGCCTGCATGTCGAGGCGGGCGTCATAGGGAGGCGCCGAGGCTCTGCCGCAATGGCGTCACTTGGGCTGCCGGTGGCTCCTTTCCTGGAGAGCGGGATTTTGTACGGCCGCTATGTCTTCACAGAGGTTGGCGGTGAATGGCGCCTAGAGGACACACAGGACGAGTGCTACCTCGTCCATGCTCTTGGGCTCGGTCACACGAATCCCGATACGGACCTCTGGCACGCCTTCGATTTGGAAGTTGCCGCCATGGCCGGAATCGGCGTACGTGTGGGCTTTCGACCGGGAGAGTTCGTTGATTTCCTTACGGGCATCTTCGGTGCAGACCCGATTGGAGATGATCGCCTTGCGCAACTCGACAGCCCGACACCTCCGCCCGCGGAGGAGCCCTAGGTGGGTGCGCTTCAACTTCAGTAGGTGATCCAGCGAAGCCCCGTGGCTTGTGTAGTAGAGTGCACCCGAGCAGCTGACCGCCCTCGATGGCTGCTTGACACCATGGCTCGGCCCTTGCACAAGACACACCCCAATCAGTCTTCCGGAGTGAAGCTGGCTTGCCTGTCCCTCAGTAGCATCCAGTGGAAAGCAGCGGATCTACTTCCCGATCGCGGGTTAGGGCAACGCGCGATTGCCCGGTTGTTGATGGCCGTCGGGATCCTGACCCTGACATGTCTGAGTAATTCTTGTGGACGGCCTGACGCACCGCGTGTTCAACGGTTGGCTGCCTCCACCAAGGTCACCGTAGAGGCTCCTAAGGTAGACCGCGAAGAAGGGGAGCTGACCTGGATCGATGACCAAGACGGGCGCTGGATCCGGCAACAAATCGCGCATTCCTCCTGGAGCCGAACACAGCGTCCCGGTCGCTGGAAAGCGAAGATCCTTGCGCGCGGAATCGGGCAGCCTCCCCCGGGAGTTGGTGTCGCGCGACTGAGGGACTCGCACTTGAATAGGGAGTTCCCCTCTGCGGAGAGCGCCTCAACCTCTACACCCGGAGCCTTCGCCATCGTCTTCGATCACGTCTTCATTGACTTAGAGGAAGGCGAGTCCGTACCTGAATCGGCAGTGCTTGATGTGTATTCAACAGCGGGTCGCCGGGACAGGAACGGCCTGCAGTTGGTCGAAGGCATACATGCATCCGGGGAGGGCTTCGCGACGCTCACCGGAGGTCTAGTCGACCTCGTGGTCGACATCCCTGCTAGCTCTTCTCTGCGACTCTGCCTTGCGGCCACTTCCTGTTTCCTCGGTGATTCCAATGGGGATGAGAAGGTTTTATTCAAGGTGGAGCTTGATGGCGTGATCCTTCGAGAAGCCCAGCTTCCCCTCGCGCGAACCGGAGCCACAGAGTGGGTTGTGATCGAGCTTCCTCCCGAAGGTCGACTCGGGGCCGAGCTCCGCTTCAGCACTACAGGACCTCTTTCCTACACGTCGTTTCTTTCCCCCACCATCGGGCCATCCGATGCGAAAGCAATGCGGGCCGCTGATGGACGTCCTGACTTGGTCGTGTTTCTGATGGACACATTCCGGGCGGACAACCTCGCTACCTACGGGGGGGATGGGGGCCTAACGCCCAACCTAGACGCCTTCGCTAAACAGGCCCTCGTGTTTAGCAACACTCGGGCCACGGGTACGCATACCCTGCCGTCCCACGCCTCCATCTTCAGTGGGCTATATCCGCACCAGGTCGGGGTTAGCGAGCAGTTCTCGAGCTTACCCGACTCGGTGGAGACGATCGCAGAGGACCTGGCAAGAGCCGGGTACAGGACGGGGGCTGTCACGGATTCAGTGATCGTCTCCCAGGCGTACGGCATGGCCCAAGGCTTCCAGTGGTTCGTCGAACGCAAGATCAGCCTCGCCGACACACTCGAACGAGCGCGAACTTTCCTGGACGCGGGTGACGGGCGCCCAACCCTTCTCTATGTTCAAACGTATGCGGTTCATTCGCCCTATGAATTGGACGCTAGTGCACGGGAGCTCCTGGGCGATCGGTTGGGCCTTAGGGAGGACGATGAGTTCTACTCGCTCCAGGAGCGCCTACGGGTCAATCTTAAGGAGGGTGGACCGGAAGAAGCGCGTGTCGAAATCGTCGCCGGCCTACGGCGCCTCTACCTCGGCGCGAGCGCCGTACTAGATGATCGATTCTCTGATTTCCTCGGAGATCTCAAGGAGCGGGACATACTCAGCAATGGTGTCTTGATCGTCACCAGTGACCACGGGGAATCATTCGGTGAACACGGTGAGCTTTGGCACAACGGCGCTACCTACGACGAGCTGCTTCGCATTCCGCTCATGCTGATCGGAAGAGGCATCAACCGGGGAGTCGTTGATAAGCCGGCTTCGCTTGTTGATTTGCCCCCAACTCTAGCTGCCCTCGCTGGGATTCGCCAGCGCCCGGAGTGGCAAGGGAGCTCCCTCTTTGACCTTCCGGAAGAACGCCTTCTCTTCGCCTACCGTTGCATGGGAGCCATCAGTGGAACCAGTTCGATGGCGATCCTTGATGGCTCCCTCAAAGTGATGGCTTCGGAGAGCGCTAGCTCGATTGCCGCTGGCAATGTTGCCGGCGCCTTTGATCTCCTCAAGGATCCCGGAGAGGTACAAGACCAAGGAGACCAAAGCTGGGCAAGTGAACTCTTGCTTAGGGCCAGCCGCGAAGCTGTCTTCACATTACAGCCACTCCAGGGGCGGAGCGCCGCCAGGATCGACGCGGCCAAACGGGCCGAACTCAACGATATGGGATATGGCGGTGAGGCGGATCACTAGCCTCGGTGTCACCCCGGCCAGCGTGAGACTCTTCGCTTGTGCAAACCCTCGGGGATGCACGCCGAGCTGGCTCCTAGGCTGCAGCAGTTAAACTCACAGCTGCATGGCCCCTACAGCCTCGCACCTCCTTGCCTTTGATTCCCTGGACACTCCGTCCGCAACCGAAGAGTCCGCGCCTTCGCACTTCGAGGGGTTTACGCCCTTGGTCGGTCACGCATGGCGCGGGAGCTTCCCCGGCGGGACGCACCAGGGCACCCTAGGCATCGAGTAGCTTGTGTAGATGATCGATGGCGAGTGCCTGCGTAACCGGCGCCGCGTCGCCACACTTGACGGCGATGTCGTTTACTCCGGTGAGGTGGTCTATTGCTAGGACCACGAAGACGAGTGCCTGCACTGGTGGTACTTCAACGCGACCGGTGGCATCCGGGTGCTTGGACTCCTCTGCCAAGAGAATAGAACTGCAGGGAAGTTAGGTTGTCTGCTTCCCTAGCAGATGTGGTCGTGTCGCTCATGGGCCCATCCAAGTAGCCCACGGGAAGTTCTTCAAGCCTTTGGGGATGGGAGCGCACCGGCCAAATTGGGCGGGCAGCGTCCCGGGCGCATCAACGTGACTGTTCTCTGGCTCCGCTACCGGCACAACAAGTTTCAACTGTACGCAGTCCGCGCCTGGACCACGGGGCTTGGTCAAGGGCTGGGCAGGCTTCACCCATGCACCGAGAACCGGGGGGACACCGCCGCGCACGATCTGGCCCCGGCCTTGCCGAGCGCAGCAAGCGTGCCGAATTAATAGAGACGGATACTGGGCCGGCGAGCTAGCCGCCCGATTGCAGGCTGCCTCGACTGGTCTGCCCCACTGGTCTCCCCGACTGCTTCCGACGATCTCGAGCCTCTCCTTCCTTGGGACTCGCCTATCAATCACCGCCGCCTGCGTACCCAAGACCTTGAAGCTGGTCTAGGAGCTCGGTCGAAACCGCACGCGTCCAGCTTTCGAAATCTGCTTCGGCAGATCGAATCCGTTCCTCAGATATCCCCTCTGCGAAGACATCTTCCAGCCCGGCCGGAGAAAAGGAAAGCAAACGCGCAATCGCTTCGCCTTCCGCATTCAGCGGTGACAGGCTGGTGGTTTCTTGCCCGTGCCTGAATTCGATATTTAGCCAGCGCCCCTTGTCATCCAGGTCGACCTGTGCCTCCTCCCAAGTAGTGACTTGCCTTGGGTGAACGATTAAGTGTGTCTCCCCGCGCACCCCACGTACTGAGGCGACTTCAAACTCTCCCTGTTCCAAATCGCGCAGAAGTTTGACACCCGACGGACCGAACCCAAGGGGCCACTCGACATCCATGCTCGCGGGCAGCCAATTTGCGGCCTCCGTACCCGTAACCAGAATTGGCTGATCCCAATGGCCGCGGTACCAGGTGTATTCGCCGTTGCTTCCTCCCTGTGCGTCGCCAGGTTCGATGGAGTCGAGCAGTTTGCACGCGCCCCACAGGAAGCGAGTCCCCGCTGGTTCAAAGATCGACTCGCTACAGGAAACGCCTGTCGCGCTGCTGAATCCTGCCTCTGACCCCTGAAGGTATTCCGTCAACGCTAGCTGTAAAACGACGCGCTCTTCAGAGAAGTCCTCGCCGCGGCCCCAGCCCCAAAGGAGGATCGCGCAGAGGGAAGCAGCAACCAAAAAGGCAAAGGCCCACGGTCCCATCGGGCGCGTGTCTACTGGAGCTTCACGGTTGGCTCGTGAATTGGTTTTGGGTGCAGGTCCAGTCTCCGGCACGGGGTCAAACTTGGGCGCCTGCTCAAGCACGCCATGGAACAAGGTCCGCATTTCTTCGGATGCTCCCCGCAGTGCCGCCAACTCAGCAACACAGGCCGCGCATTCCCCTAGATGCAGGTCTACTACGGCGGCCTCCGCCTCAGGCAACTCTCCGTCCATGTAGGCGCCCAGGGAAGGACGCAGCGTTTCGCAATCGCACTTCATGAGTTTCCTCCTTCACTGTCCAAGTCTGTGCTCAGTTCACGGACGCGTGCCCGCGCACGGTGCAACGTCACACGCACAACGTCTTCGCTCTTTCCCAGCGTCTCGGCGATCTGCCGATAGGAATGATCGAGTCCGTCCTTCAGGTAGAGCATCGCCCGCCAGGTGGGCTTGAGCTGTGCCAAGATCTCCTGAAGGCGTTCGGTCCGTTCACGACCGAGGGCCAATTGCGCGGGATCTTGGTTCCCTCGGTCGACAATCTGTGCGCCCTCCTGGAGGGCAAGATCGAGGGATTCCGTGCGCCGCCGGCGCAGCTCGTCGAGGGCGAGATTGCGAACGATCGACAGCAACAACTGACGCACTGGTCTGTCGCTGTCGGGCTCGCGCTGCATACCGCCCAGGCGCACAAAGGCCTCCTGGGCTAACTCTTCGGCGCGGGCGTGATCGCCCACAAGAGCCCAGGCCAGGCCATAGGCTTCACGCCAATGCACGGCTGCGGCGCGCATGCTCTTGCCCCTTGAGTTCATGCTGCTATCTAACCACGGCTACGGGCACGCCCGACACGAGCAAGTCCAGGTTCAAGGGACGCGGCAATCAAGGCTAGTAGTCCACGTAGCCCAGATACGACAGTCCCTGCAGTTGCTCTTCAGGCGTCCCAGGTCTGTGCTCCCCGCTGCCCTCGGTTTGTTCGCATTCCCCATCTCCGCTGGTCGCGGCTCCATCATCGGGCTGCTCCTCATTCTCCGTGGGATCTCCGCAGGAACTCACTAGGCCCCCGAACAAGAGTAGAAGCCAACTGGCTGCCCGCGCTATCTGCATTAGCGGCTGAAGCAGTGGACGACTTCGTCCCGCCGTGCGCCCAGTCCGGGTCAGTACGATCCCGTCCGGTTGCACAGTCTTGAGCAGGCAAATGCGGCCCTCCGCACCACGCACTAACTTCTCCCCCTCGGAGCGACTGTAGGCCGCAAGGTTGTGGACCTTGAGCTGACACTCCCCGCAGAAGCGCTCCCGATCGTTCCCGTCCAAGGGCGTCAGGCTGTTCCATTGCTTGCTGCAACCGCTGAGCTTGAGCGCTTCCAATTCGATGTTCTTGTCCATGTGCTTCCTGGGGATGTCCCGTTGGGAACCACGCTGGTCCCCTGGAATCCACACGGGCAGGGCCTCGGACCGTTAACAGCCGATTCTGTTTTTTTCGGCGCGGACCTCAGAACAGGAGGAGCCCGAGACCTGCCGAGAGGGAATTAGCGGCCAGCGATACGGCCAAACAGCGCCACCAACTCGCTCTCTTTGAAGCCGGGGAAGCCGCGCGATTCCACAAGGTCCACACGAGGATCGCCTCCACTAGGATCACGACGGATTCGGCCAATAGAAGCGGTGCACCGACCTCGGACGTTGGCGTGTAGGTCAGCCACAGGACAGGGTGCGTGAACAAGCTCGTGCTAAAGGAGAGCGCGACCAGGAGCCGTCCATCGGGGAGGGTGCGTCGCAGTCCCCAAGCCCAAAGGGGCATTTCGAAGGCCACCGTGAAGAGATAGGCGCTGAGCCAAGCGGTCATCGCGCTACGCCAACGGGGATCGCACGCCCTGCGAGCCAGTGCATGACGAGGGCGATCTCAAGCCACCCATGGAAGAGCACAAAGGACAGGTAGGTGGAGCGCGCGCCGATGGGATCGATCAAGCCGAGGAGTGGCAGGGCAAGTAGGGCGACCAAGACACCGCTACGCCCGAGCTTTCCGCTCCAATCCCTGATCGTGTGCGCTTCGCCTTGACCCCATGCGCAACCTGGCATCAGGAACATCCACACGGAGTAGTGCATGAGTTGAGCGAAGGCGAAGGAGAGGACAACGCGCTCGCCCATTGCGACGGACAGACCCGGTGCCAAGGTCTCGCGCAGCCCTTCGAAGCTGAGGCCGGCGACAGGGGTGGCGCTCCAGGCTGGAACGACTCCGGCGAGGATTGCCGTCATCATTGCGAGGAACAGAAGGCCTAGCCCAAGCCTGGCCCTTCCGGAAACGTTCGCGCGCTTCAGCAGCCACAACCAGAACCCGATGGCGATCAGGTTGTGTGCATGCCCAAGGAAGAGACCACAGAGCTTTGGCCGAGCGCAACAGGCCACACCAAGGGCTACGAGAGCGCCCATGAGCCACCAGCGGAGGTTCCCTCGACCTTGGAAAGCGACAGCGACGGCGCCGACAACCGCAAGGAATCCGAGCAACACTTCCCACAGGGCATAGCGCGGGGCACCCAGGAGCAAGCTCACGCGCAACAACGTCATCGCCACCAGGGGAACAAGGATCACCCCCACCAACCTGCGGTTCACCGGCATCACCGGTCGCCAGATCAAGAGACGCAGATCGTTCAGCACATGCGGCACACCGAAGATCAAAGGTGCGAGAAGGAGCACCCAAACCGGTGCGAGCAAGGTCGCTCCCCACCCGATCACAAGGTGCGCAAGCCCAAGTCCCACGAACTGTCGAGGAGCTGTGCTGCGCACCCCGGACATCGCGCTGTTCACTTGCGCGGGCTTAGGATCTTGATCACTACGAAGGCGACAGCGAGCACCGCAATGACGCCGACGATGAGGTAGCTGCGGGAGGTTTCCTCGGGAACGTCCGGTGCAATGTCGAGCAGGCTAAGCATGGCAAGATTCCTAGGTGGGGCTACGGCGTTCGACGGGAGGGGCAACTGCGCTGCCCTCTGGCTCGGACGAGCCTAGCCCTCCACCGGCGGCGTGACAATCATGCTCAAGACTCTGTCTTCAGCAGCCTGCGTCGACCCCGCCCGGATTTCTCCTGGGTTTGCCTGAACCCCGCCGCGTGATGTGCAACTTGGGGTTGAAAGCACTGCGCATCCCAAATCTTCCGTGCTCTCGTCGCCCCCGCACCGATCCTTATCGGCGAGGGGCCGGACTGTACGCCCTACAACCGATACGCCTCCGGCAACGGCTTCAGCGGGCGATTCAACCAGAGCGGGCGGCGCAACTTGCCCGTCGGTGGACGGGTCAGGGCCTTCCACTCTTCATAGACCTCGATCGACTTGTTCGTGTCGACGAAGACATCCGCATAGCGGTCGCCCTCATGGGCGGGCTCCACGCGCACCTTTTGGTGCCAGCACTGCATGCCGCTTGCGGGGTCCGGCTGAACGCCGAAGGTTAGGTTCTGGTTGACGCCGACTTCCTTCCACCAGACGCGCGAAGTGTCTGGATCGGATGAATCGTAGGAGCGTTCGGCATTCTTGGCGCGGAAGAGGAAAGTGCCTTCGCCGCGTTCGATATCGACCAGATCAGAACAGATCTTCTGCCCGCCGATGTCCTGGTAAAGACGCCAACGTCCGACGTGGTGACTGCATCCGACAACGCCGGGGTGGATACCCTCTGTCTCCCAGACGCGCACGACAAAGTAGCCGATGCTCGTGGAAACGCGGGCTAGTTCGCCGTTCGCAAGGCCCAGGGAACCGATGTCGCTGGGGTGGACCCAGAGCGGATTCGTGTGGGAGATTTCCTGGAGCCACTTGGCGTTGCCGGAACGTGTGTGGATCAAGGTCGGCAGGCGGAAGGTCGGCAGGAGACAACGCTCGCCCTTCTCTGTGTCTAGGTTGCCCCAGTGCACTTGGGAGCGGATGTAGCCGGGGATCGCCTGGTCATCGAAGCTCCACTCCGAGAGCGTCTTGGAGAAGAACTCGAGCTTCTTCGAGGGTGTCGGGAAGCCCTTCTTGCGGTCGCCGTTCTCCAGCTCGACGCCGTTCGCGTCGTCCTCTTCGTAACGCTTCTGGCCCGCGTAGGGCACGGAGTAGGCGCCGCGGCGACGCATGTACTC
>JBLHLB010000025.1:0-22868 GCA_047618505.1 Planctomycetota bacterium
GCGAATTGCGCCGTTGCCTTGAGGATCATCGTCGTAGGCGCGGAAGCGACATGCGCGATCGATTGCCCAAGGACCTGCGCGAACGATTGGAGAACGCCAAGAGCGACGAGGAACGCGCCGCAGTGTTTCGCGAACTATCCCAACGCGGACGAAGCGACATGTTCCCCCGCATGGTGGCGCGCATGGGGCGGCACTTGGAGCTTGACCCTTCCGAGGTTGAACGCCTAAGTGCCACGGAGCCCGAGGGTCAGCGCACCGTCCTGGAAAATCTAAAGCGACGGAGTATCGTCGCCCGCGGCAAGCCCGAGGACATCGATGCGAAGGACTGGACCTCATGGCAGTCTCTTGACGACCGCGAGTTCCTCAGAAAGGTCGAGTTTTCCATCCCCTCCCACAGAGGCTGGCGCCAGGGTCCAGGCATGGGAGACGGCAAACGGGAAGAGCCCAGAGACGGATCCAGGGGTGACACGGATCGGCGCGACAAACCGGGTGGCAGCTTCGGCCCCGGTGGACGCGGCGAAGGCCCCCCCGGCGGCGAATCCCGCGGAGACGGGCGTAGACGTCCCCGGGGCGAACAGCCGAAACCCAGCCGGGGCGGCGCCCCAGGGAGCGAGGGGCACTGAGTCTCCCCGAACGCAGTCTCCCCGGACCATGTCTCCCCGGACCATGTCCGCGGCAGTAGGATGCCGGGCCAATGTCCGTTTCGAGTTCAAGACTGCCCGGCGATTCCAAGCCCAAGGGTGACCCCCGTGGCCCGGCGGTCGCCATTCCATCGGTAACTGCTGAGGCGGTTTTGGAGGCTGCAGATGCGCAGGTCATCGACCTGCGTAGTCCGGCGGAGTTCGCGCTCGATCACCTGCCTGGCGCACGCAACGTGCCCCTCTTTGATGATCTCGAGCGCGCTCTGATCGGCACGCTCTACAGTCGCTCCTCCCCCCAGGAGGCCTTTGATGAGGGCATCCAGCGCACGCGCCAAAGGGTGGCGGATCTGACGGCGGAGATCGCGCGTCTAGCGGAGTGGACACCGCCGGGGGAAGACCTTGATGGACTCGTGCAGCGCATGGCAGCGGGCGGAATCGAGGCCATGCAGGGCGCCCTTACGCTAGTACCGGCGACTCTTCCGAAGCGCTCGATTGTGCTTCATTGTTGGCGCGGCGGAATGCGTTCACGAAGTGTGGTTGCCCTACTGCGCAACCTTGGCCTTGAACGCGCGCGCTTACTCGAGGGTGGCTACAAGTCCTATCGCAAGCACGTCAACGGGAGCATCAGCGATTGGGCTTCGCCCCCTAGCTACGTCCTGCGCGGTTTTACCGGCGTCGGCAAGACACTTGTGCTGCGTGCCCTTGAGGAGCTCTGCCCTGGCTGGACCCTGGATCTCGAAGGGGCAGCCGGACACCGCAGTTCGATCCTTGGCATGGTGGGGCTAGTGCCTGTTCCTCAGAAGCTCTTTGAGTCACGCCTGGCCCTACGACTGCGCTCTGGATTCCCCAGCGATCTAGTTGTCTACGAAGGCGAGAGCCGCAAGGTCGGCGATGCGATCATCCCCGAGACCATTTGGCGCTCCCTGCGCGGCGGAACGCCCCTGGACCTTTACGCGCCCATGGCGAAGCGTGTGGAGGTCCTCGTTGCAGACTACCTTGCTTGCGAAGAGAACCGGGAGCCCCTGGCCCGCCAGTTGCCCTTCATTGAAGAACGCCTGGGACAGGTCAAGTGGCGCGGCGTACTGGTGCAGATGCTGGCCAGCGGCCGCGAAGAGGAGCTGGTGGAGGTGCTCCTCGAGCACTACTACGACCCCCGCTACAACCACTCTGAAAAGCGCTTCCTTGAGGAGCGCGCCCAAGCCGGACTCCCCGCCTATGCCGCTCGCTTCGACACCAGCGACACCATCGCCGCGGCTGAGGAAATCGCGACCTGGATCCGTGAGGATCAGCGGCACCAACTCACTCCCAGCTGAGGAACGCATGTACAGTTTCGTACCACTCTTGCGCGATTTGCCTGGGGTCAAATCGCAACACTGACACGTTCGAAGGGCACCAACTCGGGGAACATTCCTTGCCGCTGACCCAATCGGACCTTCCCGAGAGGAATCTCCAATCCTCGATGTTCTGGGCACGCGATCCAAGAAGTTTTGGAATCGCTGAATCAATCCTGCGGCGGCGATCATGTGGATTCCGCACGCCATGAAATATGTCGACCACAAAGCACTCCTAGCCCACCAGGGATGGGTTCGCGCCCTGGCGCGAACCCTCGCACGTGATGCGGCTGGGGCGGAAGATCTGGAACAGGAGACCTGGTCCCGGGCCCTTAGCGCTCGACCGAAGCGGGGTTCCGATCTGCGTAGCTGGCTGGGGCGGATCGTGCGGAACACGGCCCGCGAAGACTGGCGCGGTGAGAGCCGAGCCCAGGCCGCGCGCCGATCTCTTGCGGCGGGTGCGAAACCCGGGCAAGAGCTCGGCGCACTACGGGCAGCCACAGAAACTCCCGCGGAACGACAGGTGCGCATCGAGACCTACAGGTCTCTCCTGACCGCGCTGACGGAGCTGGAAGAGCCCTACGGCACCGTGGTCTACATGCGCTATGTGGACGAACTCTCCATCGGAGAAATCGCCCCGCTGCTCGGTTCGCCGGAGTCGACTGTGCGGACACAGTTGCGGCGCGGACTGGAACGTCTGCGCGAATGTGTCGCAGGCTCCCTCGGTGATGATTGGCGTGCACGTGTCTTGATCCTGGCTGTTCCGGTAGCCAAAAACCCCCTCGCCCTCCTCACATCGGGAGGTCTTGCTCTCATGAGTCTTAAACTCACTGCGGCGGCCTGTGCAGCCGTCATTTTGGCGGCCTACGGCATGGGTGCCTTCGACGGTGCGGGCCAAGCGGCTGACGTGGCCCACGACGTGGCCCAAACAGCAGGGGACCTGGATAGACCTCTTCAAGTCGAGGTCGAAGAACCGGTAGCGCCTGTGGAAGAGCGTGTGCCGCTGCAGGAAGAAGTCATCGCCGAGCCGATCGAAAGCCCCATCCCCGAAGCGGCGCCGATCGAGGACGAACAAGGCGGCGTTGAGGTCACCGTTTTAGACCATGTCACTTTCCAACCGATCGCCGGAGCTGAGGTCTGGGCCTTCGACAGGAGTTCCGACCAGGACAGGGAATTCGGATCGGCGATGTTTAACGAACTGCTCGACATGGAAGCGCTGCTGCTCCGCTTTGGTGAGCGCTATCAGGCCGATGCAAGAGGTGTTGTGCGTCTGCCGGAACGCTCGAGCTACCTACACATCGGCGCGCGGGCCAAGGGGGTCTTTGCTGCCCACTACGTTTTTGATCCACCGAAGCCAACACCCGGGCAGGTAGAGCATGTCGTCCTTCACCCATTACCGCAGGTGCATCTCAAGGTCCAGGTCTACAACGCTACGGGCTCCCCGGCCACCAATCAGCGCGTCGAATACCAAGCGATTGCCAGCGGTAGATTCGGCCAACGCAGAGAGTGGGCTAGAACAGACGCCACGGGCCTGGCCGAGTTCAGAAACATGCAAAGGAGTTTCTCGGCCTCACGGGGGAACATGACTTATCGCGTTGCCGTTCCATTGCCGGGGCGTGAGGGAGTGTCCGCTCCCATCAACCCCCTCGATCCCCCCGAGGATGTAGTTGTCCTGCAGCTGCCGCCCCTGGGAAGAATCATCGTCTTCGTGCACGACCAGGATGGCACACCGGCAGCGGATGGCACTTACGTTCGGGTGGAGGCGATCCCTAGGGACGACGAATCCACGGCAGTCGGTCTAGTCAATTTCGATTCGCTGGCGGGTGTGGTGCGTCTGAAGACGGTGGACGGAAAGGTGGAAGCTAACGTCCAGCTTGGGCAAGAGCTCATGGCATGGTGC
Organism: Planctomycetota bacterium; assembly: GCA_047618505.1. Lineage (GTDB taxonomy): Bacteria > Planctomycetota > UBA1135 > UBA1135 > JBLHLB01. The sequence goes on from JBLHLB010000025.1 coordinate 3,873, forward strand.
ACGGACGGCGCTTCAGGGGAGATCACGAAGGCCTACTTCACCTGTACCGAAGACTACGGGCAAGCCCTTGAGGTCATCCTTGAGACGGGCAAGCCTGTCCTGGAAGCGCGTCTGCATGTGATCGATAACGCCGGGCAAACGGTGCATTCCAGCAACCTGCTCGTCACCCATGTGAGGCTAGATGGCTCCAACGCGGGTGAGCCCACGACCTGGTATACCGGTACTGGGTCGGAGGGAATTTTGATGGCCTCCGCGGCAGATGTCGTTGACTCAGATGGTGTGGAAAGCGAGACGCTCGAGGGCATGACCTTCCTGCACCACGAAGTCCAAGGGCACCTGCGCTTCGGTTGGACCAGTTGGGTGGCCGGCTCAGATGCCGAGCTCATCCTGGGGAAGAACCTGATCGTTGCCGGCACGGTGATCGACGATAGCGGTGCGCCCATGGTGGACGTCCCGATCTCCCTAAATCTGGTCTTGCCTTGGGGGGAGGACGACAGCGACATGGAATACATGCAGGTGAAGACCGATAGCTCGGGGCGTTTTGAGATCCACGGAGACCTGCCCACGGACACGTCCCGCTATCGACTGCGATCCCACCAGTCGCTGGGCGGGCAATCGATCTTTCCGGTACCCATTGCGTTTGAGCCTGGTCAAGAGGACCTGGTCGTCGCTCTCCGCAGATTCCCCCGTGTCTCGGGGTCGATACAGCTGGAGCTGGGCATATCACGGCACGTCCAGCTGTACCTGGAACTGGTGGACGGCGGGGACCAGGAACGCAAGGAACTCGATTCCCTGGGCCAATTCGATTTCCGCTCGCGGCTACAGGGTCGCGCGGTCCTACGCCTCATGGCCCATGGGAATGTGGAGGTGGCGCGCTCCCCGGAGTTTGAGCTTCAAACGGGAGTTGATGTCACTCCCGAGGGCTGGGATATCCTGGACCTAAGGGGGGCGCTCCGACTGCACCAACTGGATGTCCGCGTCGATGGCGGCACGCTACCCCAGTTCCTCACCATCAAGGTGGTCGATACAGGTGTCACGTTCGCGATCGCAGGGCCATTCGAGTTCGTGGCGGATACGGAGGAAGTCGTCATCACTGTCGAGGCCACCGGCTTCAAGACTTCCACCCCACAGCTCGTTGGCAAGAGCGCGGTGATCACCCTCGTGCCCAAGCAGTAGCGCGCCGGTACGGGGGGGGCTGGGCGGCATCGTTATCTTTCGCCGTGACGGAGACCGCCTTTACGCCACTGGCACGGGCTTCAGGCCCGCGTTGCATTGAGCACTTCGACGTACTTGCTGAAGCCACGACCAGTGATGACGATCAGGACCCCGCGCCCCGAACGCGGGCGGCATGCAGGGCCGACGCTTCCGCGCCTCGGGATGGTTCAGGTCGTACCGCATTGGAATCGTAAGAGCGGGAGATTGGGCTCAGGAGGGCTTGACTACCAGACACTCCGTAGATCACGATTTCAGCATGGCCTCTTCCCGCATAAAGCTGTTCCGTCTTCTCCAGCAGCTGGTGCTGCTGGTGGGACTGCTTGTCTCCGGACAGGCACACACGGCTCTGCATGCGGAGGCTGGAGATGGGGCTGGAGAGGAGAAGGGGGCGCCGACGGAGCAGCACGGGCAGTCGGACGGTTGCGCCCTCTGCCTCCTGGGCGGCGGAGTCCCTCCGACCCGAACCGTGGTGAAGCAAGTCCTGCGGCCCGTGGCGGTCGAGATCCTGGCGCCCGAAGAGCGCCCGGCGACCCATTCGCAGCCCATGCTGCGGGCGCCACGTGGACCGCCGGAGAACGCGACGTTCTGAAGTTGAAGTCTCCGCAATCCAGCGGCTGTGAAAGCAGCCCCTGGGATGTCCTTTGGCGCAGCCGCTGACGCGGATGCCGCGGGGAGCGTGCTCCATCTGTTGCACTCTCTTCGCCGGGCCAAGTTTGCGGAGGGTGTGATCCGCGTACCCAGTCGCTGGGTCACACAAGCCCGTTGGGCTGGCGCTGCGTTCGGGCTTTCCCGGCGTGCGCGAGCGTTCCGGAGCCGCATTTGTTGATCAGAACCGACGCCCCATCTCCGTTCGGGGCAAGCCTTCTCCACGCGGCCCTTCGTGCCGTCTACCTCCAATGATCTACCAGTCCACTCTGAGTTCCACTCTGAGTTCCACTTTGGGCGCCACCTTGCGCGCCGCAGTCTTGCTCCTTCTTCCGGCTACTGCCCTTGCTCAGGCCGGGGGCCTCGATTCTCCCGGCAAGCCCCTCTACGGGCGCCTGGGGCAGGCGACGCGCTTCTCCCCCGAATTCAACCCAGCCTTTGGCGTTGTGATCGATACCTACGTCGACTTCTCGGACAATGATGAGGCCGACGGCTTCGATGCCGACCTGCGGCTAATGGAGCTCAATGCGGCATCCCACGTGGATCCCAATGCCTGGGCGTACATCGTGCTCTCCTCTGAGAGCGCTGAGTCCCCCACGGTCGAGGAGGCGGCGCTCGTCTACACAGGTTTCGAGGGCAACTCCACCTTGAAGGCCGGGCGCTTCTTTGTCGACTTCGGCAAGCAGATGCAGTGGCACCCGGAAGCGTTGCGCACCCTCGAGCGAGCGCTTGTCCTGCGTGAGTTCCTCGGTGAGGAGCTGGCGGGAACCGGGGCGCAGTTCGGCCATTGGCTGCCGGTTGGCGACACCTCCGTGGTGCGCTTCTCGGTCGGCGCCTTCGCTTCCCTTCTCAGTGAGCAGGAAGATGAAGAGGCGCCCGAATCTAGCGTGGCGGAGCGTAGAAACTTCGATGAGTTCTCCTTTACCGCGCGACTCACCGGCATGACAGACGTCGGCGATAACGGCCAGATGCAGCTCGGCGTCTCGGCCCGCGTCGTTCCCGAGTTCACCTTCGAGGCGGCGGGCCTCAGACGCGAAGGGCTCTCGAACTCTGTGTACGGCCTGGACTTCACCTACGGGCACGCCGACGACACGGGGCTTTCCTCGACGGTCGTGGGCGCGGAGTACCTCGTTTTCGACGGCGACCTTTCGGCCGCCTTGGACGACCAAGACAATCCGACCAGCCTCGAGATTGTCGACGATGCAGTCACCGGCGCTCTCCTGTACGCTGACTATGGCTGGAACGGTCGGGACTCCGCCGGGGTGCAGTACTCTTTCCTAGAAGAGCCGGAGAATCCGGATTCAGACGTGTCCGAGATCGATTTTTACTTCACTCGCAACTTGACCGAATTTAGGCGCGCGCGTCTCGGCGTGACCTTCGCTGACTCCGACTCAACCGGGGACGAAGTCAGGGTCTACCTGCAGTTCACGGCGTTCTTTGGTTCCCATGCCCACGGCGCGGATTGGTGATTTCCATGAACAAAGAACATCTGACCTCGACCGCCTCCGATCCCGAAGGTCTCTCTTCGCGTGCTCGCCGCTTGAGCCGGCGACCGTTCGCCTTGGCGCTGGCGCTCGGCGCCCTCGGGTGCCTCTCCAGTGCATCACTCTTGTCGGCCGACGACGAAGTGCGGGTGGTGTGCACGATTCCCGATCTCGCGGATGCCGCGCGCCGAATCGGCGGTGAACATGTCGTCGTGCACTCCCTCGCAAAGGGCACGGAGAATGTCCATGCGGTCCGCATCAGACCGTCCGACCTGAACCGGACCGCGCGCGCGGATCTGTTCATCGAAATGGGGCTGTCACTCGAGCATGCCTTCGTGCCGGGACTGCTCGAGAACGCTCGTAACAAGGCGATCCAGCCGGGCGCGCCTGGCTTCGTTAACTGTTCGGACGGTTGGCAGCCGATCGATGTGCCGGAGAGTGTTAGCCGCTCGGATGCGGCGGACCTCCATCCCATGGGCAATCCGCACTTCAATCTGGATCCGCGCGGCGGGCGACACATCGCGGAGCGCGTCCTCCAGGGTCTCATTGTGGTGGCGCCGGAGCGGGAGGAGGTCTTTCGTGCGAATCACGCGCGGTACTTGAAGGAGCTCGACGAGAAGGAAGCGAGTTGGGCGGACCTGGGCAAGAAGCTGAAGGGCACGCGCGTCGTGACCTATCACGGTGACTTCGACTACCTCTTGCGCAGTCTGGGGATCGAACGCAGCGCGACGATCGAGCCCAAGCCGGGCGTGACGCCTACGCCGCGGTACCTCGCTAGCATCGTGGCGAAGATGAAGAAGGACGGGATTTCGGTCATTGTGACGTCGGCTTGGTCCAACAATCGCAGCGTGCGGTTCGTGGCAGAGAAGACCGGTGCACGGATCGTCGTGCTTCCGGGCATGGTCGGTGCCAGTAAGCAAGCGACCACCTGGGTCGCCCTGATGGATGACATCCACAGGTCGCTCGTCGATGCCCTGTCTCCGCCGGACAAGGACTGAGTTCTGATGCCTTTGAACCCTGGAGCCGACGTTGAGATCGAACTTTCTGGTGCCGCCTTCGGCTACCACGGACGTCCGATCGTCCGAGGAGTCGACCTCACTGTCAGTCCTGGGGACTTCATCGGCGTCCTGGGGCCGAACGGAGCCGGCAAGACAACGCTCTTTCGCGGAATCCTCGGCCTGCTTCCGGCCCTCGAAGGGCGTGTACGCCGTAGCCACGTGCGCCCGGGATACGTGCCGCAGCGCGACACGCTCGACGCTGTCTTTCCCCTGACCGTGACCGAGGTCGTGACCCATGGCGGACTGGAGTTCCAGGATAGGCTTGGGCGTTTGGCGCCCGCCTGGCAGGAGCGCGTCGACGAACTGCTGGAACAGGTCGACCTGAAGGACCAGCGCCGCACGGCTTTCGCATCACTCTCAGGGGGCCAGCGCCAACGCGCGCTGCTGGCCCGCGCCCTCCTGCCGCGACCCAATATTCTTGTGCTCGATGAGCCGACGAGCGGCGTCGACGTGCCGACACAGGCCCGCATTCTCGAGCTATTGCGGCACTTGAACGAAGAGCAGGGTCTGGCGATTTTGTTGGTTAGCCACCACCTCGCCTCGACGCGTGATGCGGTGAAGAGCATCGTTTGGGTCGAGAACGGAGAGGCGCGTTCCCTTGACGCATCAGCCTCTCTTGGTCTCGATGGTTTGGAAGACTTGTTCCGCGGCGCGGAGCAAGCGGGAGCGGACGCCTAAAAGCCATGCTCGATCTACCTCTAGCTGACCTCTGGAGCCTCTTTCGGTGGGCGATCCTCTCCAGCATCGTAGCCGGATTCGTCGTCTCGCGGATCGGAGCGTTCCTGCTCGTTCGCCGGGTTGGGTTCTACGGTGTCGCGTTACCACAGCTGGCGGCTACCGGCGTGGCCCTCGGGCTCGCCGCGCCGACCTGGCTTGCAACTGTCGGGCTGGCGGAGATCGACGTCGAGGAACTGTTGCACGATCCGCACGCTCTGCAGGCGTATCTGTTGCCATGGGTGGCAGCCGCGACCTTCTCGGGGCTGCTCTTGCTCGTCGCCTTCAGTAAGCGTAAGGGGACAGAGTCGGCCCGCGTGGCGGCGGTCTTCGCCCTGTCGAGCGCGCTCGCGGTCGTCCTTGGCCTCTACGCTCCTATCGGCGAACAGAAGACGGCCGAGCTGCTTTCGGGCCAGATCCTCACCGTGGGCCTGCACGAGTTCGAGGTACTGGCCGTGACCTACGCGCTGGTTCTCTTGCTCCTCTGGCGCTACTCGAATGATCTGGTGCTCGTCTCCTTCGACCCCGACACCGCTCGCGTCCTGGGCCGCCCGAAACGGCGCTTGGAGCTCCTGTTCCACGCCCTGCTCGGCGCGACGGTTACGGTCGGCGCGCTGATCGTGGGACCCCTCGTGCTCTTTGGGCTACTCGTTGTGCCGCCCCTGGCTGCCCACGGAGTCGCGCGCTCAATGCGCGGATACCTGCTTCTCTCAAGCGTCCTCGGAGTCGTCGCCGCGGTCGTCGGCGTCTTGCTCTCCCTGCAGTTTGATTGGCCCTTCGGTCCAGCCGTGGTGCTGGCGGCGGGGGCAGAGTTGTTGCCGTGTGTCCTGATCCGGCGCCTGCGCCGGTAGGGGCCCGAAGAGCTGGCGCCGTGCGTCTCGGCGTGGTTTAGGTCGCCGTCGAGGTCTTCCGACTCCAGCTCCAGCAGCGCTACTTGATGGCTCAGCTGATGCGTCGCGTCGCTTGGGTTTTTGGGGGCTGGAAGTCCTGTGTTGCTCGGTCTGTCGCCGCCAGCGAAACCTGATGCCGGTGTAATCATCGGCATCCTCGACGACGAGGATTGGGGTGAGCTCGTCTGTCCGATCCCTGACGACTCAAGGCTCCTTGGAGGAACCTTTTTCAATCAGGGCGTAGTCGGAAGCCCGCTTCGATTGACGAACCTAGAGCGCACGACTTTACTTGGTCTCTGACTCTCGGGTGGGAGGAGTTTCGCCCCTTGACCAGCCGGCTGCGTCTACCTCTCCATGGAAGGGTCCGTCGCTCAGGTCGCGCCCCTTCACTTCGCGGGAATCAATTCGACTTGCCGGTGCAGGTCCTCACCGGCGAGACTCTCGATCCGGATCTCCGGGGGTGGCTCGTAGCCAAAGAAGTCTTCGAACGTGACCGTCAGGGGAACGCTCTTCTCTATGCCGAAGCGATGCCGCGGGCCGTCCTGGCCCGACCAGCGAAAGAAGCGTTCCCCGGACGGCCGGTGGAGGTGGATCCGAGCGTCCGGGGGAAGCGGCACGGGCTTCCCCTCCACGAGGAACTCGAGCTCCAGAACGGGGTACGAGTCGACCTCCAACTCGAAGCGCTGCCCGTCGTGCTCCACGACCAGTTCGTGTGTCACCACCCCGTAGCCCTCCGCGAAGGACGTCAGGGTGACGGGTCCCACGGCGCAGCGCACATGGCCGACCCCCGGGAGCGCATCCCCGAAGTGGAAGCCGCCGGAGCCCTTCTGGTCAGGGCCGACTCGTTCGAGGGAGGTCTTGACGATGCGGCCCCCCCCATCAGGCGGAACCGCTCCGTACGCCAATTCCAAGCCTGCGTCGAACGCCCCCAGGCCGGATCAACCTCGAGGGTCCCGCCGAACTCGACGCGCGCCGTGGCCTCCGGCATCTGGAAGTCGAGCTAGAGGAAGACTGTCTCGCCCCGGCGAACTTCGACCCACTCGGCGCGCAGGCCGTCGTAGTGGGACCCGGCTCGGCCGACGAACAGCTCGGCCAGCAGATCCCCGACCGGGAGCCCCTCGAAGCGGTGTGGTACGAGCGAGTGAAGTCTGACTCGCTCGAACAACCAAGGAGCCGTGCTGTGCGTCAGGCCGAGCAGGAGCCCGGCTTCCGTGAGCTTTACATCGACCACGCTCGGCCCGGGGAAGTCGAGGCGCAGTGAGCGTGGAGCGTGTCCGGTGGCTTCAACGTGCAGGAACAGCGCCTTGCGCGAGAGGCCTAAGGCGCCCACGTCGACCGCCGGGAGGACAACGGGGGAGGATGCGTCCTCGACGAGCGTGCGTAGGGCCGGATTGGCGCGCACAGTCGGGAACTACTGGTCCTCGCCCAGCACCTCCGACACGCGCACCCCCTCGAGCGCAACGCCCGTCTCCTCCGAGCGCACGTGCAGCACGAGGTCGGGCACGATCCGCAGCTCGACCACGGGACTGCTATCCTCTTCCAGGAGCGGGCGAGCCTCGCCCCCGGCAACGACATCGATCGGGATTGCCAGCAGCAGCTCGTTCTCGAAACGGTCCACCGTGAAGTTCTTTGCCTCAGGGCTCCGCTCGAGCTCGAACGCACCGCGTTCCACGGGGACGAGCAGCTCAAGAGCGGCGCTGGTCGCCTGGATCAAACGGAGTGTCCCGGTGGGCGGAGCCACAATGGACGGGGCCACCTCGTCACTGCTTCGCTGCTCAGGCAGGACCACCGGAGAGGAGGCCTCGGGAACCGACGCGGCGGCCCCGCGGCGGGCGAAGGCGAAGGCGGTCGCGAGATCGTCCCCGCTAGCGTGATTCTGCTCCAGGAGGAGCGTCGCTTGGGGCGCCTCGCTGCTGTCTGGCTCCGGCTCGCGCCCGAGACCAACAGCCTGCGCGTAGCGCTCCAGCTCCGTCAGCCCGTTGGCGAGGCCCGCGCGCAGGGGGCACTCCTTGAAGATCTCCTCTGAATCGGCATTACGAGGCGCTCCCCAAAGCCGCGATCCAGTATGGAGTCACACCCTTTACTATGGTTCACCCCAAACCCACGCCGTTCGTTCTCTAGATCACGCTGGAAAGGCCAACTTGAATCACTTATCCGCCCTGCTTCTCCCGACCATTCTCTTCTCATTCACTCCATTCCTCGTCGGATGTGGAGGGAGCGAGCCTACGGAAGAGGAGCCCGAGTCCGAGGTGTCGGACGACTCCGATCAACAGGCCGGGCCATCCGAAGCGGTGAGCGCTGAGCTGAGCCGCTTTGCGCCGGGCGGCGACATCACCGATGCGGAGCTCGCCAACTATCACATCGAGATGACCTGCGAGGTCGATGGGAAAGACATCGGAACGATGGCCTTCGAACTGTGGACGGAAGAGGCGCCTATCTCGACCCGGAACTTCCTGCGCCTCGTCGACGAAGGCTTCTACGACGGTCTCTCGTTCCACAGGATCTTGCGGACCTTCATGATCCAGGGCGGGGATCCGACTGGAACCGGCACCGGCAACAGTCCGCATGGAACGATTCGCGCGGAGTTTTCGGATGCGCCCGAACGTCGTCACGGCTACGGCGTCCTCTCTATGGCGCGAAGCGGGGGCAATCCCGATTCGGCGTCGTCTCAGTTCTTCCTATGCTGTGACGAGTCCGGGTCGGTCTGGTCGCTGGACAATAATTATTCGTCGTTCGGCAAGCTGGCGGCCGGCGTCACGACGCTGGAGGCGCTGGCCAACGTGCCGACCACGGCGAGCCCCAACGGGGAGCCCTCGAAGCCGACACAGCTTGCGAAGATCACCAAAGCCACCGTGAAGGACGGCGCGCCGGCCAAGGACGAAACGATCGAACGTCCGATGCCGACTCTCGACCTCGGCGGCGAGCCCGAGCGGGTCCTCGTACAGCACGTGCTGATCTCGTTTGACGGTTGCGGCATCCCGGGTGTCACACGGACGAAAGAGGAAGCCGAGGCGCTTGCCAATACTGTCCTAGAGCGAGCCCAAAAAGGCGATTCGATGGATGAGCTCGCTCGCGAGTTTTCAGACGACAGGATCGCCGAGGGTGACACGACGCCCGGTCACTACGGGGTCCTCAACACGGGCGTTCGCGACATGGTCGACGAACGGCGGGTCTTCACCATCCAGAACGACTTCCGCGCCGCCGTCGAAGAGCTGCAGGCGAAGGTCCGCGCGGGCAGCCTATCCCAGGCCGACTTCCAAACGCAGGGACAGGCGCTCCAGACCGAGGCCCAAGAGAAAGCGGGCGAGGGCGGCTTCATGCCGCGCGCGGGACTCGTCCCCTCCTTCGGCGAGACCGCCTTCGGCCTCGATGTCGAAGAAATCGGCATGGCCTCCTTCGACGAAGCGAAGTCACCCTTTGGCTTCCACATCATCAAGCGCTTGGAGTAACGCGACCCCCGGGATACTCGAGGCAACACGGATCTCCTGAGGGTCTCTTCGATGACGTCAGCGCGTTGTCAGTCCCTTCAGGATTCCGATCCACTAGAGACGAACGCCTGAGTGCAAGAGACCGTTCCGACCAGCCCGGGGTGCCCAGGTCGATCTCGATGTTGAGCTCGGTCAGGATCGTGCCGAAGGGCGGAAAGGGAGCGTTCGTCTGCGTCGTGGAGTAATAGACCGTGTTCATATCAGCAGGGCTGCGGGCTTCGCTCTCTAGATCCAGGCGGTTCCGTTCGGCAGCGGCCCGCAGCTGTCGAACGCCCTCGTTTCGTCTTTGGCAGAGAGGGGGCATGCTCTCAATAACGTATTCGGATGCCTTCGAAGGTCGTGTCGGCATGCTGTGCGATCAGGCCAACAGGACCGAGCAGTTCATCGCCACCGAAGATTTCTCCAACCTGGGCGCCGTCGATTAGGAAGCGCGCGTGGCCCGGTTCCATCTCGATGCTCAAGGTGAGAGCGGTAGCGTCGGGGTCCAGATTGGCCTGGAAGGTCTCAGTCATCTCGAGTGCGCCATTCTTGAGTTCGATCAGGCCGACGAGACCTGTCGCGGGAACGACGACAAAGTGCTGCCCGAAAGCGCGCGCGCTCCTTGCGAAGGATAGGCCTAGGACCGGGTTTGAGCTCAGGTCGCCTGCGTGGATCTTGGAGGTGAAGACGTAGCTATCGGGCAGTTCTTCGGCGTAGATCGCGAAGGTGATGCTATCGGTTTGCACTTGGACTTCTGCGTCGCTGCTGGACCAGTCTTCGTCGTGTGTCCAGTTCTCTAGGTTGTTGGACAGGTCCAGACGGCGCCAGCGCCTTAGGTCTAGCTCTTGACCGAGCTCCGCTGCGAGATCTCCAAGGCGGCCGTCTCCACCCATAGCGCTATTGGAGGCATTCAGCAGGAGCAGCGCGCTGCGCGGGAGTCCCGCGTCCACCAAGGCTCCGGCCGCTTCCAAGGAGGCCGTCACAAGGGCTGCGTCCGCCGAACCAAGGTCTTCCGCCAGGGGCTCGTTGACTCCGGCAATGCCGGACAAGGCTAAAGCCAAGACCTCGGAGGCCGTGCGATCCTGGTCGCCGGGCATTGCTTCCGCGGGGTCGACGACGGCGCGCGCTAAGGTGGCGAGTTGGCGATAGGTGTAGATGGCGCCATCGTCCTGTCCCACATCCGCAAGGATTGCCGCCAAGGCGCCCAGGGCCAAGGTGTCCGAGGGGCGCTTGACCAGGGCCCAGCGATAGCTCTCGATGGCTTGCTCGGGTTTCTCGTTCTCCAGCTGCCTTGCGGCTCGTGCGGTCAAGGTGTCGGCTTGGTCCGCGCCGCCGAAGTGAATCCCGTGCAGCTCCTTGAGCCAGGTCTCCCATTGGCTCACGAAGTCCTCGAAGCTATCGATGCCAGGGACCTTCGCCTTCTTGACGAAGAACTCCTCGAAGCGCGCCTTGATGTCGTGCTTGCCGCCGCTCTTGTAGGACTGCATGAAGTCCCGGTAGATCGGCAGGTAGACGCGTTCAGAATCCTCGTCCTCGAAGTTGTGTAGGAAGTAAACCAAGCCCCAGCCGAAGGGGTAGTACTCGCCAGGATAGGAGCCGTCCTGGAAGTAGGTGATGACTTCTTCGAGCTTCGGAGCGCCTTGATTGATGCGGGCCACAACACCCCGCAAGCGCCCGTCGGGGATTCCGTTGAAGGCGACCTTCCCGTTGGTTTGCAGGCGCGCACCCTCGAAGTAAGAGGCCGTGCCTTCGTTCAGCCAGGTTGGAATTGGGTTCGGCCAAACCGCATCGGTAAATTGGTGTGAGGCTTCGTGGAACAGGGTCGACCAAAGGAAGGAGATGTCGCGGCCCTGGGGCTCTGTGCGTGGATCATAGGTCGTCACGCTATTCTCGCCGGGACGGAAGAAGCCCTTCACATTGGGGCTGCGATCGCCAAGTTCATCAAACCCTGCGCGCGTTGCGTAGACATTGATCACGCAGCGCCGCATGCTGCCCCCGCGTTCCTTGTAGCCGAATACATGCCGATAGGATGCGTTCATTTGCTCCATGGCGTTGGCGATGTCATGGGCCATCACGTAACCCATGTTGGTCCTGACCGTGTAGAACTTGCCCTTGATCTCGTAGGCGTCCTCCCAGGTCTCGTGCTTTGCATCCATGCGCGCGACTTCCCTGGGCTTCAACTTGGCACGCCCTTGCACGGGCACATCCAAGCCCGTGGCAAGCAGGCCCGCGACCGCCTTCTCATTCCCGTACAGCTTCTCCAAGCGCTCCATGGCGTCCTCTTCAAAGGAAGTCCCGCGGCAGCGCCCAAAAAGGTCGACGGCATTTGCGTAGAGTTTCTTGGAGGCGCAGGACTTGCCCAGCTTGAACAGCGTCTCGGCGTAGTCGGTCAGAAGCTCTTCGACGTTTGCCCCGGGGCGTTCGACGGCCGAGAATGCCGTGCGAATGCGCTCGGCTAGTTCGTCGTCGGAACTGGCCTGTTCCAGAGCCAAGCTCAGGTACCAGAGACCCCTGTCGGTCTCGCCGGCCTTCAAGGCCGCCAGGCCAGTCGACTCTAGAAGTGTCGGATCATCGGGATTCCCTTCTAGGCGCAGTTCAAGCTGGGCCAGGGTCTCCTGCCCCGGTTCCCCTGACTTCCCAGGAGCTTCGGTCCCCGCGAAGGCGGTGGATTCCGAAGGGATAAAAGGCTGGGCTAACAAGGACGAAGCCAAGGCAATGACAACGCAGGTTCCGGTGATCTTGGGCATCCCCTGAGGGTACCCCAAGCCGCGCGTGTCGAGCTTGATTCGAGGGGAGTCTCCCCTGGGGATCTGTTGCGTAGGCTAAGCCGGTAACGAGCGGGTATGGCTCGAACCGGTGTTGTCTGGTCGATCGTGGTCAGGCTTGTGGGAGAACGTTGCGACCCTAGCAGCCCGCCCTAAGAACAGCAGCTGTCCGCTCGGCTCTCCCTTCGGCCCAACGAATCGCCTGGCTGCGTTGCCAGAACCACCGATGTAGGAACAGCTACAGCACTGCTACGTGGGGGAACCTGTCAGCTTGCTAGGCGATCTGGTAGCTGATGTCTCGGGACATCTCTCTGGAGCTGGACGCCCCGGTTCGCTTGGTGCTTGTGTGATCCCGGCCCGAGGCGTATCAAGGATTGATGGAGATCGGAAAATGCGCGCTGTAGCCACAGTAAATGAAGGCAGCACCGGACTTCGCACAGACGACTCCGTTTCGTGAGCGTGGTGAGAACAGGATGAGCAGCACTAGCGCCGTATCGAAGGACGATCCGGGACGCGATCTGCCGCGGTCCGTCGCTGTGTTCGCGATCATTGCGATTGTGGCCGTCGCCGTCTTCGTATCGCCAACCGTGTCGCGCGATTACTGGGACTGGGGACTGCAGGGTCTCGCTTTGACGATGCTCGTGGGCTGGATGGTTGTGGGGATTGCCAATGTGCTGGCCAGGCGACGCCAGCCTTGGCTGGTAGCGTTGTTGGCGGTTGGCCCGTGGGCGCTGGGCCTCGCGGGTATGGCCTACCTCGGTTTCTTGCTGCTGCCGCTAGAAGTGGTCGTAACCACACTCGTGCTGTGCCGCATGTATCGCGGGACACGCCTCACTGCGCGCCGCGCCTTCGGTTTGGCGGTGCTTGCCAGGTCGCTGGCGTGCCTGCCGTTGGTTTTTTAGCAGTCCGTTGTCGAGACCATCGGCCTTAAGACCTCCACCCCACAGCTCCTTGGCAAGAGCGCGGTGATCAGACCCGTGCTCAAGCGGTAACGCGCCGGCACCGGGGGCTACGCGGCGTCGTTGCGTGCGCGCTTCACCAAAACACCGATTACCCCACAGCCACGAACCCACACATGCCAGGTTAACTCAGTTGCGGCTGAGGAACGTGTTTACGTGCCTGAAGAACGATTCGGGTGCCTCCAGCCAGGGCATGTGCCCGACATCTTCGAGCAACGTCAGCTGTGCTGAAGGCAGGTGCTGGCACCACTCTTCCGAAGCTTCGAAGGGAATGGGGTCGCTCTGCCCGTGGACGATGAGCGTGGGTCGGTGGAGCGCGCCTAGCTCGTCGCGCCAGTCGTAGGCGCCCAGCTTTTCAATGACGCGTCGGGCCTGATCGTTGACGCGGTCGGTGTCCGCGTTGGGTTCGACGCAGGGGTCGGAGCGCATGCGGGCCAAGTGTTTTTCGTCCGCAAGGTAGGCGCGGTGAAATAGCCCATGGACGCGCCGGCCGTACGCAAGGGGGTCACGATCGCGTAGGCCTGCGCGCTTGTCCTGCTCCAGTTTGTGCAGGCCGGGCAGATCAACGCGCCGCGCAAAGTTATCCAGGAAGCGCCCAAACCATGGTTTAGAGCGCGGCGGAGTGGGTCCCACAAGGACGAGGCGCTCGGTCGAGTCCGGTTGATCCAGGGCAAACTGCGCCACCAACCCCCCGTAGTAGGACCAGCCCATGAGATCAATGCGGGACATGCGCGCGTCATCTTGGGCCAAGTGCGCACGCAGCAATTCGAGGTCGGCCACGTCATGCCCCAGGCCTAGCTTCTCCAGGTCGTCGACCCGCGAGGAACGCCCTCTTCCGCGCACGTCAAAGAACACTACCGTACGTCCACCGAAGAGTCCGTCGAGGTCGCGCTCGAGCCAACTCATGGCGGGCACAAAGAGTGGCCGGGCGTCGGCGGACCGATCCCCTGCGACGCGGTAGGCGATCTCGATTCCCGGGGCAACCGGGAGGGTATGAAGTTCATTCATCTGGCGTGCTCGCCGGTGTCGCACACCATTAGCGTCGCCCGTTGCGCGCCAAGAGAGCGAGCCCGCTGCGGGCCTGGCTGAACAATTCACGTGGAGAATTGATAGAGGCCAACCGGCGCATAAGGTAGCGCGGCCGCAGGTAGAAGCGCCGAATCAGGCGGCGTTTCAAACGTAGCATCTCGGCCTGGTCCAGGGTCGCCGTCGGCAATGTCCCCCGGTCCCCTGCCTGGTCCATTTCGAGTTCATCCGCGCTAAGCAAGCCTAGGTCTAAGACCTCCTTCCGGAAGGGGGTGCCGAACCTGGGCACCGCGACGTTGACCGATAGGAAGTCGAGATCCAGCTCAAGAGCGTAGGCCAGTTGCTCATCGATGCTCGTGGCCGTGTCTTCCGGAAGACCGATCAGGAAAGTGCCCACCGTGCGCAATCCGGCGACTCGAGCTCGGCGGAAGGTGTCGCGTACGGTGTCCGTGCCGTAGCCCTTGCGATAGCGCGCTAAGATCTCATCACGCGAACTCTCGGCCCCGAGGATGACCGTGTGACAGCCGGCCCGAACCATGGCGGCGAGCAGCTCATCATCGGCTCGATCCGGCCGCAGGAATGCGGTCCAACTCAGGTCCCCGCGCTCTTCGAAGGCAGCGCACAGTGCCAACCCCCGTTCGCGCTGCACCGCAAAGGTCTGATCCAAGAAGAACAACTCTTTAATCCCGCGTCCGCGCAGCTCATCGATTTCCGAGAGGACCGCATCGATCGGGCGCTGCCGGAACCCCAGGGTCGACATGACGCAGAAAGTGCAGGGATACGGGCAGCCGTAGTCCGTCAGAACGGTCGCGAAGGGAGTGCGTCGCGCAAAAGGGAAGCTGTACCCGTTGGTTGGGAAGAGTTCGTGTCGCGGACGGGGATGGTCGAGGTCGCCGTGCGGCACATCGCTTGGGCACCGCCGTGCAGGGATGATCGCCGCGCCGTCGCGCGTTGTGAGAGTGTCGTAGCCAGAGCCTTCTTCTCCGGATAGATAGCCTAGGACCTCTTGGCTGGTGAAGTCCTGGAGGCACGCTTCAATCCACGGCTCCTCTTCCATGCGCTGGACGGCATTCCCGTGGAGAACATCCCCCAGGGCAAGGATGCGGTGACCTTCGCGCCCCAAATCACCAAAGAACAGGCGGTCCTGGTTCCAGGTTACAGAGGCAACCAAGCCAACCAATACGTCCGCCGCTGCGGCCTGAACCCGCGTCTTCGCCTCGGGCACAGAAAGCCGTTCAGCGACGCAGTCCAGGACTTCAATGCAGTGCCCCTGGGCAAGGATCCCCGACAGAATCAAGAGGTCAATCGGGTGCGTTAAGTAGTCCGACTTGGTGGTCTTTGAGCAGAGGTAGTCCCGTAGCACGGTCTGCTGGGCTGGTGGATTGACGAGTAGGATCTTCACCAGGTGATTCTCAGGCCCTGGGCAGAGCGGCTTCCGCCGCCGTGCGTTCCCCGTGGCGTCCAATCTCATCGCGCGTCGCGGCCAACACGTAGCCCACGGTTAGGTTGGTCATGCATTCCGCGCGGCCCATCACACAGGTGCTCACCTTGTTCTTGTGGACGTTTATGCAGGGGCTGCAGACCGTTGGCCGGTAGAGGAAGCGTGCCCGTTTCCCGATTGGGTGATAGAGCTCCGGTGTTTCTGGCCCGAAAAGTCCCAGTGTCGAAACCCCCTGGGCCGCAGCCACGTGCATGGGCCCAGAGTCATTGCTAACAAAGACGTCGGCCTGGCGCAGCAGTGTGACAAGGGCGCCGATGGAAAGGTGCCCAGAGAGGTCGACGCAGGACCCAACCGGGACCTCGCCGATCATGCGGTGCAGGAGCCCAACGCGCTCACGCTCACCTTTGGATCCCACGAGGACGACTCGAGCCCCATCGACTTGGATCAACTGTTGAGCCAGGGAAGCGAAGTTTTCCAGGGGCCAGCGTCGTTCGAGCGATAGCTCGCCAGCATTCGGATTCAAGACAACCAAGGCTTGACCGCCCCAGGCGCCAGCCTCGATCAGGGTTGTCGTTGCCTGTAGCCCTTTGGAAGCGCTAATCGGGAAGGGAGTCAGATCGTCGGGGGTGATGGCCTTACCGTTCTCGCCCCCCGCCAGGGCTCGAAAGTTGCGGGCCACGTGCCAGTGACGTTGGAAGGGAATCAACTGGGTATGGAAACCACCCCGCGAGATCCCCGGTGCGCAGAAGCCGAGGGTCCGGGGAGCCCGGGAGAGCAGGGAGACGATCGCGGAGAAGCGCGTGAAGAACTCGAAGTCGTAGACGACATCGAAGCGGCGGCGGCGAACAGAGGCGGTGATTCGTAGCAATCTGCCCGCCAGACGCACCCAGCTCTTGGCCGCTAGGCTGAGCCCCATGACCTCATCGAAGACCCCCAGTCCCTGGGCGAACTCCACGTTGTTCTGAAGGGTCAGCAGAACCAGTCGAGCATCTGGGTGACGCGTGCGCAGGGCGCTGATCGAGGGGGTGAGCAGTTGAAGACTCCCCAGTCCCCAGAACTTGATCGCCAGGACCTGACGGCCGGGTCCCGCAACCGGCCGGCGGCGAAACCAACGCGCTGGCTGGAACACGAGTCCCGCGAGGGATCCCAGGACGCGGTCGGCGACCTGGAGGCGGTGCATGGGGATCGACATTGGGGACTATCCTAGCGTGGTCCCTAGGTCAGCCTCGGTCGAAGATCGCTGCAACTGCGTGTGTGATTGTGCTCCGACCCGGCGCTCCCTCTGCCGAAAGCGGCCTAGGGCGCCCAGGTGAGGATCTTGGCTGCAGGCGGGTGCGCCATTGGAAAACCAATGTGCCCAGCGCAGGATTTCTTTCTCTTGAGCCCCATTGGCCGAATAGGGCCCAACAGCGTAAGGGCGCGTTTTTCACGAACCCGTGCCAGCAATTGTGACTAGCTCCCCCGAACTGCCCTTCTGCGGGTTGTTGGTGCCCCCGGCTGAACTTATCTTGGTGTGCTCGCTTCCTTGGCCCGCAGCTCTCCTCGGGCGCCTATCTCCCCCCCCCCCCCCCTCGACTCCCCGCCTAGCGGGCGTGTTCTCGACATGTGCGGATTTATCGGTGTCTACGGCCCCGAAGGAGTCGACGTTGCTCCGGAGATCTACGAAGGCCTGCTGTCTATTCAGCACCGCGGCCAAGATGCCGCTGGGATAACGACCTTCACGGATATCTTCCACCTGAAGAAGGGTGGAGGCCTTGTCCGCGATGTGTTCAGCGCAGCCGACATGAGCCGCCTGCGCGGCAACCTTGGGGTGGGCCATGTGCGCTACCCAACCGTTGGGGCGGGCTCCACGGATGACGCGCAGCCCTTCCACGTGAACTTTCCCATTGGTGTGGCCATGGCCCACAACGGGAACGTCACGAACTTCCTGGCCCTGCGCCAGTCCGAGGCGGTGAACCACGGGACCCGCCTGAATTCCTCCTGCGATGTGGAGATGATTCTCTTTGTCTTCACGAGGGCCCTGACAGAGGGGTTGCGCCCGGGCGAACTCGTCACGGCCGAAGCCGTTTTCCGCGCTGTCAAAGCCGTCTACAAGCAAGTTAAGGGCGCCTACTCGGTCATCGCGGCCTTGCCCGACGTGGGCATGGTTGCCTTCCGCGACCCCTACGGGATCAAGCCGGCGGTCTTCGGTGAGAAGGTGGTCGATGGCGAGAGCTGGTTCGCCTTCGCCTCTGAGACGGTCGTGCTCGATGTGGCGGGCTACGATAGCTACAGCGATATCGAGGCTGGCGAGGTGATCTTCATCGACACCGAGCGCAAGGTCCACCGCCGCCAGGTCGGCAACAAGCCCCACCACCCGTGCATCTTCGAGCTGGTCTACTTTGCCCGCCCCGACTCGATGATTGACCAGGTCTCCGTCTACAAGACCCGGGGTCGCTTCGGGGTAGCCCTAGCGCAGCAGTGGAAGGATGTCGGCGCACCGACACCTGATGTGGTGATCCCGATCCCGGATTCCTCCCGTGATGCGGCGTTAACCATGGCCTCTGCCCTGGATCTGCCCTACCGGGAGGGTCTGGTGAAGAACCGTTACATCGGGCGGACCTTCATCATGGCGAATCAGAAGGAGCGCACGACTTCTTTGAAGCGCAAGCTCAACACGATCCCTCTGGAGTTCAAGGGCAAGGATGTGCTGCTCGTCGACGACTCCATCGTGCGCGGTAACACCTCCAGACAGATCATTCGGATGGCGCGCGAAGCTGGTGCCCGAAAGGTCTACATGGGGATCACGAGTCCCCCGCTCGTGGCGCCGTGCCCCTATGGCATCGACATGGCCAGCAAGACCGAGTTTGTCGCAACAGGCCGTTCCACGGAAGAGGTTGCTGAAGCCCTGGGCGCCGACTACCTGCTCTACCTTGACCGTGATCTCATGAACCAGGCGGCCCTGGCGGGAAATCCCAATTTGAAGCACTACTGCAACGCCTGCTTCACCGGGGATTACCCCACCGGAGACATCACCCCCGACGTCCTTGAGGCCATCCGAGGCGAACGCTCCGAGAGCCAACACCTCTTCAACTTCACGCCCTGACCCCCCGACCCGATCGCGTCCCCAGCAGTTCGCCCCCCCCCTCGATTCGACTCAGACACCTGCCCGCCTACGCTCGATTCGACTCAGACACCTGTCCGCCTACCCTCGATTCGACTCAGACACCTGTCCGCCTACCCTCGATTCGACTCAGACACCTGTCCGCTCCAACGCCGTCAGGCGTTGGGCCAATAAACAAAGACCAGTAGGGTTTTGGGGGGCGTGGTGGTCCCCCAAACCCCTCGGGTGG
>JBLHLB010000026.1:0-22682 GCA_047618505.1 Planctomycetota bacterium
GTTGCTCCCACGGATCGCGCGCAGAATCTGCGTCTCGGCCTGACTGCCCACCTCTGTACCGTAGATGTAGGGCGGGTTCTCGCACCACTCCGAGGCATTCCCCATTACGTCGTGGAGGCCGAATGGGTTTGCCGGATAGGTGCCCACCGAGGTGATCGTGACGACCGGCTCCCCAGGCACGCTTGGGACCCTAGCCAACTGAGCGGCGCCGCGCAGGTCGCTCGGGTCGTCACCAGTCCACCAGATGGTCGTCGTGCCGGCGCGCGCTCCGTACTCCCACTGCCTCTCGGTAGGGAGGGTGAGCTCGAGCCATTCAAGCACTCGCTTGCAGTCAGGCCAGTCCACCAGGTTGACCGGGTTGTTTGGCCTGTGGGGAACCCACGCCCCCCGCTGGTCATCGTCTAGTTGGTAGAGGCTCGGATTCATGCCCGTGCAGTACGTCCACTGCGCCTGGGTCATCTCGTATTTCGACAGGAAAAAGGCCCTGACGTCAACCTCGACCGTTGGCTCCTCCCGTCTGTTCAAATCGTTGTTGCCGAAGTTATCGAAGTCGTCAAAGTTGTCGAGCTCAGGGTGATTCCTCTGGGCTCCCATCAGGAAGCTCTGCTTCGCCCGCAGGAGCACAAAGACCAGTCCGGTCGAATCGGTCCGCACCAAGGGTCCGTCCGGGTCCGGGCGCACCGCGGGGTCTCCCGAGAGGAGCGCCGCGAACTCCCACAATCCCGAAATGGGGTCAGGTCCGAGTGGAACGAATCCCATCTCGGGAATCGGCTTCAGGTCCGGGTAGGCGACATGGATCGCGGAGCGTGCCTCGGACCAAGCCTCCGCATACTCTCCGCCGGCGGCGAAACCGGCCTCCAGCTCCTTCGCCACCCGAATCCGCCTCGGAACGCTCCAACCGTGCTCTACCGAGACAGCCTCATCGCCAAATAGGCCTGTGCGCGGGTCGATGAACCCCTCGAGACCGACCACCAGACCGTTCAGCATCTCGTGCTGGGCGCGATCGCCCTCCTCCACGAAGTTGTAGGTTCGTCGGCGCTCGCGTTCCCATTCCATCGGAGCAATCTCCGCCTCAAGGATCTCGGCGCGCGCGTAGGCTTCCTCAAGCGACTCGACTTCCATCCCAGCCTCGATCATCTGGAGCCGGGCCTTGAGCTCGGCCGTCTTGAACGCAAGTTCATCGGCGCGGGAGTAGCTCTCCCGATCGTGCGCCTTCTCCTCGTCAGTCCAAGGAAGGGCCCGCGCTCGCAACGTGGCGCGCTCCTCCCTATATGCCGAGAGCCCAGAAGTCAGCGTCCGAGCCCGCTGCTGCCATTCCCCTAGGGCGGGGAGCATGTCGGGGTACGGCGGCCATAGCTCGTCAGCGTCCAGCGTGAGCTTCCGCAGGCTGCCGGCGTCGGCCATGGGCTGGAGCGCGCGCGCCACCATCGCGTTACTCTTGGCATCGAAACGAGCCGCTTCTACCGCATAGGTACCCACGAGGCTGCCAACGGTGAGCAGGGCGACGACCGTGACAGAGACGCGATTGCGGCGGACGAACTTGCGAGCCCGATAGAGCGCCCCCGGCCTGCCAGCGAGCACGGGCTCGTTGGCGAGGTGGCGGCGGAGGTCCTCTGCCAATTCCGATGCGGAGGCGTAGCGCCTAGCGGGGTCGCGCTCGAGCGCCTTCATGCAGATCCAGTCCAGATCGCCCGTAAGCTGACGGGCCAGCGTGCGCTCGTCCGCACCGCGCAACGCCGCGAGCGTCGAAGCCCGCCCCTTGCTGCGCCGCAGGCGCGCGCTCGGGGTCGGCGGGTCCTTCGCCAGGAGCGCGTGCTGCCCCCCAGTCGGAGTTAGTGGCGAGGAGGTCTCACGCTCGAAAGGCAGAAGTCCTGTCACGAGCTCGTAGAGCACCACGCCCAGCGAGTAGATGTCCGTGCGCGTATCAATGTCGACGGCGCCGGGATGCGCCTGCTCGGGGCTCATATAGTCGAGCGTTCCCAAGATTTGGCCAACGCTTGTATGCAGGGTGCGCTCTGTCAGCCGGCCAGTCGTAGCTCGCGCCACTCCGAAGTCGATGATCTTGACTACAGTCCGTTCGTTCTGGTCGGCAACGAGCAGGTTGGAGGGCTTGAGGTCACGATGGATGACACCCTTTTGATGAGCGTGCTGCACGCCGTCGCAGACACCCAGGAAGAGCGCGAGGCGCTCGGGTGTCGTCAGGCCTTTCCCATCACAGTGCTCGGTGATCGAGTCCCCACCGACGAATTCCATCACGAAGTACGGTCGTCCGTCGTCGGTCGCGCCCGCATCAAAGACCTGCGCGATGTTGGGATGGTCCATTCGCGCGAGGGCCTGACGTTCCGCGTAGAAGCGCGCAACAATCTCTGCACTGTCCATCCCCGGCTTGATGAGCTTGAGCGCCACGCGCCGAGTGACCGGCTCAAGCTGGTCGGCGGCGTAGACCTCGCCCATGCCGCCCTGGCCAATCCGTTCGATCAGCCGGTAGGGACCAATCTCGGTCCCAGCCCGCGAGGGCATCTCGGGCCGAACCTTGCACAGGATGTCCTCGCCGGTGAGACCTGCGAGCAGGCGAGTGAGTTCGTTGCGCAACGCGGCGTTGGAGCCGCACTCGCGCTCAACGAAAGCAGCGTGCTCTTCGGAATCCAAATCGGCCCCGCGCTCGAAGAGCACGTCCAGACGTTCCAGGTCCTCGGCGGATAGCTTCGTGCTCACGCGCCTTCCCCACGCTCGGACAGCCGCTGGTTGAGCCACGCCTTTGCAAAGCGCCACTCGCGCTCCACCGTGCGGGAGGAGACTCCCAGCACCTCGGCAATCTCTGGCGGACCGAGTCCGCCAAAGAACGTCAGCGTCACGACCTCTGCCTTGCGCGGGTAGCGGCCCTCGAACTCCTGAAGAACCTCCTCGATCGCAAGCATGTCGTCGCTCGGACCATCTGCAGTTAGCTCGAAGACAGTGTCCTGGCCAACGCGTCGCAGGTTTCCCCCGTGCTTGAGACTGTCCTTCTGCTTCAACTTGTTCGCCAAGATGTCACGCATGGCCCGCGCCGCCGCGCCGAAGAAGTGCGCCCTCCCTTGCCAGCCTGCGTCGTTCGACCCGGCGAGCTTCATGTACGCCTCGTGCACGAGGGCCGTCGCCTGGAGAGTCTGCCCCGGCGCGAGTCGCGCCATGCGGGCCCCCGCCAGTTTGCGCAGGTCTGCGTAGAGCAGCGGCAGCAGTTCCTCGGAGGCGAACCTATCCTGCGTTCCTGCCGCGCCCAAAATTCGGGACACCGCCTCGAGGGTGCCCTTCGATGGGGGGTCCGGTGGCTCGTTCATCGACTGCGGTAGATCGCTCATAAGTCCCAACGCTGCAGAGTGGATACTCCTAGATCATACCCCGGCGATCGCCGCATGTGCTGATGCACAAATGCACTTCCCTGGAGATAATTTGACGGTCAGCATCATGCTTCGAGCTTTGCAGCCCGCTACGGGCGATGCTGTCGATGACACGAAGGGCGCCTACAACCCAGGTGAGGCTCGCGGGGCAACAGTCGTTGTTCCACCAACGAGGGCTGCGGCAATCAACCGATGCAAGCCTCGTCTCCTGTCGAGAGACAAGGCCATACGGCGGGTAGCACGAGTCTGTCGTAGGCGCTGTAAGAAGGAGCCTGATTACCATCATCAAGATCGCTTCGAGAGCACCTTCTTCGGAAACAGGGCAACCCCCGGGGATCGCCTGCGGTCGCGGACCTGGGCTGCTCAACAAACCGATTCAACCGTTGCATGCACACTGCTGAACCATTTGATGGTGATCGGTCCCCCAAGGTCAGTGGCAATTCGAGGCAAGCCAGCTCGGTAGGGGAGACGCGCCTCCTTTCCAATTGCGCCCCAACGCCGCGCAGCATGCGTCGGCCAATTTTCCACGGGCTTCATCATCGGTACTTCCGCGTTTGCTGAACCGACGACGCAGTTGTGTTCTTTCACTGCCCTTGGGAACGGTGCGCCTGCGTCACGGCGCAGCAACCTTTCGATACCCCCTTCGCTGGGTGTACATTCAATCCAGATGGTCAACTGGTGCCGCGGACGAGGTTTTCGGTAGGCACAGGAATGCGCGGTCATTTCGCTTTATGCGCCGACGCCCCTTATCCCGAAACAACCAAGCCAAAGCCAAAGCCGGGAATGACTCCTGACGGGCGATCGTCGTCCAGTTCGAAGTAGCCGCCATAAATGCCGGCGTGGGAGCCGATGGGCACAAAGGCCTTGATGCCCCAGACGTCATAGTCGAGACCGCCCGCCTGGGGCGATCCGGATACAACGCCACCCTCGTCGCCTCCCCCGCGCGCGTCAAAGATATCGTAGTAGGGTTGCAGGAGCACGGGGCCCAGGTTGATGCCGAGCTGTGATCGAATCACCAGATTGTCGGGGGGCGCTCCCGTGCGGAAGTCGTAGCCGGTTTCGACGGCGGCGAACCAGCTGCCGGTGCGCGCCTGATAGTGTGCGATGCCCCTCGCACGCCAATCGGTTTGACCTGCGCCAAGGGACAAGAAGCCGTCCGTTTCGTAGTTCTTGAGATCGGTTTGCAAACCCGGGGCAGCCAAAAAGTGCAATTCACCTGGGCCGATCTCACGCTTCCACAACCGCCACTTGGCATAGACTTGAATGTCAGTCAGGTTCTCTTCGGCAGGCACAATGGGGAACTGGCTGAATTCGGCCTTTTGGTACAGGGGTTGGATGATCACATCCAAGTCATCCCGCAGGCCGAAGTTCAAATAGAGACTCATGGACTTGCGATCCACATCAAGAACGCTGCCCTGGCCTTGGCCAATGGTTTCTTTAAACTCAGCTTCTTGGTAGGAGAAGCCGACCAACCAACCGCCGCTTCCGCGCAGGTAGCCGTTCTCCCCCTGTGCGGAAACAAGAGGGCCAAGGACCAAGATCACCAGGCTAGACTTTAGCGACCAAACACTCAGGCGAAGGAGGGGCGAGGGCATGGCATAGAGAATACGGGGCCAGGCGCACGGGATTGTGCAGGACCCGAAGGCTACGAAGGCTGGTGCTACATGTCGAAGGCCATGCCATCGCCGCCCACAATAGGTCTCTGCCTGGGACTTTCCCTGCTGATAATCATGCACTGGCCCCAAAAGCACTGTTTCGGTGGGGTTTCAGCATCCCACAACCTGAGTGGAATAGGGCGTTGCTCCACAATTCATCCCACTGGAGATCCGCAATCGGGCGCAGCTCATGATTCGGGCCTCGTCCTCCGAAGCCTCTAGTACGAAATCCCACGTTCAGCCGACCGACAAGACAAAGTATCGCGTCACCAACTGACCCCGGTATGCCGGGCACTTGTTCGAAGTGGCGAGATCACGCTGCGGATCTCTGAGGAAGCGCTTTAAGCCAGGGTGCCCGCGGCCACTGGAAGGAGCGGAGCTCCCCATGGGTACTGCAAGTTGGCGATCGCAACTGCCTTGACACTTCGCCTGCTCTTCTACTTTCCCCTGCCTCAAGTTGAGGGATTCCTACGCTCACTCTTAGGGCTCAGGGACATTGGTGTACAGGCTCCTGTTCACACGACGTAGTCGCGCCGGACGCTGGCGCTCTCTGCCCATTTCGATGAGGCTAAGCCCATCGGGTAGGTGAGACGCGCCTCATTTCGAATTGTGCTTCAACGCCGCCGATCGAAGGCGCGACCGGTTTCTACGAAACCATGGACGGGGCCAACACACTCTTTGTGTCAGGCGGGCAACTTGGGATTGGGTACACTCTGCCCATGAGAGAGACCGCTCACCAGATGCAATCGAGCCTCAATGGGGCCTGTCGTTTTCTGACATCGGCCCTCGGCCTGGCGCTCTTGGTCGGGGGGGATTTGCAGGCGGGATCCCTGCCCTCCGGTGGCGCCCAAGAGGTCGACGTTGCCGGGCAATTTGGCACTGAGGTCTATCCACTGCTCGAAGCGCGCTGCTTCAAGTGCCACGGTCCGGAAAAGCAGAAGTCCGGGCTGCGATTGGACTCTCGCGCCCGGATCTTGAAAGGCGGCGAGGAAGGTCCGGCCCTAGTGCCCGGCGATCCCGACGGCAGTCTCCTGATCGCTGCCATCAGGCGGCAAGAGGAACTTGAGATGCCTCCGAAAGAGGCGCTCTCCCCCAAAGAGGTGGAAGTCCTAGTGAGCTGGGTCCAGGCCGGCGCCACGTGGCCGGAGAGCTTTGTAGCAGCCGAGCATGCTCCCGGCGCATCATCAACAAATCCTGTGACTTCCCCCGATGCGCCTGCCATGACTGGCGAGCCCATCCACTTCAACCGCGATGTGCGTCCGCTCCTCTCGAACTCATGTTTTAGCTGCCATGGTCACCAGGAATCCGCTCGCAAGGCGAAGATTCGGTTCGATAGTGAAGAGGGTCTCTTTGGTCTCAGCCGTGGCGGTGAAAGCCTCATTGTGCCCGGAGATCCGGATGCGAGCTTGCTGTACCAACGCATCACGCACACGGACATTGACGAGCGCATGCCTCCCGAGGAGGCCAACCTCGCATTGACCCCTGCGAATGTGGCGACGATTCGTGCGTGGATCCTTCAGGGCGCGAACTATGAGAGCCACTGGGCGTTTATCGTGCCCGCGCGGGCGCCTCTCCCTGAAGTCAAGAACACTGAGTTCGCACGCAACGCAATTGACCCCTTCGTTTTAGCGCGACTTGAAGGCGTGGGAATGACTCCCTCCCCAGAGGCCGATCGCCGCACACTGATTCGACGCGTGTCCTTTGACCTCACGGGCCTGCCGCCTACTCGAGATGAGGTGGTTGCATTCCTCGACGATCAAGCGACCGGGGCCTTTGGTCGAGTTGTGGATCGACTTCTGGCCTCGCCACACTTCGGGGAACGGATGGCCCAGGCCTGGATGGACCAAAGCCGTTATGCCGACACGAACGGATACTCCATCGACGGCGGTCGACATATGTGGCTGTGGCGCGATTGGGTCATCAATGCCTACAACCAGGACCTGCCCTTTGATCAATTCCTGCGCGAGCAATTGGCCGGGGACCTCCTTCCGGACGCGACGCAACAACAGCTTGTTGCGACAGGTTTCAACCGCAACCACATGATCACCCACGAGGGCGGGACGATCCCCGAGGAGAACCTCAACAACTACTGCGTGGATCGAGTGAAGACCACGTCTGAAGTGTTTCTCGGCTTGACGATGGCCTGCGCGCAGTGCCACGACCACAAGTTCGACCCCCTTAGCCAACGGGACTTCTACGGGTTCTACGCCTACTTCAACACATTGGATGATCGCGCCCACGATGGCGACGGCGGGAGAAACGCTACGCCGTCCCTCGAGGCAATCAGTGCCATTCGGCACCAAGACACGGAGGCGATTCAGGCTCAAGTAGCCTCGGCCAAACGCTTGCTCGCCACCCCAAGTCTGAATCATCAGTTGGCTTGGGAGGCTCTTCGAATTGATGCCCAGGAGGAGCGTGGCAAGGACATGCGCCTGCACCCCCTGGAGACTCTCTCCGCTAAGACGCCCGAGCTAGACGTGGCCAGGATCACCGTTCTTGAGGACGGCTCAGTGCTCAAGAGCAGCAACCACAGCCAGGCCTTTACCGTTTCCTCGCGCCTTCGCTCACGGGAGATCCCCCCGGTGACCGGCATTCGAATCGAGTTCTATCCCCATCCGGATGTGGGGGACGGTTCCTTGGGGCATGGCGCGGAACCGCGGCAGGGGAGTTTCGGGCTCTCTGCCGCGAGCGTTTCGGCCGGAACGGTGCCCTCGAATGAAATCGACTGGAACCATTTGGTGCCTCTGCGGGACGCCACGGCCAGCTACTCCCATGCCGACTTTCCCGCGCGCAATGTCCTAGACCCGCGCGCGATCAACGGTTGGTCGCCCCTGGGTCGCACGAAGGAACCTCAGCACCTCACGTTGATCTTTGACGCTCCCGTTGACCCCGCCGAATGGGACTGTTTCACAGTCAACCTCTCAGGAGTGAACCGCGACACCGGTCATTCCGCGCCCGGTCACTTTCGGATATTCGCCGTCACCGGCAACGACGACACGCCCACGTTGCCTCCCTTCCTAGAGACAATCCTCACCATTCCCCGGCAGGAACGCACAGCGGAACAGAGCCGCAGCCTCCTGGTCTTTCAGGCCGCGAACGATCCTGGCTTAGCCTTTCAACGTGAGGTTCTGGCAAGCCTTGAGCAGCGTCTGCACGATATGACGCAGCCCCATTCGACGCTGGTCATGAACACCGCGGACAATCCGCGTAAGACCCATCTGCTCGAACGAGGTGCTTACGACCAACCGGGGGAGGAGGTGAGTCCCGCTCCGCCGGCCTTCCTGCCGCCACTACCCGAGGGGGTTCCCAACGATCGTCTGGCCCTAGCTGATTGGTTCGTCTCCCCCGAGCACCCGCTCACCAGTCGCGTCGCAGTCAATCGCCTGTGGCAACTCCTGTTCGGCACCGGCCTCGTCGCCACATCCGCTGACTTTGGTTCCCAAGGCGAGTGGCCTAGCCATCCGGATTTGCTAGACACCTTGGCCGTGGACTTCCTCGAGAGCGGCTGGCAAGTCAAGCGCATGCTGAAACAGATGGTCATGAGCGCTACTTACCGACAGAGTTCCCATGTCAAAGCGGAGAGCCTCGCCTTAGATCCCCAGAATCGATTGCTGTCCCATGGACCGCGCTTTCGTCTGCAAGGTGAGTTCATTCGCGATGCAGCTCTGCAGGCAGGCGGCCTCTTGGTTCCATGGATCGGCGGATCGAGTGTGCGACCCTATCAGCCCGAAGGCCTCTGGCGCGAGATCAGCCACTTCGGGAGCACGCCCGCCACTGCGCAGGTCTTTCACCTGGACGAGGGCCTGAATCTGCACCGCCGCAGTCTCTACACGTATTGGAAACGCACGGTTCCACCGCCTTCGATGCTAGCTTTTGACGCACCGAGCCGCGAGCTATGCATGATGCAGCGGGAATCCACCAACACGCCGATGCAAGCGCTGGTCTTGTTGAATGATCCGCAGTTTGTCGAGGCCAGTCGCGGGTTCGCGGAGCGCATCTCGCACGAGTTGCCGGACGCGCCGGCGGAGCAGCGTATCGCGCGCATGTTCGAGGATGTCACCAGTAGACCGCCCCAACCCCATGAGTTGACCCTGCTGCTTGAAGCCTATCAGGCCCAGCGACGCACCTTCGCGGAACACCCGGACTCTGCGCTAGACCTGCTGCGCCAGGGAAGTGTTCCGCGAGATGACCAACTCGACGCCGTCGAGCAGGCGGCACTGACCACCATCGCCAATTTGATTCTCAATCTCAGCGAAGCTGTGACCAGGGGCTGAGCAGCACTATGCATCCGATTCTTGATTATCATCGACAACTCACACGTCGCTCTCTCTTGACCAGCATGGGCCGCGGCCTTGGGGGCCTGGCGCTCGGCTCTCTGTTGATGCCCCAGGGCCGCGCGTCGACCAGTGCTAGCCAAGACAGTTTCCTCTTGAAGGCGGCGCCCAAGGCTAAGCGCGTCATCTACCTCTTCCAGTCTGGAGGTCCGTCTCACATCGACCTCTTCGATTTTAAACCCGGAATGCGCGCCCTCAACGGCCAAGAACTCCCGGATTTGGTGCGCGGGACACAGCGTGTTACAGGCATGACCGCGCGCCAGAGTGAGTACTCCTTCGCAGCACCGCTCTGGGATCTAAAGCGCTGCGGCAAGCATGGCACTTGGATCAGCGACCTCCTGCCCCACACCCAGGGAATCGCAGATGACATCACAATCCTAAGGTCGGTCAACACCGAAGCGATCAACCACGATCCTGCTGTCACCTTCATCAACACCGGCTCTCAACAAATGGGCCATGCGAGTCTCGGGTCTTGGCTGAGCTATGGGCTCGGCACGGAGAACGAAGAGCTGCCTTCCTTCATGGTGCTGCTCTCCCAGGGCACGGGTAAGAACCCGGGCCAACCTCTCTATTCGCGGCTCTGGGGCAACGGCTACTTGCCCTCCTCTTACCAGGGCGTCAACCTGCGCTCTGGCGCTGACCCCGTGCTCTATCTTCAGAATCCCCCGGGAATCGACCCGGCGCAGCGTCGTGCTGTACTTGACTCCCTGGCGCGCCTCAACCAGGCCCGCGCGGATCAGGTTGGTGATCCTGAAATTCAAGCACGGATTGACGCCTACGAGATGGCCTATCGCATGCAGACGTCCGTGCCCGACTTGATGGGCCTAAAGGGTGAACCGGAGTCCACCTTTGAGCGCTACGGTGCCGACGCCCGGAGACCTGGTAGCTATGCGGCAAATTGCCTGCTTGCAAGGCGCATGGCTGAGCGCGGCGTACGATTCATCCAACTCTTCCACAGGGGCTGGGACCAGCACAACACCATCAGCACTGCCTTGCCCGCCCAGTGCAAGGACGTGGATCAGGCTTCCGCTGCTTTGGTCTTGGACCTCAAGGAGCGCGGCCTGCTCGATGAAACCCTCGTGATTTGGGGTGGCGAATTTGGGCGAACAGCCTACAGCCAAGGCAAGTTGGGCACTGCGCAAGCGGGTCGTGACCACCACGGGCGCTGCTTCTCCATGTGGATGGCCGGGGGTGGTGTCAAAGCGGGTTTCGACTGGGGCGCCTCGGATGACTGGGGCTACAACGTCGCCGAGAACGGTGTTCACATCCGGGATTTGAACGCGACAATTCTGCACTGCATGGGCATCGATCACGAGCGCTTCACACACAAGTTCCGTGGGCTCAATCAGCGTTTGACTGGCGTTGAAAAGGCCTTCGTGGTTCGGGATATTTTGGCCTAGCTTTCAGCGGGAGAAGCGCTTCGCTCGCTGAGGTCTGGAGCGCGATCTTCCTGCCCTGGACCCCGGTGGAACAGTGCTCAACTTGCCGTAGATCTGAGCCGTTTAGCGATGCTTGACTGCGCATACTTCGTCCATCGCCTGTGGTAGAGCGATCGCAGATCCCTACGCTGTAGAGTCGTATGTAGAGATCACATCCGGCGGCCACGGCATGGCTCAATTGAGGAAAGGACACAAGTGGAGAGCAGCCTGTCTAAGCGCGGAATGCATGCTCCGCGGGTGTCCCTACTGAAAACCCAGTACGGGCCCCAACGCCTGGTTCGATGGACTCCCAGTAATCTACATGCTGGGTGCAATTTGGAGCTGCGCCGAGCCTGCGAGCTTCAGCCGCATAACCCCAGTCTCTAGCGCCCGACGAAGCTCGGGTCGCGGCGCCACTCCTCCCACAGACGGATCAATCGAGCACGTACGTCGGGATGCTCGGCCGCCAGGTCCTTCGACTCGATCCGATCGATGGACAGGTCAAAGAGACGCCAGGCCTCATCGCCGTGCTTAACGAGCTTCCAGCGCCCGTCGCGAACGGCACGACCCTTCCACCACTGGTAAAAGAGCGGGCGCGACCGTACGAAGGGCTCGGCCCGGAGTAGCGGGACGAGGCTCGCTCCCGCCACCAGGGGCACGGGTCCGCCCGGCTCCCACGACGCAGGTCGGCGCGCGCCGGCCAGGTCCACGAGCGTTGGCATCAGGTCGACCAGGTGGCCGGGGGCACGTACGAACCGGCCCGGCGCCACAATGCCGTCAGGCCAGTGGGCGATGAGCGGGGTTCGGATTCCGCCCTCGAGGCTGTAGTTCTTAAATTTGGTAAACGGCGTATTGCTGACGTTGGCCCAGCGCCTCTGGAGCGAGGACCAGCGGTCGATGGCCCCAATCGGGCCGTCTCCGATCTGCACGTTCTCCGCCGAGGCGCCGTTGTCCGATGCAAACAGAATCAGCGTGGAGTCCAACCGGCCCTGCTGTTCAAGATGCGCGATCAAGCGGCCGACGTTCGCATCGAGGCGCGTGATCATCGCAGCGTACACCTGCATGCGGCGAGCCTGATCCATGCGCTCGGACTCGGGCAGCGTTTCCCAAGGTCCGTGCTCGGGCTGGCTCGCCACCAGGGGATCTTCGAAGAGCTCCAGGGAGCGCTGCTTCTCGAGCCGCGCGGCCCGTATCGGCTCGTAGCCCACGTCGTAGATGCCCGCGTGCCGGGCGATCTCCGCTGCGGGTGCCTGAAGGGGATCGTGTGGCGCGTTGTACGCCACGTACAGGAAGAACGGCTTGTCGGACGTGGCGGTCTCGTCCAGGTAGCCGAGAGCGGCGTCGGTAAAGGCGTCTGTCGTATAGAAGCTCGGGTCCTCGGGACTGAAGGGTTGCAGGGTCTCACCGTCGATGCACCACGCCCGGTTGGCACGCTTCTGGGCGGGAGCCGCCTCACCCGCGCGCCGCGCCCCCGGGTTGAAGTAGTTGCACGCGCCGTCCCGCAGCCCGAAGTAGCGCTCGAAGCCCATCGACGTGGGATTCTGAGTCCCGTGGTGCTTGCCCGTCATGAAAGTCCGGTAGCCCGCATCGCCGAGCACCTCAGCAACGGTCCTGGCCCCCTCGATCGCGACCGGTTGACGATCCATTCCCACAGCGTGGGCGTAGGCACCGGTCAGGAGGCTCGCGCGGGACGGTGAGCACTTCGACGTGTTGGTGAACTGCGTGAAGCGCACGCCTCCCGCTGCGAGCCGGTCCAGGTTCGGGGTCGGGATCTCACTGCCATAGCAGCCTAGGTCGCTAAACCCCATGTCGTCCGCGAGGATTAGCAGCACGTTCGGCCGCGGGGCGGCCGGGCGCGCCACAGGCGCGCGCTCGAAGTCGGCGATGACAGGATAATGGTCGGACGCGGTCTCTAGCACCCCGCCGCGCGGCAGCACGACGCTGCTGCAGCGCGGAGCGTTGCGCGGATCGCACAGGATGTAGTCGATGCGCTCGAGTAATCCCGCCTGGGCCTCCGCCGTCGTCGATGATTCGAGTACCTGGGAAGGAAACGTCCCCTCGAAGTGCGGCGTGTCCTCCGCGTGCACCACGGTCAGGTCCATGAGCCCGGTCCCCAAGATGTTCCCCATCACCTCGTGATCAAAGCCCGGTCCGCGGCGGTTGCCACCGTTGCCTTCGGCCCGCCGGGCGAGCAACGGCCCCCGCGTCGCGAGGCGGGCGCGGTCGTGGGCACTGTGGGCATTGAAGTCGCCGAGCACCACGAGCGCCCTGCCCGCATGCATCAGCTCGCTAGCCTTCGCGGCAATGATCCGTGACTCGCGCAGCCGAAACTCCCAGCTCCCGGGATGGAGGTGCACGACCAGGTAGTCAACACCCTCGACGCGCGCGTGCAGGTAGCCGTGATGCAGGTCATCGGTTCTACGCTCGATGACCTCGATCGGCTCGCGTGCAGTCAGGCCGACGGCGTACCCCGACGACTTCGACATGGCCACGTGGGGGTGACCCCAGCCTCGGGCCCACTCAGCGAGCCGCTCTTCATCGACACCCACGAGTTCCTGCAGGGCGACGACGTCCGCCCCTTGCTTTGCTATCCAACCGGCCCCGTCCGCAAGCGAGCGCTCGCCCGCGAAGCCGTTCCAGACGTTCCAGCAGAGAACACGAAGCTCGGGCTTGGGGGGAGGCTGGCCAAAGGTCAGCGCGGTGAGCAGCAGCGCAAGGATGGGGATTCGCATAGGAGCCATACGGTACCGGTTCCGGGGCTCGAACCGCGGCACTTCATTCACCGCCTGTGCTTGAGCGATCATAAGGCCCTAGGCTATAGGCTGGTACCAACGCAATCATGCCCCGGCGACCACAGTGGGCGCCAATTGATGGATGGACGGAAGCTGAGAGCAACGTCCTCAACGAGGAGTGTGGGTTTCACCGGTGCCGCAAGAACCGCAAGATTGCGTTCCTCAACTTTTCAATGCTGACGTGGGGGCAGACGGAGCTGGCATCGCCGCAAGGGATGCGGCAGGACCGGTCCCTGCGCAAGCTTGGGCCCCGTCGCATCACGACACGATGGGAGATCAAGAAGTGGGTCGCGTAGCAACAGAAGACGAAGAAAGCGGCGTCGATCCAGATGGTCACCTGGAGCCGTGGATGCGGCCTTAGGGAGGCACAGTGGTACTCAGTAGGTACAGGGCACAGGTGACGTCCCCGGGCCACCCTACGCTCTCTCAGATTCAAGACAGTGGGATCGAGCTGATCCCGATCTTGGGAAGAGTGGGCACCTGAATTCGATGGGTGTTCACTGCTCCGGACAACTGGTCAAGTTCTTGGGCCGATTCCCCGAGGAATCCATGACCAGCGCACCTCCGTGGAGATGACGACCAATCGATGAATAATACAGCTACCGAAGAGCCCCAATTGTCCAAGCCCGGGATCCTTCCGCCCTTGCGCGGGCATCTATCCCTGACCGACATGCGGCGCGCGCTCGTCCGAAACGAGCTCTACAGTTTGGCGCGCGAAGTGAAAGGCTCGATCGTCGAGTGTGGGGTGCGCGACGGGCGAGGGCTACGTGACTGGGCGAACCTGACTCAGATCTTCGATCCGTACGATTTCAGTCGAAGGGTAATCGGGTTCGACACCTTCAGCGGCTTTCCTTCAATACACTCAAAAGACCGGAGCGCTCATTCAAGCGATTCGCGTATGCAAGTCGGCGGTATGGCCGGCGAGGGTGACGTCTACGAGGAACTTCAGGACTGGGTTAAGGGATTTGACCTTCGGCGTCCGCTGAACCACATTCCAAAGGTGGAACTCGTGCGCGGTGATGCCTGCGAGACGATGCCCAAGTACGTCGAGGAAAACCCACACTTGATCATCTCGCTCCTCTTTCTCGACTTCGATGTCTACGAACCAACAGTGGCTGCCCTGGAAGCGCTCCTTCCGCGGATGCCAGGAGGCGCGATACTTGTCTTCGACGAGCTAAACCAGCCAGACTGGCCGGGAGAAACCACCGCGGTTCTCGAGCGCTTTAATCTGCGCGACTTACGCCTACGTCAGTTTCCATGGGAACCGAATCTGGCATACGCAGTCATATAGACAGCGTTCAGGGCCATTCCTAGATCTCAAAGATGCTTGCCTACTTCTTGTCCTCCTGCGATCTCTGCCCTGGTCGTGCCACGAAGCGGAAGAGATGAGCAAGTTCGCGACCTGACTAACAAGCGATGACGGAAGTACCAACGCTAGCGTAGCTCTGCGCGCGAATCTTCCGAGAACTTGAAGGCGGGCTCACCCGTGACCCCAGTGCTCGTGAAGGACGCGCACCAATTTCTTTCCACATGCTCGACCACAAGGTCGTGCCCGCTGAAGTGATCCACAAGGGGACGCATCCTCGAGTCGTACATGCTGTCTGTCATGTCGCGCATGAGCAGCACGTTCTTGCCGAGACCGACCATTTGACGGATCCCGAAGGGTCGGCCGAGGACGCACATGTTGAGGTGTACTCCGCTGAGCACCACGTTGTCGATGTCATGCGCCTCGAGCAGGTTCCAGGCCTCCTGACCGTCGTGGGTGAGCGCGTCCCCGTCTTCGATCGTGATCGCGGGGTGTTGGCGCGTCCATGCCTCGCGCAACTCGCACTCAGGCGTGCAGTCACAGCCCATGTCGCTGTCGTCGATGGGTAGGTCGCTCTCGTCGGTGATGGGCCAACACCAGTTCGTCCCCCAACGCTCGTCGGTCGAGAGCGGGACGGGGGTCGGCGCGTAGGCGGCCTCACGGGCCTTGGTACGCGCGGAAGTGCCCTCGTAGAAGTCGACCACCGAGGACGGGGCATGGATGATCAAAGAACCACGCGAACGCGCCTCCGCCAATGCCGCATCGAGCTGCGGCGCCATCTCCGCCACCCGCTGCGCCGCGCCGGCGCACCAGTGGTCGTCCCACATGTCACAGACAATGAAGGCGGTACGCGCGGGATCGAGTTCGACCGTCTCCTCGATCAGGTGCTCCTCACCGAGCGATACGACCCGGGAGCGGGTCTCAAGGACATAGGCCTCGGTGGGCACCGTGGAGCAGGCGGTCAGACAGGTGAGGGCGAGGAGGGTACGCATCGGCGGATAGCTCATTCAAGTTGTCCTTTCCAGGGTAGTCAGGATGGAGAACAGCGTAGGTCTGCTTTCAGCCTTTGGAAAGGGTTGTGATCCCATGCTGGATTGTGGCTTGAGGGAGCGGGTCGTGGACCCAATCCAGGGGAGATTTATTCCAAGGCCATGGGAGAAGTCTGGGGTGACCCGTGGGGCGGTACTTCGTCCATCGCCTGTGGTCGATGGAACACAACTCCCTGCGCGCTCGCAGTGGCACTTGCTAGTTCATGTCCCCGTGCTCTGTACGGTTGCGCGACTGCGGACCTGCGCGTATCACGAAGAGGGATAAATGACCAGGAGTGACGCTTGACCAACAGCGAACGAAGGCAACACCCTTCTTTCCCGCCGGCGGACCGTAGGATAGGAACTCTGGACGCCGACCCGTTTGACGACCCTAAGATCGCCGCCATGGAACGAAGATCAGAAGAATTTGATATCGCCGTCGAGGGCCTCGACGGCTTTTCCCTAGCGATGGCGCGCAACCTCCTGGACGCTGCAGGGATCCCAAGCCTGGGGGACGGCCCCGATTTCGACGTCGCCGAACTCGGGCGGGCGGCCCACGATCAGATTCGCGGATCGAAGCTGCTCGTTCCGAAGGGCGTCGGCGAGCGCGCGAAGGAGATCTTGCGCGCGGCCTGGGGCGACGAGCTGATCCCGCCCGGCAGCGGGGCAGCGGACAAGGAAGAGTAACTCCGCCCGGTTCCCGCTACCGGCGCGCCGCGTCGTTGGTGCGTAGTCCTGCTTCTCCGGAGAACACCCGCGATCGGCACTGCAACATTGCACCTTGAGCAGAATGCAACGAGGCGCTTTCCCGCGCCCCGCAGTTTGCCACAGCATGCACTACTTCTTGGCCGGCTTGGAAACGTGCTGGTCGAAGAGGATCGCGTTGCCGTCAGGATCGGCCAGGGTGAAGCTGGCCGGACCGGTCGAGTCTTCAGCCGCACGGGTGGTCAGCTTCAGCCCACGCTCTTCGAACTTGGCTTGCAGTGCGCGCACATCGTCGAACTCCTTGAGAGTCTCGCCCTTCGAGTTCCAGCCTGGATTGAAGGTCATGATGTTGTCCTCGAACATGCCCTGGAATAGCCCAATGATGGCCGAATCGTTCTGCATGATCAGCCAGTTCTGTTCGGCCACGCCTCCCGTAGCCTCAAAGCCGAGCTTTTCATAGAACTCGCGCGAAGCGGCGAGGTCTTTAACCGCGAGACTGACCGAGAAATTCCCAAGGCGTGTGGATGGGGTGCTCCCTGTTTCGAGGGACTGGGACGGGGGAGTTGCGCCGATGGCTGCTATAGAAACGAGAACGGCGACGACAATCAATGCGATGGATTTCATAAAGAGTTCTGTGGCTGGGTTCATGCCGCGACTGCAGTGGAAGTCGCTCGGGCAGATCAGTTTCTCAATTTAGCCTTCGACTGCTTGCCGTATCTTGCGAATCACCAACGAATTTCCCAATCCGGCGTCCGTCGACTATGTCGAGCGGGTCAACCGTGCTCTCGACTACATCGTCCAGGGACTCGGTCGTTCGCTGCACCTCAAGGAAGTTGCCCGCGTTGCCGGCTTCTCCCCGTTTCACTTTCACCGCGTGTTTTAATCGCTAGTGGGGGAGACGCTCAATCAATTCGTAAAGCGCGTCCGATTGGAGCGCGCGCTTTTCTCCATGTCGCATACTCCGAAGCGCACGTTGACCGAAATCGCGCTAGATTGCGGCTTTTCATTCTCGTCAGACTTCTCGCGCAACTTCAAGCAGCGCTACGGCATGTCCGCCAGTGCCTTTGACCTAGACCCGTTTCGAGCGGAAAAGCGCTCCATGTTGCAAGACTCGGTGGAGTCGCAGGGCGGCGGCTACCGGCTCGACCCACTGCCCGTCGGCGAGAACCCCTACGGCTTCGAGGTGACCTTCCGAACACTGCCAACGCGCACCGTCGCTTACATCCGTGTGCTCGACCCATACTCCGATGGTGAGCGCGTCACTGCAGCGATCCAACGTTTATTGGCCTGGGCCGATGCGCGCGGCGTGGCCGATCATCAGTGGCTCGGGTACATGTGGGAGGATCCGACCATCGTTGAGCTGACGGACTGCTGCTACGAGATAGGGGTCGTGGTCGACGACGTGCAGCCCGAGGGGGAGATCGGCCGTGTCCATTTTCCGGCCATGCGTGTGGCCGAGATCGAGATGCATGGCGGGATCGAGCTGGAGATGCGCGCGCTGGACTGGCTTTGGGGCAGCTGGCTCCCGCGCAGCGGCTACATCCCCATCGACCAACCGGGCTTTGAGGCCTTTATTGGACGCCCAATTGCAGGCAGTATGGAGAACTTCGCACTGCGTTTGCAGCTGCCAGTGAAGCGAGGTTAGAGCCCCTACACCGACAAGATCGAGGGCGTGGGCGTCACGCCCGACATCCCAATGGCTTATCCGTTGGCCTGGACGGCGGGGGCGACCCCGTGCTCGTGACCGGGTTTCTCGCCGCGCGGCCTTGGTGTGAGGAACTGGTGACGGGGAACGAGTAGCGGACGCTATCCTGCGTGGATGAAGCTCTTCATCCCGTGCACCGTCACCTTGGGGCTCATCGCCTCGACCATCGCCACCCAGGACCTGCAGTTCTCTCCCGTCGGAGAGGATCCCATCCCGGCCATATTGGCGGAAGTCTCTCCCGAGCGACTGATGGGGCACGTGGAGAAGTTGGTCTCCTTCCACACCCGGCACACCTTCTCCGAGACCGAGTCCGACGAGCGCGGCATCGGAGCCGCGCGACGTTGGCTCAAGAGTGAGTTCCAGGCCATCGCCAAGCAAACCGGTGGTCGGCTCGAGGTGCGCGAGCAGCGGTTCGTGCAGGCCATCCGGGGCCAGGAGGTCGAGTTGGTCACCGTGTACGGCTTCCTTCCGGGCACAGCGGTAGAACCCGAAGGGCGCACGTACGTTGTCTCAGGTCACTACGACTCGCGGGCCAGCGACGCCATGGACGCGACGAGTTTCGCGCCCGGAGCTGACGACGACGCCAGCGGGACGGCCGTAGTGCTGGAGTTGGCGCGCGTCATGAGCGGCCACGAGTACGCTGCGAACCTGGTCTTCATGTGCGTGCCCGCCGAAGAGCAGGGACTCTACGGCGCAGCGCATTTCGCCGAGGAAGCTGAGGCGCAGCCTGTATTCGTGGACGGCATGCTGACCAATGACATCGTGGGGGGCGTGGAGGGTGGCAATGGCGTGCGCGACGACGTGACCATTCGGTGTTTCTCCGATGCCGAGGGACTGCACTCCACCTCGCGTGAGTTGGCACGAGCCGTGCGGGCCAGCGCCGTGCGCTATGTGCCGGACGCAAACGTGTCGCTGATCTTTCGCCTGGACCGCTTCGGGCGCGGCGGTGACCACAAACCCTTTCACGAGCGCGGCTTCCCGGCCGTGCGCATGACTGAGGCCAACGAGTTCTACGAACGTCAGCACCAGGACGTGCGCGAGGAGGACGGCGTCCAGTACGGCGACCTGCTCAAGTACGTCTCGGGACCCTACATGGGCAAGGTCACCCGCGTGGACGCTGCCGTACTGGCCGAGCTGGCCCTGGCCCCGGCGCCGCCGACGGGCCTCAGCATGCGGGCCGCGGTGAGCTACGACACGCAGCTCTCCTGGGAACCCGATGCCTCGGGGCAAGCGGCTGCCTACGAAGTTGTCTGGCGTGCGACCACGGCTCCCGACTGGGAGCACTCGCGGCTGGTCGCTAACGAGGTCAGCGAGATGCGTTCTCGCCGCGGGACACGCCAGGTCGTGAGCACCACCATCGAGGGGGTCACCGCCGACGGATACTTTTTCGGAGTGCGGTCCGTTAGCGCCGGAGGCCATCGCAGCCGCGTGACCTATCCTAATCGACCATAGGCCGGATCAACGCTGTTCCGTACCTCCGTCTCAGGCCAGGAGAAAACACGCCGGGTACTTGGGGGCGCTGGTGCGTGAATACGCATCCCAGTGTACTTCTAAACAGACTGTGGTAGATCGATCGTAAGCCCCTGCGCGGTAGAACGGTTGCAAGCAGATCAGACCCCAGCGACCACAGCAGTTACCAATTGAGAAGGGGACCCAGAGGAGAGCGGTGTACCCAGACGAGGAATGTTGGTTCAACGGCAACAGAAGAGGGCTTGGAGATTGGGGACGAATTTATGAAAGACCATCTGTGTTTCTCCTAAGGATCTGAGAGCAAGCCACGCGGTCCATTCGATTCCATTCGAGGGCCGCGTTGCACTTGTACCTGAACACGGTGCCACCTGGGCCCTCCGCTACTTGAGGGGGGGCAGCCCTGCTCAGACTTGATTCCAACCCATAGAAGTCGATACTCGTCTCCGTGACAGCCCACATCAATCCCGACACCCGCTCCGAAGCCGGCGCCCGCATCAGCAGTGACGCCGATGCCCACGTCAGCACTGCTGACGAGGATCGGGCGCAAGCTCACGGCAACACCCCGGCCACGGTCGGCGATGGCATCGCAATGCTCGCCCTCGACAAGGTGACGAAGGATTACCGCGGGCAACGCGCCCTGGACGAGGTTTCTTTTGTGCTGCAGCCGGGGGTTGTGGCGCTGCTCGGCCCAAATGGTGCTGGTAAGAGCACGTTGATCAAGACTCTCCTCGGGCTGGTGCGTCTCGATTCCGGAACCGCCACTGTTCTGGGATACGACTCCCGCGCCGACTTCCGCAAGGTGCGCGAAATTGTGGGCTACATGCCGGAGGATGACTGCATCTTCCCCGGCTTGCAGGGCATTGAAGCCGTCGCGTACGCCGCTCAACTCTCGGGTCTCCCGCGGCTGGCCGCGCTGCGCCGAGCGCACGAAGTGCTCGACTACGTGGGACTAGGGGAAGAGCGTTACCGCGAGGTGCAGACCTACTCGACGGGCATGCGTCAGAAACAGAAATTTGCCCAAGCCATCGTCCATGATCCAAAGTTGGTGTTCCTCGATGAACCCACCAGCGGTCTCGATCCCATCGGGCGACGCCGCATGTTGAAGTTGATCAAGGCGCTCTACGTGCGCACTGGAATAGGCGTTGTGCTGTCGACCCACATCCTCCAGGACGTGCAGGAGGTTTGCGATTCGGTTCTGATCATCGGTCACGGGAAACTTTTGGTACACGACACGCTCGAGGCCCTGCAGCGTCCCTCCGACGAAAGCATCGTTATCGGTTTGGAGCAACGTGACCCGAGCTTTGAGGCAGCCCTCGATCAACGCGGCGCCCGCTGGGAAACCTTGAGTGCGGGCGAGATGCGCCTGTACGGGGAGCCCCAGGCAGCGGCGGCGCTGACATTCGAGGTGGCGCACGAAACAGGCGCGGTGGTGCGCCGCATCGAAGCCGGCCACAACACGCTCGAGGCGATTTTCCTCGACGCAGTTCGAGGTGATAAATAGTGCCGCTCTTCCAAGTCGGTTACCGGGGCTACGTGGGCCAGCGCACTTTACCCAGCATGCGCTGGCTGCCGATCACCAGCACAGGTTTGACGATCGCCTGGCGTAGCAAACTGCTCAAGCGGCTAGTATTAGCGTCGTTCCTGCCGTTCCTCTATTTCGGATGGGTGTTTTTCCTGATCGGACGCGTGACACAGGGGGACGCCCTGGCCGAGCCCACTCCGATCGACATTCTCGTCGCTTCCAATTTTGGGCCGGAGTTCCTGCTTCAGCTACAGCAGGACCCGACGCAGATCCGGACCGCGGTGTGGTCTATCGTGTTCGCTAGATTCAGTGTAAATATTCAGCTGCTGATCGGTGGCTTAGTGGCCGCGATCGTCGGGCCTCCGCTGATCTCGTCGGACATCCGATCCAAGGCATTCCTGATCTACTTCTCGCGTCCGATTTCCCGCTTTGATTACCTGCTGGGCAAGCTGGGAACCGTCGCGAGCATGATGGCCGTTGTCACCCTCTTGCCAGCGCTTGTCCTCTACGCGATTTCCATCGTGTTCTCACCGTCACTGGACACGCTTTCCCATACGGCGCCGGTGCTCTTGAGTGTCGTGCTCGCTTCATTGGTGGCGATCATCCCCGCGTCCCTGGTCGTGTTGACGATTTCATCACTGACCAAACAACCGCGTTTCGCGACGGCGGCTTGGATCGTGCTGATGTGCTTCGGGCCCCTGGCGCATAGCGTTTTGCAACAAACGAACGGTTTGCGAGATTCGGGTTGGACCTTCCTGCTCTCCTTGCCCCATTCGGTGCTTGAGTTGCAGCTCGGCCTTTACAACGTGGCGGGGCGTGTTGAAGCCACCGGTATACAAACAGATCTCAACGGCATGATCGGTAGCCTGAGCACGGACCACTCGCCCTGGCGTGCTGCGATCTGGCTTGCCTGTGTTTGCAGCTTCTGCTTCTTTACCCTCATGCGGCGCGTGGATTCGCCCACCCGAATCTAATGGCTGTTCTCCTGGAATGTCACACTTTGACCAAGCTCTACGGCGTGGTCATCGGCGTCAACGATCTGACCTTCGACCTGGAGACAGGCGTGCACGGCTTGCTCGGTCCGAACGGGGCCGGCAAATCGACCTTGATCAAATTGATCACCGGTCAGCTCCGTCCCACGCAGGGCCAGATCCGAGTGTTTGGCGAGGATCCCTGGAACAATCCGGGACTTCTGAACCGCATCGGTTACTGCCCGGAACACGACGCCTTCTGGTCCTTCCAGACTGCCATGGAGTTCGTCTCCACTCTGGCGGAACTGTCCGGAATGAAGCGCAAGGATGCGCTGGCGGCGTCGCGTCAGGCCCTTGCCCGAGTCGGCGCGGAGGCCTACTGGGATCGCCCTATCTCGA
>JBLHLB010000027.1:0-22550 GCA_047618505.1 Planctomycetota bacterium
ACGCCGGAGACGCGAGAGACTTCACCGCGCCAATTGGCCCGGGCCGCGGCGATTGCATGACCACGGCAGCGTTCGATGTCTAATAGGTTCGTTTGGCTCACGGCGTCAACTCCTCGCGTAGGCGCAAGGAGAGCTCGCGCAGGGTTTCGTCCATTTCGCGCACCATCAGACCCACGGGGGTCTCGAGTTGCACGTCACCGCGGCGCACGCCGGGATCGGATTCAACCGTTGTTCCGGAGCGGAATTCAACCTCCGCAAGACTGGCTGCATCCATGGGGTTGAGATGCACTACACAGGCGGCGCGGCCAGCGCTGGCGGCGACGAGGGCGGAACGTACGATGGCTTCCACGTCGTGGTTGCCGAGGTTGACGTCGCGTAGCACCAATTCCTTTGCAACGACGAGCCCCAATTCAAGGGCCGCTTGCGCGGCCTCCGAGATTAGAGATTCCTGGCGTGCCTCAAGTGCCGCGGCGGCGGTAGCGAGCAAACTCGCGCCCTCTCCAGCGGCTTGGGCATGACCCTGGATGCGTCCGCGAGCTTCGGCTCGGGCCAGCAATACCGTCAAGGGTTCGCGACCATCGAGGGGGAGCTCGACGGCGTCCAGCACGGGGGCGTTGCCAATCCTGAGTGTTGTCGACCTAAGAGACAAGTTCCTCTCCTTTACGTGAGGGGCTGAACTCGCCGGCCTCAATCATCGCCCGGATGTTCTTCATGATCTCTTCGCGTGCACCGATGACTTCGCCAATGGGCAGAGCACCGGCGAGATCGCGTTCGTCGGCAACCATTGAGCGCACGCGCTCACTAAGGTTACCCAGGATGTTTTCTTCCACCTCAACAGAGGAGGCCTTGAGGGCGATGGAGAGAGTCTTCGTGTCCACGGTGCCAAGGATCTTCTGCATCGAACGCTTGTCGATGGTTCCGATATCTTCCCAGGTGATCATCAGCTCGCGCAGCTCGTTGGCCATCTCGCTGTTCTCTTCACCCATGGCTTTGAGGACGCCCTGCTCCAGTTCCGGTGGTGCGTAGCTGAGCAGGTTGGCGACACTTTGGAGGCGTTGGGTCGGGTCCGGCACCGGCGCCGCTTCTCTGAGTTGCGTCAGGGATTCTTCAAGACTGAAGGCGACCGACTGTAGTGTCGAACTCGGGGGTGCTTCCAGGGTGGCGATTCGGCTCACGACATCGAGGGCGTCTTCCTCTTCCAACCAACACAGTATCTCGCCAGCAACAGCGGGGTCGATGTTGGCCAGAACGAGTGCCTTGGCGGCGGATGACTCATCCTTGAGGGAGCGGAAGATCAGGCCAGGGGCGAACTTCTCAACTGCGTGGAAGGGGTGCTCCAGCATGCGCTGGGCCTTGAGCTCTGCGAGGATCTCGTCGGCACGTTTGGCACCATGTGAGCGCGCGATCAAGTCACGCAGAGTGTCCTCGCCGCAAGCGCTCACCGTCTTGGGGCTATTGATGGCCTTGCCGACGTTGCTCCATAGTCCGTTCAGAGCGTTGGCCGAGCCAAGTTTGGGATCGAGTTCAACCATGGCCCTGGCGACATCGGGCACTACTGCGGGGTCGATGGTCTTGAGCACGCGAGCGGCTGCTTCGCGATCCAGGCTGAGGAGGAAGGCAGCTACGCGGTGGTAGCCGGCTGATTCGGTGGAGGACATTAGGCTGCTGCTCCGGTTTCAACTTCTTCGCCACGGGCCCAGGACGAGAGGATCTCGCCGACCTTGTCGGGATCTGAATCGAGTAACTGCTCGATTTGCATGCGCGCTAGCATCTCTGGGTCGATATCCGGTTCTTGGGACAAGGGGACTTCCTTGACAGTTCCGTCGGAAGCGACGCGCTTGACCATCACTGGGGCGACGGCGGCCTTCGCGGCCTTGCTCGCGCTGCGCAAACTCTTCAGAAGGAAGAAGATGAAGATCACTGCGCAGAGGATTTCGATTCCGCGGGTAAGCAGCATCTCCATGATCGGGCTCGGGGCACCCACGGGTTCCTCGGCCACGGGGTCCGCGATGTCCTCCGTGGGGACTTCGGTCCGAACAAAAGAAAGCTGCTCTGCGGTAAGAGTGTCATTGCGCTCTTCGTTGAACTGAACTCCGGCGCTGACGAGAGATCTAAGTTTTTCCAACTGTTCCGCGGGAACAGATGCGTCAACGAAGAGAGCAATCGAGAGTCGCTTTAATTCGGGAGCGCTGCGCACGCTCTCGGTAACGGTCCGCGACGGTGCATACTGCGTGCGTGTTTCATTCGATGTTTCGAGCTGGGGCTCTTGACTTGCGTTACTCTCGGGAACTCCGGCGTTGTCCACGCCGAATCCATCACCAGAGGCCACGTTGGAGGAGATTCCGGCGATGCCGCCGGGGCCACTGCTTCCGATGACCGGACGACTACTGGTGACTGTGTCCTCGGAGAGTGGGGCGCCTTTCGCAGCGGTTTCCGAACGGGTCACGCTCTGGTCGAAGTCCCACTCGGACTGGATCATTACGTAGGCCATGTCCGGGCCGAGGGCGCGCGCAAGGGCCGCGTCGACTTCACCTGCAAGGCGCTGGTTGTAGTCCTGCTGGTACGCCAGTCGGTCTCCCAACTGAACGTCCGTCTCATTCTCTTCGGCGCCGTCGTAGAACGTCCCGGATTGGTCCGAAACGATGAGGTCACCGGGTTTGACGCCCAAGCCCCGCGAGACAAGGCGCGAGACAACACCGAATTGAGCGCTCGTCATCGGCTGTGAACCGATGAGGCGCAGGGTGACCGATGCTGTGGTCGGGGCGGCGGGGCGTCCCAGGAGGGGGCGCGGATCACCGGGCGAGGTCGTTACCTTGGCGGACATGACGAAGTCGAGCGTTTCCAGGATGCCCTCGGCCTCCTGCCACTCGCGCTTGCGCACGGCCTGCCGACGTTCTTCGTTTCCGAGAAACAGGCTGCCGGCACCGGTGTCGGAAATGATGCCGCCGATGGGCTTGTCCAGAGCGCCCGACGAGTAGGCCGCAGCCATCGCGGCAGAACGGTCACCGTTGT
Source organism: Planctomycetota bacterium (assembly GCA_047618505.1). Taxonomy (GTDB): domain Bacteria; phylum Planctomycetota; class UBA1135; order UBA1135; genus JBLHLB01. The sequence continues at coordinate 3,013 of JBLHLB010000027.1, forward strand.
CAACGAAGACGACGAAGGGGCCAGGGGGTTGGCTGACCTCGAAGGAGATGCCTGCGTCTGCGAGGGCCTTGGAAACGCCTGACATCTCCGGGGCGGAGAGCTCGCTGAAGGCGGGCTGGAAATCGGCGTGGCTTGAGACGACGGCGGCAACGCCGATCATCGCAAGGACGGTGGCAGCCACGATCCCCGCAAGGGTCTTCGTGGCGCCGGTGGCCTGCTTTAGTTCGTGCAGGATTGTGCTGAGGAGATCACCCATGACTTATAAACTTAGACCTGCATCCGCATGACTTCGCGGTAGGCGTCGAGGAGCTTGTTGCGGATCTGCATCGAGAACTTGAAGGTCAAGTCGGCAGATTTAAGGCGAGTGGCGACCTCGGTGAGGTCCTTGACATCGCCCTTGGCGAGGTCGGCGGGGAGCGCTTCAGCTTGCTGAACTTCAGCGTTGATTTCAGCGATGCCATTCTTGATGGCATCGGCAAAGTTCGGTTGGGCGGGAGCCTGTGGTCCGGCCACAGCGGCACCCTGGGGTAGCGCTTCGGCGGCACGCGCTTGAACTTTTTCTGCAGCGCGAGCCTGGGACTTCATTGCCGCGAGGATTGCCTCACGGGCTAGCGGCGCGCTGCGTCCTCCGATGCGATCGACCATGGCGGTTATTAGCTACGAGCTAGGGGCGAGGCCCTTAGCGCGCAAGCTGCAGGGCCCTCTCCGCCATGCGTACGTAGCCTTCTTGGGCCGTCAAGTTCGCCTCGTAGGCGCGCATGGCGGTGACCATGTCGGTCATCTCCAGGATCGCGTTCACGTTCGGAAGTAAGACGCGGCCGTTCTCGTCCGCGTGGGCGTGCGAGGGGTCGAGGATCTCCTCGAAGGGAGTGACCGTGTCCTCGAGGATGCGGACAGCGCGGACACCGCGCGAGCGCGGCGCTTGCCCGAATTGACCAGCCTCCTCAAGGATGGGGGCGAACTCGACCATCTTGCGGCGATAGGGCTCCCCGCTCGCGGTGCGCGTCGTATTTACGTTGGCGATGTTCTCTGCGATCGTGTCGATGCGCACGCGCTCTGCCATCATCCCACTGGAGGAGATGCGCATACCGCTGAACAGTTGGCTTATTCCACTCATTGAATTGCTCTTATTGACCGTTGATGGCTGTTTCTAGCAGACCGAATTGCGATTGGAGAATTGTCATGTAGGTTTCCATGAGGAGTCTGTTCTCGCGCATCGTGTTCATCTCTAGTTCGAGGGTGACGTTGTTTCCGTCCGCGCGTGCGGGCGAGATCAAGTCTTCTTCGATGGTGGGTTCGATACGGGCGGTTTGTCCCGACCCGCGTTGCATGGCGTTCTGCAGCTCTCCCTCGAACTTGACCACCTGACGCCGATAGCCCGGCGTGTTCAGGTTGGCCATGTTCGCACTGGTCACCTTCGATCGCAGCCCGGCGGCTGTGATCAGTCGTGTCAGAAGTTGGGAGTTGTTGGCTACGGCGCTCATGGGAGAGTTCTCGTTAGGAAGGGCTCAGGCCACGAGGCCCAGCTCGCGCCAAAGCCTCATCTTGTTGCTGAGCGTGCGGGCGGTGACACCGAGACGGCGAGCCGCTTCGGTCTTGTTGCCGCGGGTAGATTCCAGGGTGCACAGGATCGCTTCGCGCTCGATGTCCGCAATCTGGCGGTTGGCCAGTTGAGAAGCTGCGCTGATCGGCCCGATGTACTGACCCTTTTCGGTGACGAGGGTGAACTTGGGCTTGTGGCCCGTGACGGGGATCGGATCGAACTGCAGGTGCTCGGCGCGGATCGGTCCGTCGTCGACGAGGACGACAGCACGGTGCACAGCGTTCTCCAGTTCACGCACGTTGCCGGGCCAGTGCCAAGCTAGGAGACGCTCTTCTGCACTGGGCGCGATGTCCGGTGCCGGGCGACCGTTCTGAGTGGCGTAGTGTTGGGCGAAGTGCTGCGCCAGGGGCACGATGTCTTCGCTGCGATCACACAATCCGCTCATCTGGATGGGCAGGACGTGTAGACGATAGTAGAGGTCCTCGCGGAAGTTGCCCTGGGCAACTTCTTGGGGCAGGACGCGGTTGGTTGTGGCGATGATGCGCACGTCAACCTTGAGCGTCGTGGTGCCACCGACGCGCTCGAATTCCTCCTCTTCGAGCACTCGCAGCAGCTTGGTTTGCAAGCTAGGCGAGATTTCCCCGATCTCGTCCAGTAGCAGGGTTCCGCCGTCGGCCAACTCGAAGCGACCTTCGTGGCGCTTGTGCGCACCGGTGAAGGCACCCTTCTCATGACCGAAGAGTTCGGACTCGAGCAGTTGCTCGGAGAGGGCCGCGCAGTTGACGCGGATGAACGGTTTGTTGCGGCGCGGGCTGGCGTTGTGAATGAAATTCGCAACGCGCTCCTTGCCGGTGCCACTCTCGCCGGTGATGAGCACGGTTCCTTTGGAACCGGCCACACGCTCGGCGGTTTTGAGCAGGTCTTTCATGGCCCGTGACTCGGCGATGACGCGGTTCATCTCCGGGGGGCAGACCTGTTGGCGTAGGTACTCGTTTTCGCGTTCGAGTCGGCGGCTACGATCGATGCGCCGGATGACCAGCTCGATCGTTTCTGGGGTGCAGGGCTTCATGATGAAGTCTAGTGCACCCAGTCGCATGGCTTCCACGGCAGTTTCTACCGTGCCATGGGCGGTTACGAGAACAACCGGGACTTCGGGGTAGTCCTTGGTGATATTTCCGACTAGCTCGACACCGTTCATGCCGGGCATGCGCATGTCAGTTAGAACTAGGTCAATTGCACCACGGCGCAGGCGTTCCAGGGCCTCGTGTCCGCTGTTGGCGGACTCGGCCTGGAAACCAAAGGAGCGCACGGCTTCGGTGAGGAACTCGCGGGAAAGGGAATCGTCGTCGACGACTAATACTCGTTGAATGGACATAACGGCTAGGATGCCAGTGGAGTCAGCTGTTCCGACCCGAGGGAGATACGGAGCGGAAGGGAATGCGGAAGCCGATGTCGGCTCCACCCAAGTGTGAGGGGTCCGGGGAAATCTCGACCGTGCCGCCGTGTAGGCGAACGATGGTCGAGACCAGTGCGAGCCCGAGGCCAGTGCCCTCGGCTCGGGTGGTAAAGAAGGGGTCCAAGATGCGGCGGCGCAGTTCCGGTGCAACACCGCTGCCGGCATCCGCTACGCGGATACAGACTTGGTCGTTTTCGAGCGTGATCGCAGCGTGTACTCGCGCGTGCTCGGGCTGTATGTCGACAGCGTTGGCTAGCAAATTGCGTACTGCCTGGCGAAGTTTGATGTGATCGCCAATCAGGGTCGGGCAATTGATCTCGACGCTGCTCTCGATGCTCTTCGTGCTGTCACGGAAGGCAAGGGCAGCCGCTGCATTGAACAATTCCCGGGGGTCGATCTCCTCAAGACGTAGGCGCTCGGGGCTACCGAAGGAAAGCAGGTTTTCGATGATCGCGTCGACCTCTTCGACGCCGGCGACGATCAGGGAGGACCAACGTCCGCATTGTTCGGGCATGTCGTCGCGGCGACGCATCAGTGAAGCGAAGCCCTTGACGGCATTGAGGGGATTGCGAATCTCGTGGGCGATGCCCGCGGCCATCGTTCCCAGGGCGGCCATCTTGTCTGAGGCGTGCAACCTCTCCCGCAGGGCGGTCTGTTCGGTTTGGTCGTCGATGATTTCAACGCTGCCGTTGTGCGTGCCGTCCGTGAGTCGCACGTCGGCTCGGATAGCAGCCACGACAATGGCGTCGCCCTTGGCATTGGTGATCGATTGGGCTTCCCCGTTCGGTATCAGATCGGGCACGTGCCCTTTGCTAAAGCCTTCCAGGTCAGCACCCATAAGTTCCTGGGCGGCGCCGTTGATTCGAATGACTTGATCTTCCGCGTTGCGCACGACGACTCCGTTGGGAATCGAATCGAGGATCGCTTCGGTGTGACGCTTGATCACATCGAGTTCCAGGACGCGTTGGTTCAGCTCGGTGTTCGTGCGGGAGAGCTCGTCTTCCACACGTTCTGCACGGTTCTCCAGTTCCGTGTAGCTGGAGCGCAGGGTCTCAAGCAGCTCCGGCAAACTGGCCATGACCTCATGCAGGTCTGTGTTGGCTTCTAGCAGGGCTTCGGACTTCATTTCCGGTCCCCCATGCGCTCGAGGAAACCGCGCTTCCACTTCACGAAGTCGAGGTCCTGTTGGGCGCGTCCTGCCAAGGGTCCGTCGGGATCCATGGTCAGCACCTGGCGTAGGTCCTCTTCGGCTTGGTCAAGTTGGCCCAGGCGTTCGTTACAGCGGGCGCGCCAGAAGATGGCGTCGGCGCCCGAGGCGTTCTTGAGGAGGCTGGCACCCTCGGCAAAACGTCCGGCTCGGTAGCAGGCGCGCGCTTCTAGAAGAGGATTCGCGGAGTAGCCACCAGCCTCGCTGGTCGGCTGCGCGTTCGGATCGGGAGTAGTCTCAACTCCGTTGGTGCGGGCAGTAGCCCCTGCCCGCGCCCTGGACAGGGCGTCGCGTGTGGCGTCGTCCATGCCCGTGGAGACAGGCGCTAGGTTTGTCGGCCCAGTACTGCTGCCGCTGTTCTGTCCTGAGTCGCCCGGCATCGGGGCGATCGGGTCCATGAGGGGCGTAACGCCGCTCGCTATGGCGTTCAGTTCCAGCTGATCGAGTTCCGTACGCAACAGACTGATCTCACTGCGTAAGGTCACAAGGCGGTCGTCCCTGCGGTGTGCGTCGAGGATCGGCGCTTCGGTCACCTGGACGACCAGTGCGCGCGCCCCATTGGGGTCTTCCTTGACGCGGCGTTCCACGCCGACGACCACGTCCAGCGCTCGACTCGTGGCCTGCAGGGCAGCCTCAAGCGTGTCGATCTCATCCGCGCCGAGGGCAACGGGGGCGATGGCGGCAGTGGCCAGGCCGGCGGTTAGGAGTGCGTGTAGTTTCATCATCGAGCTGTTCCAGCGCGGGCGCGCCTAGTAGTTGCCTCGATAGGCCTGAATGGCGTCGTCATAGCGATCGTGCTTCTCGAAGAGATCAGCCGCGGCAACGTCGAGGCGTGCTTTGAGTTCCATGCTCGGGGCGCCTGTGCGGGCTTCTGCGAGGATGCGAACAGCGCTGGCTAGACCCAGGCGGGTTTCGATGCAACGGGCCCATCCGATGGTGACGCGTACGGCTGCCTCGGGGGAGAGGGCGCCACGGCCCAGGTAGATCGATTCCAAGACGGGGGCGGCGCGATCGATCGCGCCCTGGTCAATCCAGCCCTCGGCGAGGGTTAGGCGATCGACGGGGGCAACCTCGTCGGGGGCGGTTTGCTCCTCCAGACCGAGGCGGCGACGGGCTTCCTGGCGTAGGTCCTCTAGGGGCTCGCCGAGGCCTATTTGCTCGGCCTCGCGGCAAACGAATAGAGCGCCCATTTCATCGCCGGCCAGGAGGGCTAAGCGTGTTGCTTCGCGTAAACCGCGCACGCGTTCCTGTCCCTCAACCTCGCGGCTGTACTGGACCCAGGCCTGGCCGGCCTGGCCGTTCATCTTCAGACCCTCAAGGGATGCGGCGCGGACCAAGAAGGCTTCCGAACCGCCCAGGGGGTCGAGGTCCAGTCCGATCGAGTCCAACTCATTCATCGCTTCAATGAAGCGATCCATGGAGTTGAGGGCCATGGCACGCACAAGGGCTCGACCCGTGCGCTCCAATGGTTCGGTGGTGGGATAGTCGTGATCCAGGGACTCCAGGATGTAGAGGGCGCTCTGGGGCTTGCCCAGGTGCACATCCGCGCGGGCGATTTCAAGGCGCGCGCTGGAGTGGTACTCAAGCGCGTTGGTATCCCGCGTCAGGGAGCGAAATTGTGTCGACGCCTCCGACCAACGCTTGAGTCGTACCAGCACACGTCCGCCGCGCATGGTGGCTTCCGTGGACGAGAGTGATTCGGGGTAGTCCGAGGGGATCGCCAGGTACAGGGCCTGGGCCGTGGTCAGATCTCCACGCAGTTCGGCGATTTCGCCCTGGGCGAGTCGCGCGATGGGCGCGGAAGGGTGATCGGGGAAGCGGTTGATGGCAGTCAACCAAGCCAGGGAGGCGTGCGTGATCGCGTCCGATGCCGGAAGAGCACCATCCTTGTTCGACAGGATCTCGATCGTGTCGCGGCGCAGTTGATAGTTGAGGCCGACGCTGCCGAGGGCGAACTCAAGCACGTGGTCCAGGGGCCTGTCTTGCAGGTCTACGGTTACCAGGGCATTCACACCCAGGGAAGACAACCCTTCGATCTCCATGCCCGAGCGGGTGCCCAGGTTGAAGAGGAAACGATCGACGGGAACCTGGTGCGCTTTGACGGTCCAGAAGCGCACGCCGTCGGAGGTGCGCGAGTCAAAGACCATCTGCGTGGAAGACAGGGGATCGACTTCCCGCAGCCTTGTTTCAGTTTCCTGGGTCGCTGGTGTAGCGAAGAGGGGGATCAATGCGAGGAGGATCTTCACTGGTTGTCCTCCAGTGCTTCGCTTTCCATGCGCTCGAGTGCTTCGAGCTGCCAGGCGTGTCCAATCAGGTAGCTGGCCCGCGCTTCGATCTTCTCACGAATGGCGGGGTCGAGACGATCGATGACCGCAAGCAGGGCGTAGAGGCGTTGGCGAGCGGGGCTGTAGGCACCGCTCTTGATCTCTTCCAGTGCGCGCACGAAAGCCGGGTGGTTCTCCGGGCTCGGTGCAGCCAGGGGCGAAGACTCGTCGTAGTAGAGAGCCTGCTGTTCGAAGTACTCAGAACGGATGTCGCGGATGGTGCCCTCGACCTCGTCCGAGATGTCGTTCATCTCGTTGCGCAGGTTGCTCGTGGAGGAAACCATCACGAGGGCGATCAAGCCGTTCAGGCTCATGGCCGCCAGTAGAATCCAAAGGGCGCTGTGCGAAAGGGATGCGCTGCCAGTGGGCAGGAGTTGTTGAATTGCAGCGGGTGCATGGTCCGGGGCCGGGGCAGCCACGGAACTCGGGGCGTGGGCCTGTTGGGGAGCGTTGGTTGCGGGGGCGGGGGCGGGAGCCGCGGGCGTCATTTCCGCGTCCGACTCGCTCTGCTTCTCCTCAGACTCTTCGGACGGAGCCGAAGGCGGCGGCATCTCGGCAAGGTCGTCATAGATGTCGTCGTCAAGTCCCTGGAAGTTGTCGGCCGCGGACTTCGGAACACCACCAATGCCGAGGGCCATGGTCTGGCTATCTTCCTCCACTTGGAACGCGGCAAAGATGTCGTCGAGATCCGCATCCTCATCCTCCATCTCTGAGGCGAGATGTGAGATGGGGGCGAAGTCGAAGAGATCCTCGTCGAGCTCTGAATCGTCAATCTTGTCGGCGGCCACTGTGCTGGAATCCTCTAGAGAGTCGGGGTAGCCGACGAAGGGGAAGCTGTATGGGACGCGAATAGGTCCTCAACGACTTGACCAAGGGCGTCCAGGGAGAAGGGCTTGTGTAGGAATCCCAAGACCCCAGCGGCCTTTGCGGCGCGCTCTTGTTCTAAGTTGAGTCCACCGCTGATGATCAGCGTAGGTCGCATGTCTCCGCGGCTACGAAGGCGTTCGATCAGTTCGATGCCGTTCATTGAGCCGGCCAGACGAATGTCGCTGAGGAGCACGCCTTCCAGTCCATTACTCGCGGCAAGGTCAAAATCTTCAGCCCTTGAGAAGCGCTGCACGTTCCAGCCGCGGCGTTCCAGGCTGCGCGTCAGGAGGCGGCAGAGCATGGGGTCGTCCTCCAGCAGCACTACGGTCTTCGAATCATCTCCCTCAGTGGTGAACGGGATGCTTCGTGTCGGCAGGCTCAAGGCAACTCGAACTGCACCGGAGGCGAGGGCCTCTATGTGCAGGTCGCCACCTAGTAGTTGGACATCACGGCGTGCCAGGGTGAGGCCTAGGCCGAGGCGGTTCGGCTTTGTGCTATGGAAGGCCTGTGTCGCCCATTCAGTGTCGAAGCCGTGCGCGCTCTCATTCACAATGACAAGCACGATGCGCTCCGGCGTGGATCCGTTGTTCTTCTCGCCAGGGGTCGATTCCTTCTGCACGCGGGCAACGAGCAGCACATCTTCGGGGGTCGCGTCCAGGGCGTTCTCAAGCACACGACCCAGGGCCCTTGCCACGAAGGGAGTGTCGAGCTCCAGTTTCTGTTGGGGAAGGGCGACCGAGGTGCGCACGCGCAGCCGTGATTGCTGCGACAGGCCCTTCAGCGCAGTCTCGACCAGCTCGTTCAGGTTGCCGGGAAGCAGCTTGGGAGTCGGCTCGACCGCATACTCCACTAGATCGCGCACCTTGCGGTCGATCTGCTCGACCTCTTCGATAGCACCGCGCAGAAGAACATTGCCTTCGCGGTGATTCGGAAGCTCGCGGGAGAGAGCTTCCATCGAGGCGCGCAACGCACACATGGGGACGTTGAGGCCCTGGTGTAGAGCACGTTCAAGCGCCACCGAGGTGGTCGTTGAATCGAGCACTGTGCTCGCGGTTTTGGAGGGTTGGTCTGTGGTGATCGGCATGGTCGATCTCAAGGGCTTGAACACGGGTGTGTTCCTGTGGTCGGGGCTAACCCCGCTGCCTGCCCTTTCGACTCGAACCGGGAATCCCTTGAACGTGGGAAGCCTCTGCGCGCACCTTTTTCCCTAAACCGGTGGTGTATCCCTTCCCGGTAGCGACCATTTCTTCCGCCTGAGCCCCAGGGAACGGTCCAGGGAGCCCGATTCCGCCCCGTGTCCTCCATTCCAATGGAGATTCTTACCCTGGGACTTTTCTTCCCCCCCCTGGGACAAAACGGCATCGGAGGTCTAACGGATGCCGGTGGGATACTTGCTCGACCGTCATCACCTCACGACTAGTCGATGCTGTACTGCTTGAGCTTGTTGTAGAGGGTGGAGCGATTGATACCCAGGATGCGCGCTGCCCTGCTGCGGTTGCCGCCCTCGTCCTCGAGGACACGGCGGATTAAGGCCTGCTCCATCGTCTGGATGCTTCGATCTCCCAACTCGAGAGATGGAGTTCCGTCCCCGTTCATTGGACTATCCGCCGCCATCCCCAGATGCCCGGGGTGAATTGTGCCGCCCCTGGCGTTGTGGGTAGCACGGATGAGGGCAGCCTCAAGCTCCCGTAGGTTCCCTGGCCATTCGTGCGAGAGGAGCGCTTGCTCTGCTCGAAGGCTGAGGGCACAGGCAGTGGATCCCGACGGTGCGTGGCGTGCCACCAGGGCGTGGGCCAGGCTGGGAAGATCTTCACGACGTTCCCGCAGGCTGGGCACATCTATTGTCAGCACGTTGAGACGGTAGAGCAGGTCCTCCGAAAATCGCCCCTGAATGGCTAGGGCTTCCAGGTTCACGGAGGTGGTTGCGATGAAGCGCACATCCCCTTGGGGCTCCGCGAGGAGGCTAGCGAGGATCCGTTGCTGGGCTAAGTCCAGGGATGCAACTTCCTGAACAACAAGGGTGCCACCGCTGGTGGAGGCCAACAGTTCTCCCAAGTGATGGGAGAAGGAGGAAGTGCGGATACCGTCACCTAGGAGGGTCCGGAAGGGGGCACGTCGCCTGTCCGAGCGTCCGTGGATGCCGCGGGCTAAGAGATCCTTGCGAGTACCCGCTTCTCCCTGGATGAGTACTGTCGTCCGCGGGGTGCGTGCTACGCGCTCGACTTCCGCCCGCAGGCGCATTGTCGCGGGGGCAGATCCCCCCAGGAGATCGTCCAGGGGAGCGAGGCGAGCAGCACGAAGCTCTTCACGTTCCGATAGAACCTGTCGCAGCCGAGTGACCCGGCGCAGCATTGCCTGGAGGCCCTTGGGGCCCTCATCGGGGTTGAATTGGTCCCACGCGAGGCCCCCGAGAAGCTCAGGCTCGTCCCCATTTAAGCGCTGATCGCCCACAAGGACGACGAGCTTGCCACGGTCCGCCAGTGCGCGCGCCAAGGAGAGGCGTTCTGGCAGATCAACGCCTAGGAGGCAGGCGTCCACGGGGCCCTTACCCAGGGCTGAGGCTGCGGCGGCCGCGTCGGGGGCGGCCTGGGCGCGGTGCCCCTGTGCCTCTATGGAGAGAGCAAAGGTTCGGGCCTGTGCCTCGTCGGAGAGGACAATTAGGAAGGAGAGAGACATAGAGAGCATGTCGTGCCTGGGAACGAGGCTGCAGGAGACGGGGGGCGGGGGGGCGGGGATGACCCCCGGGAGAAGACCGCCGGCCGCTGGTGATTCCCAGGACAACTAGAGGCGGAGGATATCCACGGGTCCTGCCCTTGGGCATGCCTTTCCGCTGAGCATGGAGCCTCTGGTGGATGGCGTCTGCCCGGGGAGACGTCAATTGGAGGCCAATCAGGTGGGTGGACAGGAAGGAATTGCCGCCAGCCCGGCCTACAGCACCAAAGATTTTGGAATTCCATCAGCTCGCGCTCACGTGATCGCCGCGTCTCCCGAGAACCCTCAGTGGAACGGGATCAAACCCTGACCAACCCCCTCAATTAGCGATCATCGGCGCAAGCCAACCCCAGAGACCAAGCAGGTAGATCCCCATGGGACTCCGAGTAAACACCAACATCATCTCGCTCGCGGCGCAGCGTAATCTCGCCGCGGTTACGAACCGGCTCGAGGGAAATTTCTCTCGCCTCTCCTCCGGTTTACGAATCACATCGGCCGCAGACGATCCCGCCGGCCTCGGTATTTCCGAGCGCATGCGTGCCAAGTTGATGTCAATTCAACAGGCGTCACGCAACGGTCAAGACGGCGTCAGCCTCGTGCAAACCGCCGAGGGCTCCCTGGGTGAAGTGACGTCCAACTTGGCGCGGATGAGAGAGCTCTCCGTGCAATCGGCCAACGGCACACTGAATACCGGTGACCGCGCCGCACTCAACGCGGAGTTCACAGCGTTGATCACGGAGATCGACCGCGTCGCAGAGCAGACGGACTTCAACGGGATCAACCTGTTGGACGGCAGCAACGGGGTCATCACGATTCAGATTGGTTCGGAAGCCTCCGAATCGATTGATATCAATATGGAAGATATGACGGACAGTGCCCTGGGGCTGACTGGCGGAACCTTCAATCTCTCGACGGTCACGAACGCCTCGGCAGCGCTCGCGACAATCGACTCTGCGATCGATTCGGTCACGGGCTTCCGCGCTGATCTAGGCGCGATCCAGAACAGGATGAGCTCCGCGATCCGGAGTCTCGCCAACTCAGAACAGAACTTGGCTGCCGCCGAAAGTCGCATCCGTGACGTCGACGTAGCCAGGGAGACCGCAGATCTTACGCGGAACTCCATTCTCCAACAGGCTGCGGTGTCCGTGCTTAGCCAAGCCAACACCCAGCCGCAAATAGCCTTGAGCTTGCTCCAGGGCTAAGACAGAGCAACGGCCTCTTTGGCCGATCGCTGAGGGGGGGGGGTTGACCTCCGGGTTGATCCCCCCATTCAGCACCCCGCGCGAGCCCATTCCCTAATGATAGGCAGCGTGCGAAAGACCCGCGACGCTTTGGCGCGGCGACATTGACAACCACGGTTGGAACATCGATTTAGGGCATTGATCAAGCAATGCAGCTACGAGCGTTCGTAGAGGCGAAACCTGGCAGCGCCCGCGTGTCTAGCGACACACACCGAACACTCAGGGACAACGGTGCGGTGGTCCCCGGACCTAACGCGGAACTCGATCCTGCAGCGCGCCGCGACCTCCATTTTCTCGCAAGCCAACGTGCAGCTTCAGCTGGCCTTGAGCCTGCTCGGTTAGAACGCCCGTTAGCTCAGGACTAAACACCTTGGATTGAGGGGGTCCCGCCATGGGGTGCGACCCACCTTCCAATCCGAAGGCAGAGCACTTGGTCTAGTCGGTCTGTCTTGACGCTTCTCGCTTCAGCCGTGTGGCAGAAAAGGGCAGCACCAGGGACGCAGGATCTTCCCAGTTCGGAATCATCTTCCTGGCTCTCAATAAACTTGATTCCCGAGCTAAAGCGATCGGCGCGGCTCCCGAGAACGTGACAGTGGGAAAGAGTGAAATGCTCCTTTCTACATCCTCGACAGTGACCCGCCCCCCACAGCCTAGCGCCAAAAGAGACCAACCAGGGAAGCCTAATGGGACTCCGAGTAAACACCAACATCATCTCACTTGAGGCACAGCGGAACCTCACCACTGTGACCAGCCGGCTTGAAGGCAACTTCTCTCGGCTTTCCTCCGGACTACGCATTGCATCGGCCTCAGATGACCCCGCCGGACTCGGTATCTCCGAGCGTATGCAAGCCAAATTGGCGTCCCTACGTCAGGCCTCAAGAAACGGTCAAGATGGCGTCAGCCTCGTTCAGACCGCGGAAGGAGCCCTGGGTGAAGTGACCTCGAACCTGGCGCGAATGCGCGAACTCGCCGTGCAGTCGGCGAACGGCACCCTTCACACCGGTGACCGCGCAGCCCTCGACGCAGAGTTCACAGCGTTGATCAGCGAGATCGATCGTGTTGCCGACCAAACAGACTTCAATGGCATCAACCTTCTTGATGCATCCTCGAACTCGGTCTCTATACAGATCGGCACCGAAGCATCGGAATCCATCACGATCTCCCTCGAGGGGATGCGCGACTCGGACCTTGGCTTGGCTGGTGCGAGCTTCGACCTGACCTCCGTCACGAACGCCTCGGCAGCGCTCGCGACCATCGACACTGCGATCGACTCGGTCACGGGCTTCCGCGCTGATCTAGGCGCGATCCAGAACAGGATGAGCTCCGCGATCCGGAGTCTCGCCAACTCAGAACAGAACTTGGCTGCCGCCGAAAGTCGTATCCGTGACGTCGACGTAGCCAGGGAGACCGCAGATCTTACGCGGAACTCCATTCACCAACAGGCTGCGGTGTCCGTGCTTAGCCAAGCCAACACCCAGCCGCAAATCGCCTTGAGCTTGCTCCAAGGCTAAGACAGAGCAACGGCCTCTTTGGCCGATCGCTGAGGGGGGGGGGTTAGCCCCCGGGTTGATCCCCCCATTCAGCACGCATTGACAACTAGGGTTAGCCAAGAACGCCGCACGGCCAGTCTGTTTGTGGACCGTGCGGAGATGTGTAGATCAGCACGACGTACCGCACCAACGTACATCCCGATGCCCTCGTGCCTGGGCGCCGGGACCAGAGTGGATCAATAACTTGGGAGCAATCTCCCTGGATCCATTCAAGCAAAGCCGCAGTCATGCCGGATTGATGATTGTGTCCGTTTCGTCTAGTAGGCGAGGCGGCACGCATTGGTCTGAGGTGGTTGCGTCCCTTTTCGCACAACGCGGAGAGTGGACCTTCCTGACAACCTTTCAGAGGAAGAAAACAGACAATGGGACTTCGAGTAAACACCAACGTGCTATCGATGACAGCGCAAAGAAACTTGGGCAACGTTACAGAACGTTTGTCCGGGAACTTCGCACGCTTGTCTTCAGGTCTACGCATCACATCGGCCGCTGACGACGCAGCGGGCTTGGGCATTTCCGAAAGGATGCGTGCCCAGGTTCGTTCGCTGGATCAAGCGGGCCGTAACGCTCAGGACGGAATCTCGCTCGTGCAAACGGCGGAAGCTGCCTTGGGTGAATCTACGTCAAACCTCACGCGTATGCGTGAACTTGCCGTTCAGTCGGCCAACGGAACGCTCAACTCGGGCGACCGTACGGCTCTGAACGCTGAATTCAGCGCATTGATTTCGGAAATCGACCGGGTCGGAACCCAGACGGACTTCAACGGAACGAAGCTTCTGGACGGGGCGGAAGGCTCCATCGCGTTCCAGATTGGAACGGAGTCTGGTCAGACCATCTCGGTCGATCTTACTGATATGACCGACGGTGGCCTTGGTCTAGACGCCGTGGACTTCGATCTGACGACCATCACCAACGCCAGTGCGGCGTTGGCGACGATCGACACGGCGATCGATTCTGTGACGACCTTCCGTGGAGGGTTGGGTGCGGCGCAAAACCGCCTCTCCTCCACCTTCCGGTCCATCTCGACGAACAAGGAAAACCTTTCCGCCGCCGAAAGCCGTATTCGCGACGTTGACGTAGCCAAAGAAAGTGCCGACCTGACTCGCAACTCGATTCTGCAGCAGGCTGCTACTTCGATCCTGTCTCAAGCAAACGTGCAACCGCAGCTTGCCTTGAGCCTGATCTAGCGTCCCCTCGGGCCTCAACCACTAGTGGTCTAAGCCCGAAATCGCTCTTGAGTGAGTAGGGCTCCGTCCCCGGGCGGAGCCCTAATCACTCTTTGTTTTGCAAGGCCCTCTTGGAGGGCCACCGATCGGTCGATGGGGGGTTTGGAGCCCTCGCGACAAGAACCAGCGCCATGCCCTGGGACAGTTCTTGGCTAACCGCAGACTCAGGCCTTCAAAGACCTGGGTCGTCGACAAGGGACTCCGGAGATACACAACATGAGTTTTGGTCCTATTCAATTCGGCGGACTGGCCAGTGGCTTGGATACCGCCAGCATCATCCAGGCGCTGTTGTCTGCTTCTGCTCGTCCAATTCAGCTGCTTGAGCGTCAGCAGGCTGAGGAACGCCAGAAGATTAGCCTCTATGGCACCCTTGAGGGCCATGTGGAGTCGTTGCAAGAGAAGGCCAAAGAGCTCTCCGGCGACAACGATTTCTACAGCTTCAACGTCGACGCTAGTGTGGAGGGTGTCGCTTCCTTTGACGTTACCGGGACCCCGCTAGAGGGTGCTCATACCGTGGAAATTACGAGCCTGGCCCAAGCCGATCGGCATTCTTTTGTAGGTGTGGCAGATTCCGATACCACGCTCTACAGCGGCGATTTCTCCTTCGATTACAACGGTTCAACCGCGAGCGTTAGCGTCACGGGCGTGACTCTGGATGGCCTCGCGAGCGAGATCAACGACCAACTGGGTGACTCGGTTACTGCCTCCGTGGTGAACGTAGGGACCGAGGCGACGCCTGACTACCAAATGGTGCTCGCAGGAAATGATACGGGTGGGGACTTTGACATTGCGAACATCACAACGACAACGGGGCTGGTGTACGAGCAGGAGTTGACCGACGCAAGCAACGCGGTTGCCATCGTAGATGGCCTCAGGGTCGAGCGCGATGACAACGTCTTTGACGGTGTAGTCGAGGGGCTGTCCTTCACTGCTCAATCGACGACGACAGCAGCCATAAGCTTCTCCGTGTCCCGCGATTTCGAGTCGACCAAGGACACCATGAAGGAGTTCATTGAGTCCTACAACGAAGTCATTTCGTTCATCAACGACCAAAATACCTACGATGAAGATAGCGGCCCCGGAGGGGGTCTGTTTGGTGATTCGGCTCTGTATTCGATTCGTCGATCACTCTCGAGCGCGCTCTTTGATGTGGACCTGGCTGACGTTCAGAACGACACAGAGGGATTCTCTACTCTTGGGCTGGTGGGCATCGACCTCACGGCCGACGGAACCCTAGCATTGGATGAGGAGACCTTCGAAGCCAAGATTGCCCAGAACGCTGATACCCTCCAGGCTCTGTTCTCAGCCGAGGACACTGGGGTTTTTGACAAGTTGGACGCTGCCATTGACCTGCTGGTCGACACGACCGTAACCGACGCCGGCATCGAGATCGAAGGTGTCTTCGATCGACGCAGGACGACACTCAACTCTCTGATCGACGACTTCGACAATCAAATCGAACGCCTCGAGTACAACCTTGAGAAGCAAGAAGAGACCCTCGTGCTGCAATACGCGCGACTCGAAGAAGTGATCTCTCGCCTCAACGCACAGAGACAATTCGTCGGCCAATCCTTCTGATTCATCACCCTCGCCAACGGGGTTTCCACCGAGATTCCCGGCGAACTTAGACCTAGAGCCCCCATGCACAACGCAGCCGAAACCTACCGTCAGAACGCCGTCGAGAGCGCGCCGCCCATCAAGATTATTCGCATGCTCTTCGAGGGAGCCGTGCGCTTCTTGGGCCAGGCCGAGACCTTCGACGCCTCCACCGAAACGGTGCAGTTTAACGACCGCATTCGTCGCGCTGAGGCGATCGTTTCCGAGCTGCGACTGTCCCTAGACAACACGCAAAACCCCGCGCTCTGTGAAGAGCTGGAGCGTCTGTACCTCTTTGTTGAGGACGAGCTGCGAGAGGCCTTCCTGCAGCATGACAAGACACGCGTGGCCAATGCGAAGGGCATCCTCGAGACGCTCAGCGATGCGTGGAATCGCGTCAAGCCCGAGCCCGCCGGCAACGTCTTGATCGAGAAGAAGAAGGCTGCCTAGTGGACTCTCGCCCCCAGATTCTTGATGAGATGATCGCGGCCTTGGAGGCTCTCCTAGCCGCCCTAGGCGGCAATGGAGCAGAGGGACGGGGGGTTGCCCTAGACGCAGCCCTCGTTCGATCGGATGTGGCGTACTTGAGGTTGCGTGAGGCTCAGGCCTTGTCCGGACCAAGCCCTGGCTCGAGTTCGGAGGAGATGCAGAAGAAGGTGGATTCGTTTCTGCGCTTGCAGGCCCTGGTGCAAAGCGTCGCGGCGGACGCCCTCAATGAGGTTGGCTTAGAGCGCGAGAAGATCGCGCAGGTGCGGGTCGCCCTGCGACAACACGTTCCCCAGGAGGTCACCGGCAATGCCGGAAGCTCCTGCGATGTGCGCGGCTAAGCGAGCAATCTAGGCCGACGCGTCGACCGCGGCCCAGAGCTCTTTGATGCCCGGTTTGGTGGTTAACATGGTTGCGAAGGTCACTCCGTCGAGGCCCTTATTCGTTTCCGTTCGAATCAGGTTCGCCCCCAGGGCGCAGAGCTTCTCGGTAAGTTGCTGTGCTTCCTCAGCGCTAACCTTCGCTCTGAAGCAGAGCTCCCGGATGTCAGCTACTTCCTGGGGGATTTCGCTCCCAACGGAGATCAGCTCCAGGGCATCCTGGGAGTGCAATCAGAAGCGTGCGGTGCGCAGCTTGTGAAGGCGTGAGTCATGGGCGTGCATGGCAGCGATGGCAGATTGAGGCATGGGGCTTGGCAGGGCTCGCGACAGCGTGAATTTGGGCGTTGACGGTTCAGCAAACAGCTCACGGCCCGTCACCGATTATCGGAACTGGGCCTCGAGCGGGGGTTCCACTCACATCCATGGGGAGAGTTGGAATCACCCAATGGTGATGGGGTTCTGCCTTGTGAACCCCTTCCTAGTGCCCGAGGGCCTGTTTATTCGATGCAGATCCTCCGATTGCGGCAAAACACGACAGTCTCGGAAAGGAGAGGGGGTGTCGTATTTTCCAACACAATAGGGTGAGGGACTCGGGCGGCTGGGAAGAGGAACCGATACGGGCTGCGTGGCGGGATACCCCTGTCGCCCTCCCCAACCAATCCCCATGGCTGTCTCAATCATCCAAAGCGGCGCAGATGCTGCATCCAAGTCGAGCCTCGAAGGGCCCGACTTGGCCGGCTACCTCCTGACTTGCGGGTTCATTCTGGCCCTGGTCCTTGGCGCCGCTTGGCTCTTCCGACGCTTCCTGGCCGGCAAGATCCGCATGCGCACGTCCGGCCGATCCCTGCGAGTGATCGACGTGTTGCCCATGGGCAGTCGACAGCGCCTTGTTGTTGTTCGTTGCTATGACCGCACCTTCCTCTTGGGACAGGGCGACAAGGAGATTCGGGCCATCAGTGAGATTGACGGGGCCCCTGAAACGGACCTGATTCCCCAACCGACGGAGCATGCCACTCCGTCCGTGGAAATGAACAAGCCCGCCCAGCGCGCGGCTGATGTCTTCGCACGCATGCTCGGCCGCAAGGGCGCCGGACCCAGCGGATCCGTTGCGCTGAACATCGAAGTGAATGACGACGTGCCCCTGATTCCCCTCGAATCGCCGGCCAGCCCCGTAACACGCGTGGCGGTACCTCCGCCGGGCACGGTCAAAGAACGTCCAGAACATCCAGTCCTACAAGGTGGGAAGGGGATCCTAGGTTGAACAACTCCACCACAGCAGGACTCAAGTCAAAGGCCCAGCGCATCTGCGTAATGGGCCTGGCGCTGTTTGTTTTCCTCGCGCAATTCCAGGGCACCCTGATGGCGACGCCAATGCAGGGCGTCGACTTCTCAAGGTTCGCACCCCTCGAGTCGCAGCCGATCGAGGCCGAAGCCGCGCAGGCGCCTAACCTCGACACCATTATCGGCGACGAGATCCTCGAACGCCTTGACGCAGAGAAGGATGGCGAAGACGAAGGTCTGGCGGGCATGGGCGTAACGCGCGCGGTGGAGATCGCGCTGTTGCTTACGGCGCTCTCGCTGCTTCCGGCGATGTTGATCACCCTGACGTCGTTCACTCGCATCGTGATCGTGCTGTCCTTTGTGCGCCGAGCTTTGGCTGTGCAAGAGCTACCGCCGAACCCGATCCTGATCGGCCTGGCGCTGTTCTTGACCACCTTCATTATGGGGCCGGTTGTGACACGCATTCACACGGAGGCCTACGCTCCCTACAAAGAAGGCACGCTTCCGGCGGATGAGGCGGCTAGTAAGGGGTGGGGAGTGATGCGCGAGTTCCTCCTGGCGAATACGCGCGAATCCGAACTGGTGCTCTTCGCCGAGATGGCTGACCTGTCCCAAAGCCAAGGTGCCGTCTACGCCGCCGACGGCAGTGTTGGGCTCAACGGACAACCGATCATTGAGGCCACCGATCCAGACAACCTGCCCTTCCGCGTTGTTGTTCCGGCCTTCATTCTCAGCGAGCTAAAGACCGCCTTTCAGATGGGCTTTCTGTTGTTCCTTCCATTCCTAGTGATCGACCTCGTGATCGCCAGTGTCCTGATCTCCATGGGCATGTTCATGCTGCCGCCAGTGATGATATCGACGCCCTTCAAGATCCTTCTTTTCGTGCTCGTGGACGGTTGGCACCTCGTCTGCGAGTCGCTTGTTACTTCCTTCGTCGTCTAACCCTGACCCTCGAATATCCCCATGGGAGACCTTGACCTACAAGTCGTCGACATGGCGCGCCAACTGTTGGTGACCGCCATTCTGATCTCCGGTCCGATGCTGATGGTCGGACTGGTGGTTGGCGTTTCCGTCAGCCTCTTCCAGGCTTTGACTTCGGTGCAAGAGCAGACCTTGAGCCTCGTGCCCAAGATGCTCGCCGTCTTCTCGGTGGCCCTGCTAATGCTGGCGCCGGCCCTGGGGATTCTGCGCGACTACTGCCTCGACGTCTTGAACCAGATGAACACCTTCGGTCTGTCCTAGGCACGGCTGTTCTGCCCCCCCCTAAGTACACCTAATCAGGGCCAATCACGGCCAATCACACTATGGACTTCCTGGACGCATTCGAACTCATGACCGGAGGTGGCGCAATCGCCGCCTTCGTTCTGTTCGTCGTGCGTACCACCACCATGGTCCTTCAGGCGCCGATCCTTGGATTCGGATCGGGCTTCTCTTCCTATCGCATCGCGTTGATCATCTCCCTGGCGGGAGTGCTCTACATGGTGCACGGTGAGCCCCTCAGCGATGCTGAGCTGGCGCCGATCACCCTGGGTGCCATGGCCCTGCGGGAGGCCTTGATCGGCTTCTTCCTGGGCTCGCTTCTACGCCTTGTGACCCTGGCCCTGCATGTCACTGGCGAAATGATCGCCCACGAGATGGGCTTCATGATTGCGCGTCAAGTGGACCCCGCCAC